>NZ_QGKS01000493.1 GCF_003172935.1 Micromonospora sicca | reverse complement strand
CGCCACCCTGCGTTCCTACCTGTCCACCGCCGCCAAACACGGCCTCGACGCCCTCGACGTGCTCAAACAACTGTTCACCACTGGACCATGGCTGCCCCAGGCCGTCACCTCAAGCTGAATATGTACCCATTGCCGGCCGGCCCTCGTTGCCCGGCTTCGTCAACCGGTCGAGCAGCGCGCCCCCACCCACGAACCGGACGTCGATGTCGCCGGTCCCCGGAAGGGCAGCCTTCCAGCTGGTGACCGTGTCGTCCCAGCGCTGCCGGGCACTCTTTTCGCGCCGTTCCTGTTGCCGTCCGCGGTGCGGCGTCCGGCATTTCGAAGGGGGCGAAGAACGTGAGCCCACGACATCACGGAAGCTCCGGTTGGCGCCGACGGTACGGAGACTCTCCTTTGCCAGCGGAGTCAGATCATCGACGTTGCCGACGAACTTCGCCTGGAATCCATGAACGGTGCCGTTTGGGGCGATGTCGTACCACTCCACACCACCGTCAGGGTTTCCCGTCTTGACGGTCCGCCACCCCGGCGGTGCCTCCTCGAGGAGCTGGAATATCAGCTCCTCGAAGGCACGGTGCTGGCTACCGTCCCAGCGCCGCAGCCTGCTCCAGTCTTGATGGACGCCGAGACGATCATGTCCCTATAAGAGAGTCAGCGAAGGGCCGGCGACCGTGCCACGACCAGGCCGACCGTCGCCGAAGCGAGCGCCACCCGGACGGCCTACCCAACGAGGACATGTCACCCACCCGGCAACCGCCATCGTCACCTGCGGTCTACCAATGTCAAGGTCGGGTCAGGGCAGTCCCGACACGAGTTCGGCGACATCTTCGGCACAGCCGTAGGACACTGTGACTCCGGCGCCACCGTGGCCGTAGCAATGCACTACCCGACCGCGGTCGGTGAACTCTGTTTCCAGCCGCACGGCCGGGCGCCCGGGACGTAGGCCCACGCGGTGGCTGAGGATGCGGGCCTTGTCGAGCGCGGGTACGAGTTCGATGCACCGTTTCAGGATCTCGGCGCTCGTTTGCGGCCTGACGGTTAGATCCTCGTCGCCCTCCTCGGCGGTGCCGCCGAGCAGCACGGTGTCACTCCTGGGTACGACGTAGATCAGTTGTTCGGGATCGTTCTGGTCGAGTAGCCACTCGGTCAGGCCGAACTGTGCGACGACGATCACCTGTCCCCGCACCGGTGTGAGGGTCTCGTCGTGGATCAACTCCCTGGAACCCAGCCCGGTGCAGTTCACCACGGCGTCGACGTCCTCGAAGGCGCCGGCTAGATCATCCACGTACCTCGTCAGGACGGCGACCCCCGCCGTTTGCAACTGACCGAGCAGCCATGGCAGATGCACCGCCATGTCGACCACCGGAACGCTCAGTTCGTAACCGTCGACGTAGCCGGCCGGCAGTCGCTCGACGGTAACCCGACCCAGCTCGGGAACCGCATCCCGCCACCACGGGTCGGACGTGTGCCGACGGAACAACTCCCGCCCGAGGCGCATTCGCACGCCGGCGGACGGATCGGAGGTCAGGCCGCGCAGCACCTGGTAGGTGGTCGCCGACCACCGGGTTACGTCCGCCTCGGGGTAGGCGCGGTAGGGATACCAGAGTGCCGCGGCGACCGACGATGTGGTGCTCTTCCCCATCCTCGCGGCAACTACGTCGACCTCATGACCGATTTGCGCCAGACGGAGTGCACTGGTCAAGCCCACAACACCGGCACCGACGACCCTGACCTTCATGCCTTGAGATCACACCACATTGGCGTTCCCTTCCGGGTAACGGACGCTTGGGCGGAGCCAACATGTGCGATGCCTCACATGCACCTTGCCGGCCCTTCGCCGCCAGGGCGGGGCGGCGTGATCCGAGTTTTGGGAGGGGGTCGGAACCATTGGCCGCACGGGACCAGGCGAGAGCCCGGCTGCAGGCGAGGCCGGAACTACGCCCCATCCATGATCCGCACGGGCGCACGTCTGTCGAAACAACCCTGGTGCGGCTGACCCGGGCCGCCTGCCACGGGGACCAAGATTCGGGGGAGCAGGATGGCAGCAGGCGGGTGCACTCAACGGCGGTCAACCGCGCCCAACGGCACCGAACAGCACTCAACGGCACCGGCGCCAACCTGCGGTTCTACGTTTTCGCAGGTCAGCGTGGGTGCAGCGTCCTGCTTCACACGGAGTGCTTAGCCGTTTTTTGGCACCAGTCGACGATGCTCTATGTCGCCTGGCCTGGGGGGTTTGCGCAGGTCAGAGCGGTGAGGGTCAGGTCACGTCCGCGCTGGTGGTGTAGGAGACGGCCGTCGCGGGATCCGGTCTGATGTTAGCGGCGATCGGTGTCGGGTCGGTCTGGTCGGTGTCGTGTTGATAGGGCTGGACGACGATGAGGCGGGCTTTGGCCAGGAGTTCCAGGCCCATGTAGCGGCGTCCTTCAGTCCATTCGTCTGTCTGCTCGGCCAAGACGGCGCCGACGAGGCGGATGATCGCTGCCCGGTTGGGGAAGATCCCGACAACGTCGGTGCGGCGGCGGATCTCCTTGTTTAGCCGCTCCTGGGGTCGTGACCACGATCGAGGCGAAGTTCCCGGCCGCCGCCGAACACCTCGCCGACGCCAGAGAGGACCTCTCGCGTTCACCGGCTTCCCGCGCGAGATCTGGCGCCAGATCTGGTCCAACAATCCCCCATGACGGGGAAGGCAAGCTCGTTGTCCAGCACCACGCTGTGACCTCACTGCCGCATGACGGCCTACTGAGAAGCCTTCCCCGTCACCACGACCGACGCCAGGACCGCCAAACGGGATTGTTCAGGGGACTCCTAGCTGGCTGGGCCGGAGCTGCGGGCCGCCATCGAGCGGGAGGTCGGGCCGCTCGGGTAGCCGGCGGCAGGAGCCGGGCACCAGGGCCGGCGGGGCGGGTCAGCTCCCGAGCACCGCCACGCCGACCAGCACGGGTACGGCGGCCGCGGTCGACAGCAGCACCGAGTCGCGCGCCAGGACCGCGCCCCGGCCGTACCGGATCGCGTAGACGAAGACGTTCTGCGCGGTCGGTAGCGCCGCGGTGACCGTACAGGCCAGCACGAGGGGATGCGGCAGGCCCATCGCGAAGCGGGCGACGAGGTAGGCGATGGCGGGCTGGGCCACCGTCTTGAGGAAGACGGCGAGTCGGACGTCGCGCCCGGTGTCTCCTGCGCCGGGCGCCGGCGCGCCGTGCAGGGAGATGCCATAGGCAATCAGTGTGGCGGGAACCGCCATCGCCGCGACGAGTTCGACCGGTCGCAGGACAGGTTCCGGCGGCAGCCAGCCGGTCAGGCTGACCACGAGGCCCAAAGCGCAGGCGACGGTGACCGGGTTGGTGAGCGGCTGGGTCACTGCCGTGACCAGCGACCGCCTGCGCCGTGCCGTGGTCAGCTCGAGCACGGCGAACGCGAGTGGAGCCATCACGACCAGTTGGAACATCAGGATCGGCGCGACGAACGAGGCGTCACCGAGGACGTACACCGCGACCGGGATGCCGATGTTCGCCGCGTTGACGTACGAGGAGGCCAGGGCGCCGATCGTCGCCTCCGGCACGGAGCGGTGCCAGCACAGCTTCGCGACGACCACGAACAGGGTCGCCACGGCGGTGGTGCTAGCCACCGTGACGACGAGGGCGGACGAGAGGACCGCGTGGACGTCGGCCCGGGCCACGGTCTCGAACAGCAGCGCCGGCGTCGCCACGAAGAACGCGACCCGGGAGAGCACGGTCGCCGCCTCAGGCCCCAGCACTCCCCCGCGGCCGAGCGCGTAGCCGACGGCGATGACGGTGATGATGACGGCGAAACCCGTCAGCACGCCCTGCACGTCGTCTCTCCTCTGGTCGCCGTGTCCGGCGCCCGGCCTATGCCTTGACGGCGAGCACCGGGGTGTGGGCTTCCATGAGCACCCGCTGCGCGCTGCTGCCCAGCACGAACTTGCCGACCGCGGAGCGGCGGCGCAGACCGATCACAAGCAGGTCCACGCCCTCCTCGGCCGACGCGTCGATGAGCTCGTCCGCGGCGGAGCCGTGCTCGGCGACCGGCTGGCGGATCTCCACCAGAACCCCGGCGGCATCGGCCGCGGCGCGCAGCCGGGCCAGCTCGGCGTCGTCGGCCAGGGCCGGGTCGACGAGGGCGCCGGTCCGGGCCGAGTTGATGACCACCAGCGTGGTCGAACGCAGCGCGGCCTCCTGGAGGGCGCGGGCGAAGGCCGCCTCGCCTTGCGGAGTCGGCACGTAGCCGAGCAGGACTGCCATTTCTCTTCCTTCCAGACGTGGGGCGATCGGGGTCAGACGCCGACGACTTCCCGCTCGGCGCGGGCCGCCTGCCGGCCACGGACCGCGCGCAGCACCGGCACGATGACCACGGTCAGCACGAAGACGGCGACCAGCACGGCCGACACCGGGCGCTCGACGAAGCCGGTGAGATCGCCTCCGAAGAGCCGCATCGACCGGCGGAAGGACGACTCCAGCAACTCCCCGAGGACGAAGGCGAGCACGAACGGGCCGGGCTCGAAGCCGAGCTTCTTCATCCCGTACCCGACCAGGCCGAGCGCCACGACCAGGAACATGTCGAAGACGTTGTTCCGGATGCTGTACACGCCGATCATGGTGATGAGCACGGTCAGCGGCGCGAGGATCGCCGCGCGGACCCGGAGCAGCCGCACGAACACCCCGATCAGCGGGATGCTGAGCAGCAGCAGGAGGATGTTCCCGACGTACATGGAGTTGACCACGCCCCAGAACACGTCGGGGTGGTCGACGATGAGCTGCGGCCCCGGCGGGATGCCCTGCAGCAGCAGCGCGCCGAAGAGCACGGCCATGGTCGCGTTCGCCGGGATGCCGAGGGTCAGCAGCGGAATAAACGACGACGTCGCGGCGGCGTTGTTGGCGCTCTCCGGGCCCGCGACCCCTTCGATCGCGCCCTTGCCGAACCGGGACGGATCCTTGGCCGAGCGCTTCTCCACGGCGTAGGCGACGAGCGAGGACATGGTGGCGCCGCCGCCGGGGAGCACGCCGAGGACGAAGCCGACCACCGATCCGCGCAGGATGGCCAGCCGGGACCGGAGCCACTCGAGGCGGGTCGGGATGGCCCGTCCGAACGACAGTACGGCGGGCTGTGGCCGGAGCCGGTGCTCCAGGTTGTAGAGGATCTCGCCGACGCCGAACAGCCCCATCGCGACGATGACGAAGTCGATTCCGTCCGCCAGCTGGTCGCTGCCGAAGGTGAACCGGGCGGTGCCGACGATCGGGTCGAGCCCGACGGTGGCGAGGATGAGCCCCACACCGCCCGCGGCGACGCTTTTGATCAGTGTGCCGTTGCCCAGGGTGGCGACCAGGAAGATGCCGATCAGGGCGAGGACGCTGTACTCGGCCGGTCCGAACTCCAGCGCGAAGTTGGCGACGAAGGGCGCGACGAGGGTCAACAGGATGATCGAGGCGGTGCCGCCGATGAAGGAGCCGATCGCGGCGATGCCCAGGGCTGAGCCGGCTTTGCCCTGCCGGGCCATCTGGTAGCCGTCGATGGCGGTGACCACGGACGAGGCTTCCCCGGGCAGCCGCAGCAGGACCGAGGTGATCGTCCCACCGTACTGGGCACCGTAGAAGATGCCGGCGAGGAGGATGACCGCCGCGGCGGGTTCGATGCCGTAGGTGATCGGCAGCAGGATGGCGATGGTGGCGGCCGGGCCGAGACCTGGCAGGACGCCCACCAGCATGCCGAGCGTCACGCCGATCAGGCAGTACAGCAGGTTCTGTGGTTCGAACACCACCGCGAACCCGGAAAGCACGGGGGCTAGGTCCATGGCGGATCTCCTCTCGGCCTCGAAGCGGTCGGGCGGACCAGGTCGGTCAGATGGCGATCAGGTGGGGCAGCGGCACCCCGAGCGCGGTGATGAACAGCGCGTACGCAGCCGCCGTCGCCACCACCGAAACGACCGCAGTGGTGCGCCAGCTCTCGTTGCCGAAGAACTTCAGCCACAGCACCAGCAGGAGCACGGTGGGGATCTCGAAGCCGACGAGCTCGAACAGGAACGCGTACAGGGCCAGGCTGGCGGCGGCGATGACCACCACGACGGCGCCCCGGGTGAACGCCTCGGTGTCCCTCGCCTGACGGGCTCTGAGCAGGATGCCGACACCCGTGAGCAGCACCAGCACCGCGACGATCATCGGCCACAGACCCGGGCCCGGGTCGGTCAGCGTGCCGAGGCCGAGGTCCCTGGCGAGCCACATCGTGACCAGGCCGAGCAGGACGGGGACGACCCCGGCCAGCACCGCGTGGCCCGGGCCGCCCGAGGGGATCTCCCCCTCGGGCAGCTCGGTAACCGGGGGCGTGCCGTCGACGACGGCACGCTCACCGGGTGTCGCGCTCTCTTCTGCGGTCACTTGCCCGAACCGAAGGTGAGCTGGAACTTCGCCGTCAGGTCCGCGTACTGCTTGGCGGCGTCCTTCAGGTGCTGGCGCGCCTCTTCGTCGGAGACCTCCCAGCGCTCCATGTAGTTGTCCTTGAGGAACTTGTCGTACGCTGCGTCCTTGCGGGCCTCGGCGAAGGCGTCGTTCAGGGCCTTCGAGACGTCCTCGGGCAGGCCCTTCGGCGCGATGATGAATCGCCGCTGGTCGACTACGACGTCGAAGCCCTTCTCCTTGGCGGTGGGCACCTCGGGAAGGTACGTGCTCCGCTTCTCGGAGAAGACGGCCAGCGGGCGCAGCTTGCCGGCCTTGATCTGCTCCATGGTCTCGGCGAGGGAGGCGGACAGGGCCTCCACCTGGTTGCCGAGCAGGGCGGTCGTGGCCGGCGCACCGCCGTCGAACGGCACGTCCGTGGCCTTCACGTTCGCGGCCTTGAACAGCAGCGCCTGGGACAGCTGGGCGCCGGTGCCGACGCCGGCGGTGGCGTACCGGATGGTGGGGGCCTTCAGCAGGTCCTCGAGGGTCTGGTACGGAGAGGCCGCGTTGACGACGAGGACGTAGTCCTCCTGGTTCAGCGTCGCCACGATCTCCATGTTGTCGACCTGGATGGCGGTCGGGTCCTTGACGGCGAGCGGCGTGATGGCAAACAGCGACTTGACCGCCAGGCCGACGGTGTAGCCGTCGGCGGCGGAGGCCAGCACCTCCTTGTCGCCGACCGCTCCGTTCGCGCCGGGCTTGTTGGTGATGACCACCGACTGGCCGAGCGGCTTCTCGGCTGCCTTGGCGGCGGCGCGGCTGATGAGGTCGCTACTGCCGCCGGGCGCGAACGGGACGGTGAACTGCACGGCGCGGGTGGGGTAGTTGCCCCCCGCGGCGTCCTTGCCGCCCTGCACTCCGGAGCAGGCGGCGACCGGCAGCACGGCCAGCGCGGCGAAGCCGGCCAGCAGCCGCCGGCGGGAGGTCGTGCGGGACCAGACGGGAGATTTCATGACGGCTCCTCAGTGAGCTTCTCAGGGGGTGGTGGGGGTCAGTCCCGGGCGAGGCACGGACGCTTGGGGTGGAAGGTCCAGCCGGGGATGAGGTACTGCATGGCCTCCGCGTCGTCTCGGGCGCCGAGGCCGTGCTTCAGGTACAGCTCGTGCGCCGCCTCGACCTGGTCGAGATCGAGTTCGACGCCGAGGCCGGGTGCGGTGGGAACCTCGATGGCGCCGTCGGCGATGGTCAGCGGGTTCTTCGTGAGCCGCTGACCGTCCTGCCAGATCCAGTGGGTGTCGATGGCGGTGATGTCGCCCGGCGCGGCGGCGGCGACCTGGGTGAACATGGCCAACGACACGTCGAAGTGGTTGTTGGAGTGGGAACCCCAGGTCAGCCCCCACGCCTCGCAGAGCTGGGCGACCCGCACCGATCCGTTCATGGTCCAGAAGTGGGGGTCGGCCAGGGGAATGTCGACCGAGTTGGCGCGTATCGCGTGGCCCAGCTCGCGCCAGTCGGTGGCGATCATGTTGGTGGCGGTGCGCAGGCCGGTGGCGCGACGGAATTCCGCCATCACCTCGCGCGCCGAGAAGACGCCCTCGGCGCCGCACGGGTCCTCGGCGTAGGCGAGCACGTCGCGGAGGCCGCGGCACAGGTCGACGGCCTCGCTCAGCAGCCAGCCACCGTTCGGGTCGAGGGTGATCCGGGCGTCCGGGAAGCGGGCGGCCAGCGCCGTGACCGCCTCGACCTCCACGGGACCGGGCAGGACGCCGCCCTTGAGCTTGAAGTCCCGGAAGCCGTAGCGGGCCTGGGCCGCCTCGGCCAGGGCGACGACGGCCTCCGGGGTCAGCGCCTCCTCGTGCCGCAGCCGCAGCCAGTCGTCGGCAGCCTCCGGCTCGCCCCGGTACGCCAGGTCGGTGCGGTTGCGGTCACCGATGAAGAACAGGTAGCCCAGGGTCGGCACGCTGGTGCGCTGCTGGCCATCGCCGAGCAGGGCGGCCACCGGGACCTCCAGGTACTGCCCGAGCAGGTCCAGCAGCGCGGCCTCCAGCGCGGTGACCACGTGGATGGTGGTACGCAGGTCGAACGTCTGCATGCCGCGCCCGGTGGCGTCGCGGTCGGCGAAGCGGCGCCGGACGGCGTCCAGGACGGCGTGGTGGTGTGCGATTGGGCGGCCGATCACGAGGTCGCGGGCGTCCTGCAGGGTCTGGGTGATGGCCGGTCCGCCGGGCACCTCGCCGACGCCGAGACGGCCCGTCGTGTCGGTGAGGATCACGATGTTGCGGGTGAAGAACGGCCCGTGTGCGCCACTGAGGTTCAGCAGCATGGAGTCGTGACCGGCGACCGGCACGACCCGCATCTCGGTCACGACCGGTGAGCCGCTGCCCGGTGGCAGGGTGCGGGTTGTCATGGTTCACACCTCCTGGAGGTTGCTCGTCCGGCGGGGGCCATCGGTCAGTGCCGTCCGAGTCGTCCGTCGACGCGCCGCGGCAGGTCGAGCGGGTTGTCGTCGGCGAGGTCGGCCGGCAGCAGCTCGGCGGGGATGTTCTGGTAGCTGACCGGCCGGAGGAACCGGTCGATCGCCAGGGTGCCGACGGACGTGGTGCGGGAGTCGGACGTGGCCGGGAAGGGGCCGCCGTGCACCACGGCGTGGCCCACCTCGACCCCGGTCGGCCAGCCGTTGAACAGCACCCGGCCGGCCTTGAGTTCGAGCAGGGGCAGCAGCCGCCGCGCCTCGTCGTGGTCGCCGGGGGCGGCGTGGACGGTGGCGGTGAGCTGGCCGTCGAACCGTTGGACGACCTCCCGTAGTTGCTCGCTGCCGGTGACCTGGACCACCACCGTCACCGCGCCGAAGATCTCCTCGTGCAACGTCGGGTCGGCCAGGAAGGTGGCGGCGTTGGTGACGAAGATCCCGGCACGTCCGGCCGAGGCGATCGTGGCGTCCTCGGCGCCCCGGGCCACGGCGGTCACGCCCTCGATCGCGGCCAGCCGGTCCACGCCCTCGGTGAAGGCGGCGCAGATGCCCGCGGTGAGCATGGGTGCCGCCGGGGAGGTGCAGACGGCGTCGGCGGCCGCCGTGACGAACTCGTCGAAGCCGTCACCGGCCGGCAGGAAAACCAGACCCGGGCTGGTGCACAGCTGGCCGACGCCGGTGGTGACCGAAGCGATCAGCGCCATGCCCAGCTCGGCGCCCTTCGCGGCCAGGGCGCCGGGCAGCACGATCACCGGGTTGACGCTGGACATCTCGGCGTAGACGGGAATCGGCTCGGGACGGGCGGCGGCCGCCACGACGAGGGCCGACCCCGCCGTGCGGGACCCGGTGAAGCCCACCGCCTTGATCCGGGGGTGGCGGACCAGTGCGGCGCCGAGTCCGGGACCGTCGCCGAACAGCAGCGAGAAGGTGCCCTCGGGCAGGCGGTGCTGGCGCACCGCGGCCTGGATGGCCCGTCCGACCAGCTCGGAAGTGCCAGGGTGGGCCTCGTGCGCCTTGACCACGACGGGGGCGCCGGCAGCCAGCGCCGAGGCGGTGTCGCCGCCGGCAACCGAGAACGCCAGCGGGAAGTTGCTTGCGCCGAAGACCGCCACCGGCCCCAGCGGAATGCGGCGCTGGCGGATGTCCGGCCGCGGCAGCGGCGTCCGGTCGGGCTGGGCCGGGTCGATCCGTACGCCGAGCCAGCTGCCCTCGCGGACGACCGAGGCGAACAGGCGCAGCTGGTTGCAGGTGCGGGCGCGTTCGCCCAGCACCCTCGCCGCCGGGATGCCCGTTTCGGCCTGCACCCGGTCGATCAGGGCGTCGCCGAGGGATTCGATGTTGGCGGCGATGGTCTCCAGGAACGCGGCCCGGGTCTCCAGGTCGGTGTGGCGGTAGCTGTCGAACGCGGCCCATGCGAGTTCCGCGGCGCGGTCCACCTCGGCGGCGCCGCCCAGCCCGTACGACGGTTCGAGCTGGCTTCCGGTGCGCGGGTCCACCGCCCGTACCTCGCCGGCGCCGCCGTGGACGGCACTGCCGCCGATCAGCATGGCGCCGGTCAGGGCCGGGTCGACCCGGGTGGGGCTGGCATCCGTGGAGGTCATGGGTCAGCCCACCTTCTCGATGAGGGTGGCGAGCGTGCTCAGCTCGTCGGCGGTGAGGTCGGTCAGCGGCGGCCGGACCGGGCCCGCCGAACGGCCGACGGCCCGCATGCCGGCCTTGATGATCGACACCGCGTAGCCGGCCTTGCGGTTCCTGATCTCCAGGTAGGGCAGCACGAACTCGTTGAGCCGGGTGTAGACGCCGGAACGGTCCTGCGCCCGCACGGCGGTGTAGAAGTCCAGGGCGAACTCGGGGGCGAAGTTGAAGATCGCGGAGGAGTAGGTGGTGACGCCGAGTTCGAGGTAGGGCAGGGCGAACGTCTCCGCGGTGGGCAGGCCGCCGATGTAGAGCAGGCGGTCGCCCACCGTCGCGTACAGGCGGGTCATCAGCTCGATGTCGCCGACCCCGTCCTTGAAGCCGATCAGGTTCGGGCAGTCGCGGACGAGCTTCGCCACGGTCGGCACGCCGAACGCACCGTTGGCGCGGTGGTAGACGATCACGCCAAGCGAGGTGGCCGCGCAGACCGACCGGACGTGGGCGGCGAGGCCGTCCTGACTCGCCTCGGTCAGGTACGGCGGGAACAGCAGGATCCCGTCGGCGCCCGCCCGCTCGGCGTCGCGGGCCATCTCGACGGCCTGTACCGTGCCGTAGCCCGCCGGTCCGAGGATCGGCATGGCACCGCCGCTGCCCTCGACCGCCGCACGGACCACCCGGCCGACCTCTTCGGGGGTCAGGGAGAAGAACTCGCCGGTGCCGCCGGCGGCGAACAGACCCGCCGCCGGATACGAGGAGAGCCAGGCCAGGTTGTCGCGGTACGCCGCCTCGTCGAACTGCAGCTCGTCGGTGAAGTGGGTGACCGGGAAGGACAGCAACCCGCTCCCCAGCGCGCGCTGAAGCTCTTCGGGGGTGTAACGCGTCATTACGCTCAACTCCTGTTTCGAGTAGGTGAGCGCGAGGTTAACCACCTCCGCTTATACCCGTCCAACACAAGTTGGGCATAACCTGATACCTTTCCGGCATCACCCCTGGAGGTGTGATGTTCACGCTTGATCAACTGCGGGGTTTCGTGGCCGTCGCCGAGGAGGGCCACGTCGGCCGGGCGGCGCTGCGGCTGCGCATGACGCAGCCCCCGCTCAGCCGCCAGATACAGCGACTGGAGCGCAGCACCGGCCTGGTGCTGTTCGAGCGCACCTCCACCGGCGTCGCGCTCACCCCCGCCGGCCGGGTGTTCCTCGACGAGGCCCGGCGGCTGCTGACCCTCGCCGCCACCGCCCCACTGAACGCGCGACGGGTCGCCGACGGGACGGCCGGATCCATCCGGATCGGCTTCACCGCGGTGTCGGCCCTGACGGTCCTGGGGCGCTGGATCGCCGCGGCGGCCGAGCACCTGCCCGGCGTCGACCTGGTGCTCACCGAGATGGTCACCCGGGCGCAACTCGACGCGATCCTGGCCGACGAGATCGAGGTGGGGCTGGTCCGCGAGGTGCCCCGGTCCGACCTGCTGGCGTCCCGTCTGGTGCACACCGAGTCGCTGGTGCTGGCGGCGCCCAGCAACCACCCGCTCACCCGCCTCGGCCGTCCACCGGAGCTGGCCGACATCGCCGAGCACGACGTGGTGACCTACTCACCGTCGGAGGCGTGGTACTTCTACGAACTGGTGGTCGCGGCCTTCCACCAGGCGGGGGTCGCCCCCCGGTACGTCCAGCACATCAGCCAGGTGCACACCCTGCTGTCCGTGGTCAACGCCGATCTCGGCGTGGCCCTGGTACCCCGGTCGGCCTCGGCGCTGCGCCTGGAGAACCTCGCGTTCCTCGACGTCAGGGACATCGAGGAGGGCACGGTGAAGCTGCACTGCGTGTGGCGCACCACCCACCAGAACCCGGCGCTGGCCGCCCTCCTGGCCAAGGTGACGACGTAGTCAGCCGGCTGGCTGCGGATCAGGCCGCCGCGGAGAGCCCGGGCGCACGCCGGGGCGAGGCAGCTTGCTCCCTCACCCTCGACGAACACAATTCCCTTCGACTGGGGGAGGTCTCATCGGACCTCTTGCCCCGCCATGTCGACGTGGCTGCAAGACGCCAGCAAGGCGATCACGGCGGCCAATGCGGCCGAACCGACGCCCGCCGATGCGGCGACGAACGCCACTGCCGAGGGACGGAGTCAGGGACGCCAAGACCATGACGAGGCACCGGAAGCACCGTCCCCCAGGACGGGAGTCACAGTATCGATTGGCAGCGGTTCGATAACAATGGCCGCTCTGTGATCGCAAGCGGTGACGTCGACCAGTCGCGCCCCACGACCATCCACACCGGCGGCATCGTCGCTACAGTAATCGCCGCCGCGTCTGGCCCGATGCCAACCGTGGGACATGTGGCTGTTCGTCGCGACGGCAGTCGTGGTGGCCGTGGTGAACCGCAAGGCCCTGCTCGACCGCGGCGCGGCGGTGATCGCAATCCTCACTCCGGGTGACGAGCCCGACGACACCTGGCTGTACCGCGGCGCGGACCGTCGGGCGTCCGAGCCCGCTGCGGCCTGAGCTTGAACGACCTGCTGGTGGGTGACAGTCGCGCGACTGCTCCGCGCCTTACCCACGACAGCCCCCTCGGCGTGGGCGGCAGATTCAGGGATACGAGCGGCAGCCGCGGTTCCTGCGCTGGTTCCCCCGCCTGCGTCGCTTCAGCGTCGCCGGCCTCTATCACCTGGCGGACCTGGCCCCGCTGCAGCAGCTGAGCCCTGATGCGGAGGCCCTTGACCTTGGAGAGAGCCGGAAGGTTCTCGACCTCACGCCCGTGGCCGCGTTCCGCGGTCTTCGCCGGCTGCGGGTCGTCGCTCACCGGCGCGGCCTTGCGGACCTGCTTGCCGCCAATCCTGGCCTACAGGGACTCGCGTTGTGGCGGCTTCCCGTCGACCGCGTCGTTCCCGATGTCGTCCTGCCTCGACTGCAGTCATTGGCGTTGACTCTCGGCTCGCTCGCATCTGTGGATCTGTTGCGGCCTGATCGCGCTCCGCGGTGGCGTACTCCGTGCGCGGCTGGGGCCGCTGGCGGCGCTGTGGATCCGTGCTCGGTGCCGGGGCGCTTTGCCCTTCGTCCTCTTCTCGCCGCCGCGCAGGATGCGGGACCTGCCGGCGGGCCCGATCCGACGCCCGCCGATCAGCCGCGCTGAGGTGACAGGCGCAGCTCGCGACCTGGCCAGCGGGAACGCAGCCAGCGGTCGTGGCTGGCGACCGCGATCGCGCCGGGTCCCGTGCCCAGGGCCTCCTCCAGTTCGTCGCAGAGCCGCGGCGAGAGGTGGTTGGTCGGCTCGTCCAGCAGCAGCAGCTGGGGCGGGTCGGCCACCAGCAGCGCCAGGGCGAGCCGGCGCCGCTGGCCGACGGAGAGCTGGCCGACCGGCCGGTCCAGGTCCGCTGAGCTGAGCAGCCCGAGCGAGAGCAGCGGTACGGAGTCGGCGCGCTCGGCGCCGAGCGCCAGCTCGTAGGTCTCGCGTACCGTACGGTCCGGCCGGTCGAAGACGGTGTCCTGGGTGAGCAGGCCGACCCGCAGCTCACCCCGCCGGCGTAGCTCACCGGTGGCCTTCAGGCGACCGGCCAGCACCGCGAGGAGTGTCGACTTCCCCGCCCCGTTCGGCCCGGTGACCAGCAGCCGGTCGGTGGCGGACACGTCGAGGTGGTCGAGCGTGAGCCCGCCGGGTACGCGGATGTCCCGCATGGACACCAGGATCCCCTCGGCGGTGGTGCTGGCGAGCGTGGTGACCCGGAACCGCAGCGGTTCCGGCGGCTCGCCGACCTGCTCACGTTCTAATTCGTCAAGGCGGCGGGCGGCGCTGCGCACCCGTCGTGAAATCTGGTTCTGTACCCGCCCGGCGGTGTGTCCGTAGCCCATCTTCTCGTTGTCGCGCCGGGCGCGGCCCGGTGCCACCTCGTGGGCGGTCACCTCGACGGATTGGCGCAGTTCGGCGAGTTCTTCCTGCTCCTCGGCGAAGCGCCGCTGCCAGCGTTCCCGCTCCGCCCGCTTGGCGGCCTGGTAGTCGGTGTAGTTGCCGCCGTAGCGGCTGGGGCCGGCCACCGACGGATCGAGGTCGATCAGGTCGGTACAGACGGCGTCGAGGAATGCCCGGTCGTGGCTCGCCACCACCACGACCCCGGGAAGGTCACGCAGCTGCTCCTCGACGAAGGTCGCGGCGGCGTCGTCGAGGTGGTTGGTGGGCTCGTCGAGCAGCAGCGCCGTGGGCCGCCGTACCAGGAGGGCGGCGAGCGCGAGCCGGCCGCGCTGCCCGCCGGACAGGGACGCGAGCGTTCGCTCGCGCGGCAGCCCGCCGAGGCCGAGACCGGCCAGGACCATCTCGGCGCGCCGGTCGGCGTCCCAGGCGTCGCTGGCCTGCGCGCGGTCGAGCCGCTCGCCGTACGCGGCGAGCAGGTCGGCGTACTCCGGCGCGTCCTGCTGGGTGTCGGCCAGCGCGCCACTGAGACGGTCCAGTTCGGCGAGATCCTCGTGGGCCTCGCGCAGCGCGTCGTCGAGTACGTCGGCGATTGTGGCAGCCGGGTTGAAGGGCATCTCCTGGTGCAGGAAACCAAGTTCCGGTGGGCGGACGATGGTGCCGGCGTCGGGTTTGTCCGCCCCGGAGAGCAGCCGCAGCAGGGTGGACTTGCCGGTGCCATTCTCGCCGATCAGTCCGATCCGCTGCCCGGGCGCGGCGGTGAGGGAGACGCCGTCGAGCACCCGGCGGGTGCCGAGCGTGCGGACCAGGTCGTGGGCGAGCAGGGCGGACGTGGACATGCGACAGACACCACCATGGAGATCGTCTTTTCGCCCGCCGGCCAGTGCCGCCGTCGCGGGCGTGGGGAAAGGTCAGGAGATCGCACCGGTCTCGCTCCACGCCGGACGGCGTGGACCGGGGCGTCCGAACGCGAGTCAGTCGACGTCCGGGGGGCTAGTCTCCAGCAGGCGACCCTCGGAGAGCCGCAGCCAGCGGTGGACCCTGATGTCGGTGAGGAAGCGTTCGTCGTGGCTGACCACGACGAACGCGCCCTGGTAGGCGCCGAGCGCGCTTTCCAGTTGGCCGACGCTAACCAGGTCGAGGTTGTTGGTTGGTTCGTCCAGGAGCAGCAGTTGGGGCGCTGGTTCGGCGAACAGGACGCAGGCCAGGGTGGCGCGCAGCCGCTCGCCGCCGGAGAGCACCCCGACCGGCAGGTGGACGCGGGCGCCCCGGAACAGGAAGCGGGCGAGCAGGTTCATCCGCTGCGCCTCGGGCAGCCCGGGCGCGGAGGCGGCCAGGTTCTCCGCCACGGTACGGTCGAGGTCCAGCAGGTCCAACCGCTGGGACAGGTACGCGACCCGGCCGGCGGCCCGCTTCACCTGCCCACCCTCCGGCTCCAGATCGCCGTTGATCAGGCGCAGCAGAGTGGACTTGCCGGCGCCGTTGGGGCCGAGCAGCGCGAACCGCTCCGGCCCCCGGATCGTCAGATCGACGCCGTCGCCGGCGAAGAGGGCCCGCTCGCCGTAGCGGACCTGCATCCGTTCGCCGAGGAAGAGAGTACGTCCGGCCGGAACGTTGGTGCCAGGCAGTTCCAGCGAGATCTTCTGCTCGTCACGCAGTGCGCGGCCCGCCTCGTCGAGTCGGGCCCTGGCCTCGCTGACCCGGGCGGCGTGCGTCTCGTTGGACCGCCCGGCCGACTCCTGCGCGGAGCGCTTCAGACCCCCGGCGACGATCCTCGCGAGTCCGGCGTTCTTGAGGTTGCGGGCGGCGGTGCTGGCCCGGCGGTCGGCCCGCTCGCGGGCCTGCTGCATCTCCCGCTTCTCCCGCTTGACCTCCTGCTCGGCGTTGCGGACGTTCTTCTCCGCGACCTCCTGCGCGGCGCGCACGGCCTCCTCGTACGCGGTGAAGTTCCCGCCGTGGAACCGGAGTTCGCCCGGGCCGAGTTCGGCGATCCGGTCCATGCGGTCCAACAGCGCCCGGTCGTGGCTGACCAGCAGCAGGAAGCCGTTCCAATCCTCGAGCACGCCGTAGAGCTTGTGCCGGGCTTCGAGGTCGAGGTTGTTGGTCGGTTCGTCGAGCAGCAGGACATCAGGCCGTTTCAGCAGCTGTGCCGCCAGACCGAGGGAGATGACCTGGCCGCCGCTGAGGGTGTGCAGGCGCCGGTCGAGCGGGACGTCCTCGAGGCCGAGCCGGTCGAGCTGTGCCCGGGTTCGCTCCTCGATGTCCCAGTCGTCGCCGACCGTGGTGAAATGCTCCTCGCTCGCGTCCCCGGACTCGATCGCGTGCAGCGCCGCGATCACCGGGGCGATCCCCAGGACCTCGGCCACGGTCAGGGCAGATCCCAGAGCCGGTGTGCCGTCGGTGCGTCTCGGCGGTGCGGGGTCGCCGGCGAGGGGCAGGTTCTGCGGCAGGTAGCCGAGCACACCATTGACGGAGACCGTCCCCGCAGTGGGTCGCAACTCGCCGGAAATCAACCTGAGCAGTGTGCTCTTCCCGGCGCCGTTCGGGGCGACCAGGCCGGTGCGACCGCCGCCGAGGGTGAAGGACAGGTCGTGGAAGACGGGGGTGTCATCGGGCCAGGAGAAAGACATTTTCGAGCAGACGACGAAAGCGTCGGACATGTGGGAAACCTCGGGTGAGACGCGGGCGTACCAACACCGCCCGGCGGGAAACAGGTGGACGACATCGCGGCCACGGCGGCGTGCTCCTGCCCGCCTGCCAGTAGCCGATCACTTCCGGGTATCACCCGGAGATGTCGTCGTCACCTGCCATCGTCTGGTCTCCCTCGTTCCCGATCACTCGCCACCTAATCTAACAGGAGTGGACGCTCCGCTGAAAACCTGGAAGGACACGCCGTTCAATCCCTGCCGCCTGCCAACGGGATGAGCCGGAATGCGGTGCCGGCTCTGGTTCGGCCCAACGTCCGGTTACGGAGCCGGTCACGGGAGCACGGCAATCGGGAGCCGGGCGTGCAGCATCATGGCGCCCTGCTTCATCCGAGTGACGAGCCAGACGCCCATAAGCGGGAGCGACGACGTGGTGGCAGGGCGCATGCTGCGCCCTGCCGCCACCGCTGATGTGTCTATCAGGCCTGGACGGCCCGCCGGCGCTGCCGCCATGCCAGGCTCGCGGCCTGGCATGGCGAAGAACACGCCGCCGGCCGCGGTGTAGGGGATCAGCATGCTGAGGCTGGGGGCGTCGCCGAGGGCGGGGGGCAGGTACGTCGCTCCGGCGATGACCGAGAGGGCCCCGGCGATCAGCATCGGCCACTGGCCGAGCTCGGGGCTGCGGCGGGGATGGCGACGGTGAACTGGGCGATGCCGGAGACGATGGCCCAGACGCCGAAGGTGAATAGCACGGCACCGATGCCGCTGATGGCTGCCAGGCCGAGGGCGAGAGCCGCCAGGGCGCTGAGCGTGGTGTTGAAGATTTGCAGCTTACGGGCCGGCGTGCCGGGATCTTCGCGGGCGTCGAGCAGCGAGGCCACCACATCGATGAGCGGGTAGATGATCAGCAGGATGACGGAGGTGGCGGTGAGCGAGTCGTTGACGGCCGAGAAGCCGGCGGCCCAGGCGATCGCGATGACGCCGCGGACAAGGTAGATGCGAAGCAGGGTGGACATCCGAGTTCCAGCTTTCTTCCAGGCTTGCTTTCTTCCAGGCTTGTGGGGAACGCGAATCAATCTGGCCGAGGCGGACCGGTCGACGGCCCCAGGGAGACGCCCTGGCCCGACCCCTGGTCACGACCGATCTGACCCGCCCGGTGGGATCAGCAGGCGGGCGTCATCGTCTCCTGGCTGCACCCCGCCATGACCGGCTGACCCGGCCACCACGACTGGACGAGCAGCTACGGAGCGATCGCGGCCGGCGACATTCTGGGGCACGACATGGTGGCTGAGCGCCTCGCCGACGGCGCCGGGCCGCCCCGGGTGATCTTCGCGCGCGACACGCGGCAGGACGGACGTCTCGGCGAGCCGCAGCGCCGCACGTCGCCGACGCAGTCCGGACGTGGATCGTCCGCAACCGCCCGTACCATGGCCGGCATGGCCATCGCTCGCTTCCCCAGCATCGTCATCGACTGTCCCGATCCTGGTGCGCTCGCAAGGTTCTACGGCGCGATGTTGGATTGGAAGGTCGACGTCTCCTCCGACTGGGCCGAGGTTCGCGCGGAGTACGGTCAGTGCATCTCCTTCCAGCAGGTAAATGGGTACATGCCGCCGGTGTGGCCAACCCAGGAGCCGCCCCAGCAGATGCATCTCGATGTGATCGTTGACGACCTCGATGCCGCCGAGGCGGAAGTGCTCGATCTCGGCGCAACCAAACACCCGCACCAGCCCGGTACGTCCTTCCGGGTCTTCCTCGACCCGGCAGGTCACCCTTTCTGCCTCTGCGTGAACTGATCCGGACGGGCGATCCTCAATCACAAGAAGCCCTGGACGGCTCGGGCGTGGTGTTCGCGCTCATCGGCTATGAGCGGACGCATGCCGCGCCATGGTCGCCGAGACCGTTGGTCGGCCAGCCTCGTTGTGATCACGTACAGCACCAGGTGAGGCCGATGCTGTCAAGCATCATGCGAGACCAGGCACGCCGGCAGCCGGCCGGCATCAGATACCGAGGGCCCGGCGGTGTTCGTCGAACGAGCGGCTGAGGCTGTCGAGTGCGGCCTTGCCCTTCTCGACGGTGCCGAGCGAGGGCCGACCGATGGCGCCGCTAGGCCGTGTCTCCCGGATCATGGTTTGGGGCGGTCTGGTTTCGCGCGTAGCCAGATGAGGATGTCGGCGATTTGCACGGTGGCGCGGTAGCGGCAGGCGAGCTTGTCGTACCTGGTGGCCACGGCGCGGAACTGCTTGCGCCGGTTCATCAGCCGTTCGATGGTGTTGCGCTGCCGGTAGCGGTGCGGGCGGAAGGTGGGCGGGCGGCCACCGCGTGATCCTTTCCGCGTCCGGTTGGCTTTCTGATCGTCCTTCTCGGGGATGTCGTGCGGGATGCGCCGGGCCCGCAACGCACGGCGGTTGCCGCGAGAGCTGTACGCCTTGTCCGCCGAGAGGGAGTCCAGCCGCTTACGCGCACGGCCGATCCCGCCGGGACGGGCCACGGCCACGTCGTCGAGCAGCCGCACCAACTCGCGGGTGTCGGAGTCCTGGCCCGGGGTCAGGTGGCTGGTCAGGTTCCGGCCCCGCCCGTCACCGACCGTGTGGATCTTCGTGGTCCACCCGCCACGCGACTTGCCGAGTCCTTCCCGTCGCGCTGCGTCACGACTGCTCAGCCCCCTTTACGGGCACCGGCGGCGTGCTGGTGGGCGCGCACGATCGTGGAATCGGCGTTGCCATGCCAGTCCAGATCACCAGCAGCGTCCGCGTCGGCCTGCAGCATCGCCTCGATCCGCGCCCAGGTCCCGTCTTCCTGCCAGCGGGTGAACCGCTTGTACAGCGTCTTCCACGGCCCGTACCGCTGCGGGACGTCCCGCCACGGCACCCCGGTGCGCACCCGGAACACGATCCCGTTGATCACCTGCCGGTGATCACGCCACCGCCCACCACGCTGCCGCGTCATCGCCGGCAGCAACGGCGCGATCCGCGCGTACTCGACATCGGTCAGCTCGAACCGCCCACTCACGACAGACATGGATAGCCGAACCGCACCCCAAGATCCAGGAGACACGCCCTAGTGGTGTATGCGGCCATGCCGAGGGTGAGCAGGTGCGGGCGGTCGTCCGCGGTCCAGTCGGCGTTCTGGTTGCCGTCGCGGATCAGCTCGGGCGCGACGTGGAGCAGCAGTGACGTCTCCAGTTCGCCAGCGTGCATATCCTCGTGGCTGTCCGTCTCCATGCCCGCGTCCTCGCGTGCCTTGGTCCAGTCGTGGGCCTGCGGGAACAGGCTCATGGTTGAACCATGGGTCGCCGTGTACTCCTGCACCACGTCGCTATCGACAGCGGGGCCCGGCGGCCTGGTTCGGGGCGGCCCCACGCCACCGGCACGCCGGCGTCGACGGCTGCAGTGATCATGTCGGCGGCCAACGCGGATTTCGTGGCGAACTCGACCTCGTCCGGGACGCCGGCGGCCTGGCAGCGGTCCCGGTCATCGGTCCACGACACGGGCAGGTAGACCCTGCGGTCGATCAGGATGACGTCTCGGATCCTCTTGACGCTCCCATCGCTTCGCGTCAAGGCAAGAGTTCGCGCGGCAGGATCTGACGGCCGACCGGCGTGCTGTCGAGCCAACGGAACGCGCTTATTTACGGGTCGCTGGTGCCTCGCGGCCGAGGCGGGCCCGGGCTCGGGCCATACGAATGGCGGCGGTCAAGGCCGTGATGTCGTAGGCGCCGTAGTGGCGGCGGCCGTTGATGAAGAACGTCGGGGTGCCGGACACTCCGCTGTTGTCGGCCGAGTCGATGTCGCTTTCGATGCGGCCGGCGTGGGCCTGGCTTATCAGATCGTCGTGGAAGCGTTTCTGATCCAGACCGAGGTCGCCGGCGTATTTGATTAGATCAGTGATGTTCAGCTTGTCCTGGTGGTCGAGCAGCAGGTCGTGCATCTGCCAGAACTTGCCCTGAGCGGCCGCTGCTTCGGCGGCCTCGGCTGCTAGCCGGGCTTGCGGGTGCACGTCTGACAGAGGCAGGTGACGCCACACGAAACGCAGGTCGGCGTGGCCCAGCAACTGGCGGACGACTGGCTCGGCCTTCCCGCAGTACGGGCACTGGAAGTCGCCGTACTGCACCAGCGTTACCGACGCACCGGCTGGGCCGCGGACGTGGTCCTGCTTCTCGTCGACCCCTGGGATGAGGTCGATCAGCTCCGTCATGTCGCCGAAGAGCGCCCGGGTGCGCTTGTCCTTGGGCAACATGTTGGTGACGCGGAACGCGGTCCAGGTCAGCGCTGAGGATACGATCGCGGCGCTGAGCACCCCGACTTTGGCCTCGGCCAGTTGGTCGCCGGTGAAGGCCAGGCTGGCGATCAGCAGCGACACCGTGAAGCTGACACCGGCGATCGTGCCGCTGCCGAGCACGCCCGCCCAGCCCACGGCCGGACGGATGCGGCCGTGTGAGATCCAGGTGAGCCCGGCCGAGGTGCCGATCACGGCGAGCGGCTTGCCGACGACATACCCGAGCAGCACGCCCCAGGTGACAGGCGACGCGAACGCCTTGGCCAGGAACGGACCGTCCATGCTGATGCCAGCGTTGGCCAGGCCGAACAGCGGCACGATGACGTAGCTGGACCAAGGGTGGTAGATGCGCTGAAGGCGGTCGTTGGGCGATAGCGTATTCGCGAGGCCGATCGAAGCCGTACGCGCGAGCTTGGGCGTCGGTTGCTCACGGAACGACCGGAACAGCCCGCTGACCTGCTCGAGCTCAGCTCGGCCGGGAGAGTAGGCGAACGCGGTCAACCCGATGGCCAGTCCGGCCACCACCGGGTCGACTCCGCTGACCAGCAGCGCGCCCCACATCACGATGGCGACCGGCACGTACGCCGAGCCACGTCGGACGCCGGCTGCGCGGATGGCCAGCATGACCGCGAACGCCGCTACGGCCACCACGATGGGCATCATTTTGATGTCGTCGCTGTAGACCAGGGCGATGACGATGAGTGCGATCAAGTCGTCGACCACGAACACGGTGAGCAGGAAGATCCGGACCCGGTCGGGCACGCCCCGGCCGAGCAGTGCCAGCAGGCCCAACGCGAGGGCGGTGTCGGTCGACATAGCCACGCCCCAGCCATGCGCGCCCGGCCCGCCGTGGTTGATCACCAGGAAGATCAGCACCGGGATCAGCATGCCGACCACGCCGGCCACGCTGGGCAGCACGAAACGTCGCCGGTCGCGTAGGTCGCCGAGGTCGAACTCGCGCCGCGCCTCAAGGCCGACGACCAGGAAGAACAGCGTCATCAAGCCGCTGTTGATCCAGGTGTGCAGGTCGCGGGAGAGCTCGAGGTGCCCGAGGCGCAGGGACAGTTGGGTGCGCCAGACGGCTTCGTAGGAGCCGAGGTCGATGTTGGCCCAGAGCAGTGCGGCGACGATGGCGGCCACGAGCACGCCGGCGCTGCCGGACTCAGTTCGCAGAAAGGCTCGCAGCGGTGCCGCTAGATTCCGCATCCAGATCGTTCGGCCGCTCATCTTGGTTTCGGTCACACGTCACCTTCCGACGCGCTGGCCGGGCCAGCATGGATAGCTAGATCACGTGCCGCAATGCGGGCACGCGACCCCTCGGTTCAGTACTGATCGCGCTGCCCTCGCTGCGGAGAGAGCGACGAGGCCCGCCGATGCCCTGCAGGATGCGGGCGACTATCAGTGAGCTCATGGTCGGGACGACCGCGCACATGATCGACGCGATGGTGAACCCGGCGATACCCACGAGGAAGATTCGCCTGCGGCCGTAGCGGTCGCCGAGCGCGCCGCCCAGCAGGATCAGCGCGGCCAGGCCACGACCTGGATCAGCTCGCTGTCGCAGCTCAGCGCGTCAACGTCGAGCTCGGCATGTCCATCGCCTTCCTCGACGAGGCACTGCAACGCTCGCTCGAACCCGGCGCACCGTCCACCGTGGCCCGGCCGATCACACTGCGAGCCATGCGCGACGCCGGCCTCACCCCCACCGTGTTCGTCGCGCCGATCCTGCCCGAACTGACAGACAGCACCGAGCAGATCGACGAGTTGATCGGCACCCTGGCCGACGCAGGGGCAGGCAACATTCTCCCGACACCGCTGTACCTGATGCGCGGCCCCAAAGACCTGTTCTTCGCCTGGCTGCGCCGCCAGCATCCCGAACTGCTCTCCACGCACGCCGACCTCTACGCGCACGGCTCGCGCACGCCCCGTCATTACCGCGACCTCGTCCGGGCACGGGTAAACCAGGCATTGCAGCGCCACGGGCTGCCGATCCCCGACGACACGACCTCCGACAAGTTCGCCCTGCTCGGCAGACGCTCCACCGTCACCGAGCCGACCGCACCGACTCTGTTCTGAGCTGCCGGCACGAGTCACCGGCCATCCGCCAGGACCAGGACCTGCGCCGCATGCAAGGCGCCGCATCGCGTTCAAGCTGTCGCGGTCGACGGAAACACTGTCGCCGCCTGGGGCGGAACGACAACCGCTTGCTGCTCGGCCGTGATCGCCGAGCAGCAAGCGGCCTGATTTCAGCGCGGCCCGACGAACTCGGTCCTCACGCTCCATGCGAACTGAATCAGCAGGGTCACCGGGGACTTCTCGGCAATGTCATGCATCACCTTCAAGTCGTCGGGGTCAGGTTCTTCGCTCAGCGTGATCGTGCGCTGCAGGTAACGCTCTGCGCCTTCCTGCTCGGGTTCGTGGTAGCCGATCTCGACGGTGATGTCACCGGCGGTGTCGTACTTATAGTCGACATACTGCCGCAGCGTCTGAGCAGTGCACGACGCGAGCGCCATCAACAGGTACTCCGTCGGCGTCGGGCCTTCGCCGAGTGCGCCGTTGTGCGGTTCATCGGCGACGAACGTGAAGCCGCGGGTGGTCATGTCCGTGCGCCGGCGCTCAGTGGCCGGAAGGACAGCTCGGGCGGATGCGACGACACGATCCCGATCGGTTTCCATCAGCCGCGCCCTCCTGTAGATCCTGGTAGTGACGGTCCAGATACTCGGATCCAGCAGCAGCCGAGCCGCAGTCTGAGCGGGGGCTGTGGCCGGGCGAATCACCCCATGACCGAGTACCTCCGCAGGCTAGCCTTCGCGGACTGGATAGTCCAGTTGATCGCTCGTTGCCAGAACCGCGAGGCCCTCGTGAACCATCACCTCGGGGTGTTTTAAGCTGCACCGAGAGGCGGTTAGGACCAAGACGCCCCCAGCTGAACTCGCTCAACGCCAAACCCAGAGATGGACTCATCAGTCCGTTAAGGCTAGGATATGCCGTCGTTCACGCATCAGGGCGGCGATCGTCGTCGCCTCCCGCGACTCGGGCGGACTCAAATCCGGACAACATGAGGAACATCGATGCTCAGTGATCCGCAGTCGCAGTACGAGGCGATCCAACGACGCGAGGAACGACTCGATGGCAGCTTTCGCGCCGCGGTGAAGACGACCGGCACCTACTGTCGGCCATCGTGTCGCGCCAAGACCCCTCGCACGGAAAACGTCGACTTTCGCCCGACAGCGGCCAGCGCCCAGCTCGCTGGATACCGAGCCTGCAAGCGTTGCTCCCCCCGACGCAGCGCCCCTGGCCCGGCCGGCGCCTGGCCAGTCGACGCCTGGGTCGAGAGGCTGGCTTCGCCGTCGGTGTAGAAGTCGGCGATGGTGTGCCGCAGCTGGGCCAGGGACACGACCGACGAGTGGCCTCGAACAAAGTGCACCGGGGCCGCACTCCACGTCACAGATCTTTCCGGTCAGCTGGGTAAGACACCGACGTCTGGCGTCACTAAATGGGGGAAGTGAAGTGCCGTGTCGGCGAACGACTGATACAGAGAGGCGTCCAAATGAAAGCGATTGTTGTGACGGATGAGGCCGCAGGAACGGCCGGGATGACGCTGGCGGAGCGACCGGAGCCGGAGGCGACGGCGAACGACGTCCTCGTTGAGGTACATGCGTCGGGATTCACCCCTGGCGAGCTGACGTGGCCCGGGACCTGGACCGATCGCCTCGGGCGGGACCGCACGCCGTCGATCCCCGGCCATGAGGTGGCTGGCGTGGTCAGCGCGCTCGGCTATGGCACGAGGGGTCTGTCGGTGGGACAGCGGGTGTTCGGCCTCGCGGACTGGAGTCGCGACGGCACCCTGGCCGAGTACGTGGCCATCGAGGCGCGCAACCTTGCGCCGCTGCCGGGCGATGTCGATTTCACGGTAGGGGCGAGCCTGCCGATCTCGGGCCTGACCGCGTGGCAGGGACTGTTCGTGCACGGCCGTTTCCAGGCGGGGCAGAGCGTCCTCGTACATGGTGCGGCCGGTGGAGTCGGCTCGATGGTGACCCAGCTCGCCAAAGAGGCCGGCGCCTACGTCATCGGCACTGGACGTGCCGCCGACCGCCAGACCGCGCTCGACTTCGGCGCGCAGGAGTTCGTCGACCTCGGCAACGACGCCCTGGAAGACGTCGCCGGCGTCGATCTGGTTTTCGACGTGATCGGTGGCGACATCCAGAAGCGTTCTGCGGGTCTGGTCCGAGCCGGAGGAATGCTGGTGACCATTGCCGGCCCGCCCGAAGCACAGCCGGCGGACGGCCTGACGGTTGATTTCGTTGTCGAGGCCGATCGCGTGCAACTGGGTGAGGTCGTCCAGCGGATCAGGGATGGTCGGCTGCGGACGAACATCGGCAACGTCGCGACCCTCGACGACGCCGTCGCCGCCTTCAACCCGACCGAGCGGATCAAGGGAAAGACGATCATCCGCGTTCGCTCGTAAGGACTCGGCACACCCAAGCACGAGAACGACCCCCGCAGGAGCGAGAAGTACGTCGATGGCTGGGCCTTCACCTCCCGTCGACGACATGCGGCTGGGCGAGTACGACTACCGCCACGACCCGGGAGTGATCTGATGACTATCAACGAAGGCGCAGCCCCATGACCGACCCAACCGAGCCGACCCGCTACGCCTTCGAGTACCCCGACGAGGCTGGATACCCCGACGAGAAAGGCACCCTCAGCCAGGACCAGGCCGTCCTCATCGACGAGGTAATCGACGATCCCCACGCCCCCGCGTTTGACTTCCAAGTCGTCAACGACGAGAAACTCGGCATCTACGACGCCATCGTCGGGGACCGAGCAGTGGCCGGGCTGACCTACAACGTCGCCGGAGACGACCGACTCGTGCTGCTGGCCACCTCGGTGTTCCCCGAGTTCCGCAAACAGGGCATCGCCACCGAGCTGATCCGACGCGTCCTGGACGACGTGCGCGTGCAAGGCAAGACGGTCACCATCATGTGCCCGATCGTGCGCACCTTCATCGAGCACAACCCCGAGTACGCCGACCTCATCGACCCCGAGCACCCCGGAGTTACCCAGGATCACACCCATTTGTCCTAAACCCACTTATTAGCTGCCCCGACAGAAAGTGTGACAATGACGATCAATCTCGAGGCCGAGGCGGCCACCCGGGAAGAGAACAACGCGGCGCTCATCGCTGCTCTGAACGAGGCAAGTCTCAGCGAGGTGGAATCCAGCTGGGAGCTCGATGTCATCAACGACGCGGAGCGCGGTCGCTGGATCGCCGCCCTCGGCGCCGAAGCGATCGCCGAGCTCTCGTACCGGTTCGTGGGCGGCCGTGTCGTGCTGCTAACGACCTGGGTCGACCCCGCCTACCGACGCAATCGGGTGGCCACGGAGCTCGTCGCTCGCGTGCTGGACGAGATCCGCGAGAGCGGGAAGAAGATCACCGTCATCTGCCCGGTCGTGGGTGAGTTCATTGCCCGCAACCCGGAATACCTCGATCTCATCGACAAGGTTCATCCCGGTGCCGGCGCCTACCCCCAGCACGAACCCGCGGGCTAAGGGCAAGAAGATCATTCGGGTTCGTCCGTAAGGACGCGGAGACAACGGAGACCCCCGTTACGTCATAACGGGGGTAGACGAGGACTGTTACTGAGAGAGGTAGTCAGATGAAAGCGATCGTGGTGACGGACCGGGCCGCGGGAACGGCGGGGATGACGCTGGTGGAGCGGCCCGAGCCGGACGCGGCGAGGCTCGCCAGTCTTGAGGGCGCGAACTACGGCGATGTCGTCGTTGAAGTTCATGCGTCGGGATTCACCGGGAATGAGCTGGAGTGGCCCTCGACCTGGATCGATCGCCTCGGCCGTGACCGGACGCCGTCGATCCCCGGCCACGAGGTGGCCGGGGTAGTCACCGCTCTCAGCTATGGAGCAACGGGGTTGTCGGTGGGACAGCGGGTGTTCGGCCTTACGGACTGGACTCGCGACGGCACACTGGCGGAGTATGCCGTCGTCGAGGCGCGCAACCTTGCGCCGCTGCCGGGCAACGTTGACTTCACGGTGGGCGCTGGCGTCGCGATGGCGGGCCTGACCGCGTGGCAGGGGCTGTTCGATCATGGCCACCTCCTGGCGGGACAGAGCGTCCTGGTGCACGGCGCGGCTGGCGCAGTCGGTTCGATGGCGACGCAGCTCGCCCGTCAGGCCGGCGCCTACGTCATCGGCACCGGACGTGCCAG
Organism: Micromonospora sicca; assembly: GCF_003172935.1. Lineage (GTDB taxonomy): Bacteria > Actinomycetota > Actinomycetes > Mycobacteriales > Micromonosporaceae > Micromonospora > Micromonospora sicca. The sequence continues at coordinate 63,661 of NZ_QGKS01000493.1, read as the reverse complement.
CGGCCGGCAGACCGCAGTCGACTTCGGCGCGCACGAGTTCGTCGACCTCGACAACGACACCCTGGAAGACGCCGGCGGAGTCGATCTGGTCTTCGATGTCATCGGCGGCGACATCCAGAAGCGGTCCGCGGGTCTGGTTCGAGCCGGAGGAACGCTGGTGACCGTCACCGGGCCGCCGGAGGTGCGGCCAGCTGACGGCCTGGCGATCGACTTCGTTGTCGTGTCCGACCGCGCCCAGCTGGGTGAGATCGTCCGGCGGGTCCGGGACGGACGCGTGCGGACGAACATCGGCAACGTCGCGGCCCTCGACGACGCCGTCGCCGCCCTCAACCCGACCGAGCGGACCAAGGGGAAGACGATCATCCGCGTTCGTCCATAATTTTCTCTTCTCGCCTCGTTCGTCGTCGGTCGGTGGCCTCGAGCAGTTCTCGCCAAGCGCACGAACGGACCACCTAGTCCAAACGTACGGCACTCGGGCGTGCATGGCGAGCAGTCAAATGCCATACTTGGACTTCAAAGTCCGGCGGGGCCTGTCTGATCGCGCGGCGTAACTACACGTTGGAAGGGTGAGCCGATGAGCAGTGAAGGACAAGCACTGGTAGCCGAGGAGCTGATCGACAGCCTCGATCATGGCCGCTTTGAGCTCTACCGCGACAGCGAGCTAGTCGGCTGGCTCTACTACACCCACCTGAAGCCCAACCGGTACGCCCTCCGGCACACCGAAGTCGAGTCGAGTCATCAACACCAGGGCGTGGCGGGCGCGATGGTGCGGCGAGTACTCGACGAGATCCGCGCCCGCGAGGGCACGATCACCGCAATCTGCCCCTTTGTGGTCGACTACCTCTCGCGAACGACCACCTATGTCGATCTGATCGACGCCCGACACCCCGGCTACTCCGATCGTGCTGCTGCCGAGTCGGCGCGGGCGAAGGCCGGTGGCTGAGACTACCGGGCCGCGCGCCGGAGACCCCTCGGACGAGCCCTATCGCGGCCTCACGACGTTGTCGCGCGGTGGCCTAGTTCCTCCGCAGCATTGCCGTGAGCGCGGGCGGCGCTGAGATCGTGGGTGGCACCGGGCAGCGCGGTCGATGCCCAGATCAGCCGACCCGCCGCGTCCGCGATGACGTGCACGTTCATGCCGTGCCGCCTGTGTTTGCCGGAGTAGCAGGGCTTCTGGTCGGCGACCCGGTCGACCGGGGTCAGCGTGCCGTCGAGGATCGCGTACGCCAGCCTTTGGATGCGTCCATGGCGGCGGCCAGGTCGTCCGCGGCTGCGGCGAGTAGAGCGACAGCTTCGCGGACGTAGCGCCAGGCGGTGGCGACGCCGATGCCGAACCCGGCTGCGAGGCGGGCGTCGGTGTCGCCGTTGCGCAGATGGGCGAGGGTGAGTAGGGCTTGCCGGCCGGGTTCCAGGCGCCGCCACCGGGATCGACGCTGCCGGCGGTGGTTACGGAGGCATTCGGCGAGGTGGTTCAGGGTTCGACTGGACAGCGGGATCGTGGCGGGGTGAGACAGCACGGCGACGCTCCGGGTCGGGGCATCGGATCTTGGTCGACTGCTGTCTTACCTGTAGCCTCGCCCTCATCGATCTCCGGGCTGCTCGCACCCGCCGTGACCAGCCTGATCACGATGAAAGGGCTAAATTAACGGGTCGGCTCGCCGGACGGCTCCGAGAGGAACGATTTGATGTGTTCCAGCGCCATGTCCAGAGCAACTTCCATGGGTGCGACGTTGTGCGCGGCGTTCGCCAGCAAGTAGCCGCCTTGCAAAGCTGCCATCAACCCCGTGGCCAACTTCTCCGGGTCGGCGTCCTGGCGCAGTGCACCGCTGTCCCGCATCCGGTGCAGACCGTCACTGATCAGCTTTTCCCATGCCGCAAACGTCTCCAACAGCATCGATCGAGCCTGCTCATCTTGATCGGACAGCTCGACAGCCATCGACCCGAGGCCGCACCCGTATTTGCCGTTGTTCAGCGAGTTGGCCTGGACCAGCGCGTTACGCCACCGGACCAGCCCTGAGAACGATCTCAGTCGTTCGAGCCCTCCGCGCTCGCGCTGAAGCACAAGCGCGCCTCGATATTTGACCAACGCGCGCACGAGCTCCTGCTTGTCGGCGAAGTGGTGGTAAAGCTGAGACTTGCTCGTCTGGCTTGCCTCGCGGACGTCGTCAAGGGTCGTCGCGTTCACTCCGCGCACGAACATCAGCCGGTTCGCCGCCTCGAGGATCCGCTCTCGCGTCGCGATGCCCCGTTGACTGATCCTCCGCTGCTTCGTCGGCGCAGCCACCTGCTCGTCGCCCATCGGTCAAGTGTATCCAGCGCGCCAGGAAATGCATGGAGAATGGGACCTTTGAGTCCATCCGGCGTCATGTCGCATTCGTGTGATGGTGAAGGACGAACGCATGCGCCGTCAGCTTTATTGAACGGGTGTCCGCGAGATCATCGATAGATCGGGTCTTTTCCTGGACTATTTGGTCCCCGCTGTGGCAAGCTGCTGCTCAGGAGTTGCTCGGCGATGCGTCGTGAGCGGCGCGCCGGAGGTCAGCGTGTGTCAACGCTGCCAGTGGGACGCGCTGCCTGCCGACGTCCCGCACCACAAGCTGGTCTACCACTACTTCACGACCTGGACCCGCGACGGAACGCTCAACCGCATGCACAACAGACTGCGGGAACAGGTCCGCGAACAGGTCGAGGGTCGTAACCGGCAGCCGACGGCTGCGCTGGTCGACTCCCAGTCGGTACGCGGCGCGGAGACCGTCGGCCGGCCAGGGCGCGGCTTCGACGCGGGGAAGAAAGTCAACGGCCGGAAACGGCACCTCGCCGTCGACACCTGCGGACTACTGCTCGCGATCCTGGTCACCGGCGCCAACGTGCAGGATCGCGACGCCGCCCGGCCGCTGCTGTCGCCGCTACGCGCCTGCTTTCCCGCCATCGGCCTGACCTGGGCCGACAGCGGCTACGCCGGCCGGCTCGTCGGCTGGGCCGCCGCCCACCTCACCCTGACCGTGCAGATCGTCGCGAAGCTCGCCGGGCAGACCACCTTCGTCGTCCTGCACCGCAGATGGGCGGTCGAGCGCACGTTCTCCTGGATCAACCGGTGCCGACGCACCGTCCGAGACTATAAACGGCTACCCGACCACCACGCCGCGATGGTCCAATGGGCCATGATCATCGTCATGACCCGCCGCCTCGCCCGCCACCAAAACACCTGAAACCCTTATTTACCAGGCTCTCAGGCCGCATTTGGCCTGTCATCGGGTGCTGCCCTTGAATCGCGCGGCACAGCGAGCCTTCCCCGGCCTGCACCGTCAGTACGTTTGTCGTACGGCGGTCGGTGCGCCTTGTCGGCAGCAATCCAAGGGGTCTCTGTGCCGTCCGGTTCCTCCGCCGTCTCCGATTCCGCTCGATCCGTTACGCCGGGCCTGTGGCGCAACTCCGACTTCCGCAGCCTTTGGATAGGCCAGACGGCCTCACAGCTGGGCGAGCATGCGAGCCTGGTGATCCTGCCGTTGATCGCCGTCCTGACGCTCAACGTCGGCGCGGACCAACTGGGTGTCCTTCGCGCGTTGGGGCAGGCACCGCAGCTTCTGCTCACGCTGTTCGTCGGCGTCTGGGTGGACAGGTGGCGGACTCGCACCATCATGGCCTTGGCGGACCTCGGCCGGGCCCTGGCGCTGGGCGGAGCCGCCGTGGCCGTCCTCTTGGGTGGCCTCGGCCTGCCGGCACTGCTGGCCATCGCGTTCGCCATCGGGGTCCTGTCGGTGTTCTTCGACGTCGCCTACCAAGCCTCCCTCGTACGCTTGGTGCAGCGCGATGAGCTGCTGCAGGGCAACAGCGCGATCGAGGGAAGCAGGTCCGCGGCTCAGATCGGCGGTCCCGCCCTCGGCGGGACGATGATGTCCCTGCTGTCGGCGCCGATCGCCGCCGCGTTCAGCGCCCTGTTCTTCGTGGTGTCGTTTCTGGGCATCGCCGGTATCCGCCACCGCGAGTCGATTCCGGAGCACCCGGGCGGTCCGCGGCGGATCTGGCGGCAGATCCACGAGGGGCTCCGCTTCGTCTTCGGCGACACCTTGCTACGTACCGTGTGCCTCGCCTCGGCCACATTCCAATTGTCCTTCGCGGCCATGATGACCAACTATCTGCTCTTCCTGCCACGGGAACTGCAACTGTCCGGCACCGCCATCGGACTGGCGCTTGCCGCGACAGGGCCAGGCGCGCTCGCGGGCTCCCTGCTCGCCGCCCGACTCCCGAGCCGCCTCGGTTACGGCACGGTGCTCGTCTCGGCGGCCGTCATCGGTGACGGCGTGTTACTGTGCGTGCCCGCGCTGCACGGCACCTCCGTGGCCGCCCTTCCCGCACTAATCGCGATCAACCTCGCGTTCGGGGTCTTCGGCCAACTGGTAAACGTCACCATCATGGCCGTCCGGCAGGCCCTCACTCCGGACACGATGCAAGGCCGCGTCGCCGCGACGATCACCTTCGCGGGCATGGGCCTGACGCCACTCGGCTCGCTGCTCGGCGGCCTCCTCGCAGAACAGTGGGGGATACGCACTGCTCTGCTGGTCACGGCCGCCGGCATGATGCTGTCACCCGTGCTGATGGCTCTGTCCCCGCTCGCCCGCCTGAGTCGGACCCTCCCATCACCAAATGCGACACATGATCACGGGTACTGATCTGCCACGATCCGCCCGTTACGCAATGTCACGGCATGCCGGTCGACGAGTGCGCGGATCTGCCGAGATGAGTGCATGCGGCCGACGTGTGCTTGCGCGAGGACAACGGGGGCAGCCGTCCACCGATCGGTGTGGGACCATCACGCTGTGCCTGAGTTGATCGTACGGGACATGACGAGGAACGAGTTCGAAGAGTGGCGTGACCGTACCATCCGATCATTCGCGGATGATCAGGTAACAGCCGGTAACTGGCCCGCGGACGAGGCCATCGAGTTGGCCACCAAGGCAAACGACGTCCTGTTGCCGGATGGTTTTGCGACTGCCGGAATGCTGTTCTTGAGGGCCGCGCTTCCCGACGGCACATGTGTTGGCGTGTCGTGGCTGGGCTTGACGCACCCGCGCGGTGCGCCCGACTGCGCGTTCATTTACGACATCGAAATCAATGAGGCGTACCGCGGAGCCGGCTACGGACGCGCGCTCCTAGCTGCTGCCGAGGACGCCGTGCGCTCCCGTGGCCTGGGTCGCCTTGAGCTCAACGTCTTCGGCGACAACGCCCGCGCGATCCGGCTGTATGAGACTTCCGGCTACCGCGTCGTGACACAGCAGATGCGTAAATCACTCAATTGACCAAGAGCCAGATTGTTTGCGCCGCCGGTGCCCTGATCTAGCCGTGAGTAGTGCGGTCCGCGGTTGCTGCGGGCTTCAGAGCAGCGGATCGCGGAGGCTTGCCGAACCAGCAGGCGCACGACGTCCGAACCTCAAGAAGCGGGTGCCGCTGGTTCGGTTTGAAAGTGTTGCGGGACCGCGTCGGCGTTTGTTGTTCGGTTCACGCCTCCTTCTGGGTGATGATCTGCAAATCTGCTGAGCTGCCTCAGGTTCGACGATCGAACCCGGCATAGTTCGCCGCCAAACCTGAGGCACCGCTGGTCAGGGCCGCATCCGTGCCTCAGTTCTACTGGCGAGGGACAGCCGCGACGCTGTGCCGGCCAGGGATGCTCTGGCCGGCACAGCGCCACCGATTAGCCTTGGCGCGTCGTAAAAATCGCGGCGGCGCCGGCCGGCAGGCGGTAGGCGTAGGTCGTGTCTCCCCACGGCACGTCGAACGTGGCGACCGAGCGGCCCGAGTTATACACGACGAGAAGCTGTGTGCCGTCGGGCAGCACGGCCGTCTTGCGCTGAACGCCGCTGTCCGAGCCTGCCGCCACGCTCGCCGGACCGGCGGGCCCGAGCACGTTCAGCTCGTGGATCGACCACCAGTTGCCGGCATCGCCCTGGTTCACCACCCGGATGTAGCGGCCCGTGACCTGCGGTATGAGGATCTTGGCCACCGGGCTGCCCGGTCCGGTCGCGATCGGCTGGCCCCAGTTCGTGCCGTCGTTGGACACAAAGAGCTCGTACCCCCGCGGGGAGTCGCCGCTGCTTCCCGTCGTGTCCAGGACGACCTGGTTGAACGTCTGCTCCGAGCCGAGGTCGACCTGGAACCAGTCGCCGGGCCGCATGCCGCGGCCCGTGCTCCACCGCGTGGCTGGGTCGCCGTCGATCGCCTTATCAGGTGGCTCGGTGGCATTGCTCGCCGATGCCGACACCGTCCACGCGCCACGCGGCAACGGCACTGCGGTCGTCGGAGGGGTGAGCGACGCGCCGGCGGGGAGCGTGTAGCCGAGCCACTGGTTGCCGACCCGCACCTGAGCCTGGTGAGCCAGCATTCCAGCGTCGTAACTGATCAGCGCTCGCGTCCCGTTCGGGTTCTCGAGCGGAATGTCAACCGAGCCGATCGCGGCTGGGTCCACGGTGCCATGCTGGGTGCCGGCCCAGGTGAACGTGGCCGCCGCCCCGCCGGCAAGGCTGTAGGTGAACCACTTGTTGCCCCACTGCACGCGGAACGTCTTTTGGCTGTTCGCGGAGTTGAACGCGACCAGCGCCGTGGAGCCATCGGGGTTGACGAAGGCGACGTCTTGCACGTCACCGGCCCCAAGGGAGTTGGACGCCACCCGGCGGGCGCCCGGACGCACGAACTTGCTGGCGTGACCGAGGGCCCAGTAGTCGACGGTCTTGGTGTACGACCAGTGGCCGGCAGCGTCCTGCGCGACCGTCACGACGCCGCGGCAGGTCGGGCAGCCGCCGTTGGTCGGTCCGTTGTTCTGATCCAGGGCGATGTTCCAGCGGATGACACCCTTTGCCCAGTCACGGGTGCTGTTGATGACCAGGCCCAGCGCCGCGGCGAAAGCGGCCTGCTCGTTGCCCTCCCACGTGCCGCCCGAACACTCCGTGTGCCACGCCGGCTTGTTGGGGTAGTTGTTGTGCGACACAGCCTGGGCCCGCACGTCACCGCCGTAGCAGTGCCACGCCGTGCCGGCGACGAACCCAGTCGCGGCCGGGTCGGCGTACATGGTTTCCGGATAGCTGACGACATCCCAGTTGTGGTCGTAACCAAGGATCCCGGTCTGCAGTTCGCGGTCGCGTAGTGCCGGGCCGAGGTAGTTCTTGATCAGGTTGTTCTGCTGCTCGGCGCTGAGCGACATACCCGGATATCCGGAGGGTACGTAGAGCGGCTCGTTCTGCGGGGTGATGTAGCGGACGGGAACCCCTGCCTCCGCGTAGCCTTCGAGGAACTTCGTGAAGTAGTCGGCCAGCGGCTGGTAGACGTCCGGCTTGAGCGTCCCGCCGATCATCGAGTCGCTGGTCTTCATCCAGCCTGGCGGGCTCCACGGCGACGCCATCACGGTCAGCTCCGGGTTGAGCTGACGGGCTTGCTTGAGCACCGGGATGATGTATGCCCGGTCGTGGTCGATGGAGAAATGGGCGAGTGTCGGATCGGTCTGGCCGGCCGGCATGTCGTCGTACGAGTAGTTCCCGTTCACCGCGAAGTCACTGGAGCCCATCGGCTGGCGCAGGAAGCTCAAGCCGATGCCCTGGCGGCTGAATAGGTCGCGCATCACCGCGTCGCGCTGCGCGCTGTCGAGGCGGGTGCCGACGAGCCAGGCGGAGGAGTCGGTGAACGACGCCCCGAAGCCGGTGATCTCCTGATACCGCCGCTGGCTGTCGACGGTGATTGTCGGTCCCTGCGGGGCCTGCCCGCCATGCCACGACACGGTGGATTGGCGCGACAGGTAGGTCTTGGTGCCGAGGTCGGTGAGAAACACGGAAACCCCCGCCGGCGCGCTTGCTGCGGCGGACGTTTCGGCCGGACAAAGCACGAGTAGGGACAGTGCAGTGACCAGCCCGACGCCTAGCCCTCTTCGTGACACCTCGTGATCCCTTCGTTGCATGGCTGCGCCCCGATCCGGGAACGTTCCGCGCGCGGCGCGAGGATTCGGGACTTCATTCAAGTGTCGAATTATTTACACATTTAACTTATGGCACCGTCAAGGGCCATTGACCGAGTGCCGTGCCAGAGCGCGACGTGCGGGGCATGATCTGCGGCTTCGTTGATCGGTGTCAGGCTGCCCGCTGGTACTTGTCGCACGCCTCGCGGTGCTGTCATGCCACGAGTCGCGCGGTCGATCAGCAGCCCTGCTGATGCCCGACTTGCCCAAATTCGTGGGTGTTCTGGCGGGCGTCACCAGGGATGCCGTCAACGCCGCATGGCGGCGGTTGCTGCTCCGTCGCGGACGTGGGTCGGTCGTCCCGCCCGCGATACCGGCTGGGGAGCGACGCCGTGGAACCAGATGTCGCGCCGTACCCGCTGTGCCTCACGGCACAGCCCGACCAACCGGTCGACCAGCGGCTCGCCGTCAACATCGATGAAGCAGTGCAGCAGCGATACCGGCTGCAAGCCAAGCCGCTTGACCAGCCTCTTCCCGGAGCCGTTCCAACGCCTGCATGGAATCACGGTTTGGCTGCGCGCCGACGTTGAGGCGTGGATCGCCGAGCACGGCCACCTCGGGTGACCGACAGCGACGACGCCGAATAGCTCGCCTGCACCGGAGGGCAACCACTCGGAGGCTCTCCGTCGCTCGCCGGGCTCCACCCGCAGAAGGCGCGGGAGGCCGCGCACCTCGAACGCGGGACGTTCGAGGGAGCCGGCCGGCTCTATGCCCACCCTTTCGGGACCTGCCGCGGGCCGGGCGGCGCCTGCATGTTCGGGTCCGGCGGTGCGGGTCAACGGTCGTCGCCTAACAGGTAGTGCAGGTACCGCTGCGGGTCGGCCAGGAACGAGCGGGTCAACACCACCGGCTGCGCCTCGTCGTAGCTGACCTCGCTGATGGTGCCGGTGCCGTCGATCTGCAGGATCCGCGCGTGCGGTACGGCCAGCAGGATCGGTGAATGGGTGGCCACGACGAACTGCGAACCGGTCTCAGCGAGGTCGCGGATCCGGGTGAGCATCGCCAGGCAGCCGTGCACCGACAGCGCCGCCTCCGGCTCGTCGAGCAGGTACAGTCCACGCGACCCGAACCGGTGGGTAGCCAGGTCGAGGAACGATTCGCCGTGGGAACGCTCGTGCAGGCATTGCTCGCCGGTCCCGCTGTCCCCGACGACCCGCGCGTGATGACGGGGCAGCCCTGGCAGGAATCTTGTTCGTGCTACGAACCGGTGGCCCACTGACAGGAGCAGGGCGTGTGGTGGCGCCTGCAGGGGACGCTGCTGGCAGGGTTGCGTGGCGGGGGCTGCCGGGCCGAGCCCGGTCGATCGCGGCCGACCTGGCAGCATCTGCCGCCTGGCATGCGCCGGCCACTTGTGCTCACCCTCGACCGACATGACGAACGGCCTGGGGAAGGCGGCCACGGTCGGCGGTCGCATATGTGAAGGTCTGTATGACGGACGGTGATCCCCAGCGAGCTGCGTGCGGGCTGGCTGAATTCGGCCTCCGTCCGCCCACCGCTTGGCAGAGTGGGGAGGTGACCAGGAGCCGGTTGGCGCGGCATTCCGGTGAGCGCCCTGCGCGATTCCTCGGGGGCATTCAACTGTCCCCCGGGGGCCCCGGGGTGAGCCGGTTGGAGCTGTTCCTCGACCTGGTGTTCGTGTACGCGTTCCTGAGCGTGACGGACCTCGTGACGGAGAACTTCCGGATCGAGGGCCTGTTCCAGGGCGTTCTGGTGGTCCTGTTGCTGTGGCGGGCCTGGAGCTCGTACACCGTGCTCGGCAACCTCGTCAGGTTGGACAAGGGAATCATGCGGCCGCTCATCTTCGGGGTGGCCGCGACCATCCTGGTGACCGGGATCGCCGCGCCGGTGACCTTCACCGATCGGCCAGGTGGCTTGTTCGGGCCGTTGATCTTCGTCGTCGCCTTCCTGCTGGCCCAGCTCGGCGCGCTACTGATGTTGACGTACACCGTTTCGGGTGGGACCCGAGGACCCCTTCTACGCGCATGGTTGCCGTTCTCCGGCGCCGCGGTCCTGCTGCTGTGCGGTGCGCTACTCCCTCGCCACCTGCCCGCGGGCGTCGACGGTGGGTCCGTCCAACTGGCCCTGTTCTTCGCCGCCACCGTCGTCGATTTCATCGGCGTGCGGGCGCTCGGCGCGGACAACTGGCGGATCGTGTCCGTCCCGCACTGGGCCGAGCGGCACCGGCTGGTCGTGCTCATAGCGTTGGGCGAGACGATCATCTCGATCGGCACTGCCCGTGGCCTCATCGGTGACCCACCGATCACCTGGTCGGTGATCGGGGGCTCCGCCCTGAGCCTCGTCGTCGTGGCAGTACTCTGGTGGCGCTACTTCGACATCGCCGGATTCGCCGCCGAGCAGGCGCTGCAGCGGTGGCCGGCAGCCACCAGGTCACGACTCGGCCGGGACGCATATAGCGTCCTGCACGTCGTCATGATCATCGGTCTCGTCCTCATCGCGCTGGGGCTCAAACGCGCCTTGAGTTCGGTCGAACCCGCCACCGCGTACCGGTGGGACCAGCTGAGCACACTCGTCCTCTACGGAGGTGTCCTGGTCTACCTGCTCGGGCTGGTGGCCCTCGAGCACCGCACCATCCGCCTGCTGGGTCGTAGCCCGTTGCTGGGGATCGTCCTGGTGACCACCTTGGCTCCGGTCGCGGTCCGCCTGCCGCCAGTGGGCGCGGTGGGGCTGCTCGCCGCCGTTCTCACCAGTATGGTCCTGGCCGACCTCACCGTCTTCCGCCGGCGGCATCACTTGCTGCACAGGCAGGCGGCGGAGGCGGCGATCCATGCCGCCACCACCGGGGTCACACCAAAGGAACTCTTCCTCGATCTGGTGGTCGTCTACACGTTCATCCAGGTCACCGTGTTGATGACCCGGCACCCCACCGTGGTCGGGGTCGCCCAGGCCCTGGCCGTGCTCAGCCTGCTGTGGGTCGCCTGGTCCCTCTACACCCAGGTAGGGAACGTCCTTCGAAGCGAGTCCATCCCCGTCCGGTTGAGTGTCCTGCTGATCGTGGCGCTGACCCTAACGATCGGCATCGCTATCCCACAGGCGTTCGACGTTGTACCCGACGGCCTGCCCGGTCCGATGATCGTCGTGGTCTGCTACATCGCGCTGCGCGTGCTGCACCTGATCGCGCTCCGGCTGGTCGTCCGCCCGGACCGGGCACAACACGCCCGGATGCTGCGGGCGGGCGTTCCGACGGCGGCCGCGCTCGTCCTGTTGTTGTTCGCCGCGCTGGCTTCCTCGCGGCCGCATGCCCCGGAGGAGCTGAGCCCGCTCGCGGCGAGCCTCTGGCTGGCGGCCATCGTCGTCGACCTCGCCGGGGGCTACTTCGTCGTCCAGCGGTTCTGGCAGGTGAGTTCGGCCAAACACTGGACCGACCGGTACGCCCTGATCATTCTCATCGCACTGGGCGAGTCGATCATTTCGGCGGGGGTGGCCGTCTTTGGCCGCGCGATTTCCTGGTCGGTGATCGTCGCCAGCGCCACCAGCATGGTCCTGCTGGCCACGCTGTGGTGGGCGTACTTCGACACGGACGCCATCGTCGGAGAGCGCGTCATGCAAGACCGGACCGGCAACCAGCGGGCCGCGCTGGCGCGCGACGCATACGCCTACCTGCACCTGCCCATGATCGTCGGGCTGATGCTGCTTTCCTTCGGCATACGGAAGACCCTCGACGTGGTCAGCGACCCGTCAGGACCGGCGCGTACCCCGCTGGGGCACGCCATCCTCTTCGCCGGAGTGCTCGTCTATCTCCTCGCCAACCAGGCATTCTGGTGGCGCACCCGGCACCAGATCCGCTGGGTCCGGGCCACCGGAATCCTGCTGGTGGCGATCCTCGCGCCGGTGACCAGCCCACTGCCGCCGCTGTGGGCGCTGACCATCCTGGCGGCCGCCACCGCCGCCGTCATGATGATCGACTCCCACCACGCCGCCGAGCTACGGCGGCGGCTTACACGAGCCACCGCCCTCAGCCATCCTGACCAGCAACCGCCCATGAACCCCATCAGCTAACCCGCCGCGATCCCCACCGCCATCGTCCGAGCCGCGCTACCTACGGTCGCGTCCGGGGCTGTCTCGCGAACGGTGTTTCCGGCGATCTTGTTAGTAGGTCTCAGCGGGCCGGGAAGCGGTCGATGAAGGTGATGGCGAAGGCGTTCGAAGCGGGTTTCCAGCGCATCGTCCATCGGGTTCTGCCGGCGCCGGTCGTGTCAAGGGACCGGGTCACGAGGTACAGGCACTTAGCGCGGCCTGCTCGTTGCGGATTGGAGCCATGAGCCTCGGCGGGAGGTCAACGACAAGTGCCTAGGGCTTACTCCGGCGGCGGGGGAGTGAGCCAGGCGAGGGGTTGTCCGCTGAGGGCTGCGTCGGCGAGGCGGTGGGCGCTCGCGGTCTTGAGCGCCGCTCGTGAGCTGTCAATCCAGCGCTGGACGTTGTCGATGCCCTGATGGCGGTGCTCAACCGCTTGGACGAGGCATTCCAGCTTGTCAGCGTCGCGAGCGACCACGGCTTCTGGTGTCTCACCCGCTTCGTATTCCGCAACGGCGGCGGTGATGACGTCGGCGACTGCGGGTGGGCAGGTGGCGACCTGGTCGGCGGTGACGGTGGTGTTGGGTACGGCGGTGAGGTAGCGCTTGGCGATGTGCGGGATGTCGGTGATCCGGGTTTCCTGGGTGTCGTGCAGAACGCACAGCATCGACACCCGGGCCGGCTCCGGCCGCCCAACTCGAGCGCCACCTCGGAAGCGGTCAGTCTCCTCGATGGCCTGGTCGTCCACGATGTCGGCAGATACAACCGCCAATCCAGAGGACACGAGGCGGTGTCGGTTACCGCGTGGACGCTCACCCCGATCTGGCAGTTCGCCACTTCCGGAGGGGCGCGTGATCTCGGTTCACCGCTGCGTCAGCGCTTTCACCACCACCGGCAGGCGTCCCAAGGCGTGCGCTATGCCCAATCCATCCATGTAGTCCCGGGCGTGGACGATCTCGCCGTCGCGCACGCGTAGCACGAGCACACCCGGGAACTCGAACGGCTGACCGGTGGACCGCAGGACACCGCGGACGACCTGTTCGACGACCAGCACCTCGCCGTCCGCGCAGGAATGGACGGCCACCTCACACACCTCCTGCGGTTGCGCGTCACTAACCGCCCAGGCGGCCCGGTACGCGGCGCGGAGACGTTCGCGTCCCTCGAATCGGTCCGGCATGCCCGGAAACAGGAACGGCAGCTCGTGCACCGTGTCGGCGGCGTATAGCTCGGCCAGGTCGTCAGCAGACTTGTCGATCATGGCTTGCTGGTAACGCCGCAGGATCGCCTGCGGCTCGGAATCTGGTGTTCCCACGGAAGGATCCTCGCCGTCAACAAGTAAACTGTCAACATGTCAACAGACGAGCCGGGCTCGTACCAGCGGGTCCTGCACTACCTGCACCGGGCCGACTTGCTCAGCCGCCGTGTCGCCGACCAGCAGCTGGGCGAGCGAATAGGTGTGGGCCGGGCGATGTTCCTGATCCTGGACATGCTGGCTGGTGCGGAGGGCATGTCGCAGCAGGCCATCGCAGATCACCTCGGGCTCACGAAGGCGGCCGTCAGCCGCCACATCGCCACCGCGCGAGACCGCGGTTGGCTGCGTACCTGGCCGTCCTCCGCTTCCCGCCGCGAGAACAGCGTCGCCCTCACCCCGGCAGGTCAGGCACTCGTCAAACGGGGACGCCGCCACCGCACCGACACGGAACGCCACGCCGCGGACGTCCTCGGCGCGGACGAACTGCGGCGTACGGCGCGGACGCTAGAACAGCTGTGCGCACTGCTCGAGGAACGCCTACGCGCATCAGGCGGACCGCTGTGATGGCCCCGTGTACGCGGGCGGTGCTGGTCAGGACGCCGCGCCCACCTGCGGCGGCGGACCGATGAAGGACTATCCCAAGTCAGGATTCATCCGCTGCCTGAAGCGGTACCTTGCCGGCACCGCCTACCGGGTCATCTGCGACGCGCGCGATATCCCTCATCATCGACGTGTGGGCGGCCGCTGCCTACGACCTGGCCACCGATGGGTGGCTCCCCAGCGGGGAGGTGGGGCTCACCTTCGGCGTGGTTGGGTGCGGCTTCTCGGTCTCCGTACCCTGAAGTTCTGACGAGTTCCGGCCCCATGCCGCAGTTCCTCGCTTCGCTGCGGGCACTCGACGTTGACCTGCTGCCACATCCCGTCGCACCTGCCACAGGTCCACTACCTTGACGCATTCCTTGACCGCCATGGCGGCCACAAGCGTCCGGGTGGGAGACGCAGGTCACAGTCGGCGGGGCTCACATCTTTGCCGGGCCATCTCGTCACTCCCACGTACGAATCAGATTCTCCAGCGTGGAAGGAACATCATGAGCTCACCGGCTGAAAGGCTTCGCCGCGACTTCGGCGGCGACATCATCGAACCGGGCGGAGCGGAGTACGAATCGGCGAGCCGCTCGGTATTCGCTTCCGGTAGTCCGGCCTATGTTCTGCGGCCCAAGAGCGTCGGGGACGTGCAAGTAGGTGTCAGGTTCGCAGCCAGCGCAGGACTTGTGCTGTCCGTGCGAGGTGGCGGCCACAGCTTTCCGGGCTTCGGCACCAACGACGGCGGCATCGTGATCGACCTCAGCAAGCTCACAAGCGTGGAGCTCATCGACAAGGAACGTCACCTCGTGCGAATCGGCGGCGGCGCCACTTGGGGTCAGGTCGCGGCCGCTCTCGCCCCGCATGGCCTGGCGATCTCCTCGGGCGACAACAAGAGCGTCGGTGTCGGCGGGCTGACATTGACCGGTGGCATCGGCTGGAAGGTCAGGAAGTACGGTCTGGCCCTGGACAACGTGGTCGCCGCGGAGGTGGTCACTGCCAACGGAGCGCTCGTGCACGTAAGCGCGGAGGAGAACCCGGAGCTGTTCTGGGCGATTCGCGGTGGCGGCGGCAACTTCGGGATCGTCACCGCCTTCCAGTTCGTGGCACATCCGACGACGGACGTCTTCTACGGCAGGATTGCCTTTCCGGCGTCGGAGGCGGGCAGCGTGCTGCAGGGTTGGGCGGACTGCCTCCGTACCGCGCCCGAAGCGCTCACCGCCACCGCGAACCTCGCCAACCCGCTCGCCGGCGGACCCGAAGCGCCGGTGGAGATCTATGTCGCCTTCGACGGCGATGACCCGGCGCTCGCGGCCCACGCAATCGACCCGATCCGCCGGCTCGGCACGCTGATTGACGACGACGTCGCGCTGAGGCCTTATGCGGACACGCTCGTGGACGGCGTGCCTCCGCCGCCGGGCATCGAGTTCCTCACCCGGAGCGCGTTTGTCGAGAAGGAATCGGTATCCGAGGTCCTGCAGATCCTTACCGAGGTCGGGGCAGCGGAGGGGTCGCCGTTCATCGCCGTTCGCAGCGTCGGCGGTGCGGTATCCCGAGTCCCCGACGACGCCACCGCCTACACGCACCGCCAAGCGGAGTTGATGTTCGTGACCACCACGGCGGGCCCGGAGCCGGTCGTCGAGGCCACTCGTCCAGTGCTGGAAGCGATTTGGCGGAGGCTCGCACCGCACGTCAATGGCGCCTACGCGAACTTTCTCGCCACCGCCACCGACGAGGACGTCGCGGCGATCTATCCAACGGAGACCTACCAGCGGCTTGCGGCGGTCAAGCGTCAGTACGACCCCGCCAACTTGTTCGCCCATAACCACAACATCCGGCCTCAGTAGGCCGTTGGCGGGCAGGCAGATCCGACACACCACCGCGGCCCCGGCGGCTTGACCCGCGACCGACCCCGGGACACCGAAGACCGCCCGCGGAAGTTCCTTCTGGCAGGACGACGGCCCCACCCCCGACCGTGCATACGCGGCGGCGGAGTGGGGCCGTAGGCCGCTCATGGACGCCGAAGGGGCGCCGCCTGCATAGTTCTGACAAGTTCGATCAGTCCCCGCAGCTGATCGAGCCCGAACTCCGCCACGGCCTGCGCTGCGAGGCAGTTCGTCCTGTGAGCGGGGTCAGGTACCACCCGCCGGGTCGGTCGCGGCGACGCGGTCAGTACGCCGTCCAGAGCTGGAGCTTCTCGGGGTTGCGCACCACCCAGATGCGCTTGACCCGGTCGCCTGCGACGTCGAAGGCCAGCACCGCCGCGGTGACGCCCTCGTGCTGAACTACCAGACCTGGCTGACCGTTGACCGTACGCTCCAGGATCGTCAGGCCGGCTACGCGGCCGGCGATGTCGACCAGGTAGCGCGCGACCTGCTCGCCGCCTTCCACGGGATGGAGCGCGGCGGCTGCCAGGCCGCCGCCGTCGGCGGTTGCGGTAGCGTCGGGGTCCAGCAGGCCGATGAGGGCGTTGACGTCCTTGGCTTCCCATGCCTGCCTGAGGTGCCTGATGACGACAGCGCCGTGCTGGACCACGGGGGTCGCGGGAACCTGCGGCGCCGCGATGCGGCGGCGGGCCGACGAGGCCAGCTGGCGGCACGCCGCCGGCGTTCGACCCACGATCCTGGCCACTTCGGGGAAGGGGTACCGGAAGACGTCGTGCAGGATGAACGCGACGCGCTCGGCCGGGGTCATCGACTCGAGCACGACGAGGAAGGCCATGTTGACCGACTCGTCGAGGGTGACCCGGTCGGCCGGATCGGCCGTGGCCCCGCCCGGCCGCCCGCTGATCCACTCCGTATGGTCGGGCAGCGGCTCCGGGAGCCACTCGCCCACGTAGCGCTCCCGTCGGGTCCGGGCCGAGCGAAGCACGTCGAGGCAGATGCGGCTGGCGACCGTCGTCAGCCAGGCGGCGGGAGACTCGATGGCGTCCTGCTGCCGCGCAGTCATGGCGTACCAGCGGGCGTACGTTTCCTGTACGGCATCCTCGGCTTCCGCCAGGGAGCCGAGGAGCCGATACGCGAGGTTGACCAGCCGGCGCCGCTCGCTGATGATCGCGCTCAGGCCCGGGTCGAGCTGGCCGCCTTCTGGCTCGGACTGTGTGGTCATGGTGTCGCCGGCTCCCTGTGCCTCGTCGCTGTCTTCACCAACTCGACGAGACAGCACACGGAATTGTGAGGTTGGCGCGCGGCCTCACAGTACGGAGGCCCTCGTCGTCGTACTGCTGACACCGTATGACGTGCGAGGAGTGCCCCATGAACATTGCTCTGTGGATCATCGCTGGGCTGTTGGCCGTTGCCTTCCTGGCCGGCGGCGCCATCAAGCTGGCCCTGCCCAGGAGGAGACTGGCCGCCGCCCCCGGCGGGGGATGGGTCGAGGACGTCAACACCGGCACCGTCAAGGCCATCGGCGCCCTCGAGGTCCTGGCCGCGATGGGCCTGGTCCTGCCAGCCATGCTCGACATCGCGCCGGTTCTCGTGCCGGTGGCCGCCGTCGGCCTGGTGTTGCTGATGATCGGCGCCATCATCACGCACCTGCACCGTCACGAGGCCAAGCCGATCCTGGCAAATGTGGCCTACCTGGCCCTGGCCGTCTTCGTGGCGTGGGGCCGCTTCGGCCCGCACTCCCTGACCGGCTGACCAAGCCCGACACCACAAGGAGAAGCCGATGTGACGCGCGTCTCCGGGGGCGAAGGCCGCACCGCGACGCGGCCTTCGCCCCGTGGTTCACCGCGAGCGCGTCGCCTGACCGGTGCCGCAGCCCATCTCCGGCACCGCCGCGCGTTTCGGCCCAGCCATCACATCATCCCGCCGGGATGTCCTTGACGAACACGATCCCATCATTGCTGGCCACGTGGGCCGGGTCCAACGGGGAGTAGCCGAACCAGGGGGACACGCGGGGAGCGGGCGTCACGTCGCCGAGGACGGTGGCCAGTCGGCGGGCGTCGACGACGTATCGGTCCTCCGGCAGCGTGTACAGCAGCCCCTCGATGGTGTCCGGAGGTGGGGCGTCCACGCCATGGTGGCGGATCGTGCCGAGGGCTGTAGCCAGGAAGGCGTACCCGTCGCCCAGGTGGGCGCTGACGATCGCGCCGGCGCTCCACCATTCCAGCGGCAGGTCGCCCATCCGCATCCTGCTCTTGTTCCGCTGGAGGTGGCCGTTGTGCGCGGACACCAACGCCGGGCCCCGCTCGGCGATGGCGAACAGGTTGGCGGCCATCATCGAGTCCCGCAGGGCCAGCAGCCGCGCCATGCGACCCGGTGACGTGTCGGCCATCCAGAAGTGGTAGCGCAGCAGGCCGGTGGCGGTGCGCCCGTACAGGCATGCCCGGTCCCAGTCGTCCGGTGAGGACGCCGCGATCAGCTGTGGCGTCTGCGCGTCGAGCAGCGTCACCAGGTCGTCGGCGAGCAGCCGCAGCTGCTTGGCCTCGGGTGTCTGCCCCACGGACTGGGATGGGTCCATCATCGCGGCGGGGTTGGTCCACTGGTCGTCGGCGCCGAGCAGGCGGTCGAGCGTATCGGCGGCGCAGGGGAGAAGGTCGGCGTCGGCCCAGGCGGTGAGGTAGGCGTGGAGTGCGGTGAGGGCCTGCCGGGGGCTCGCGGCGCCGGTGATCTCCAGCGGGCCGTCGAAACCGGCGAAGCGCAGCCGCTCGGACGCGTGCCGGCCGTCGTTGTACGCGCGCATCCAGCGCACCAGCTCGCGGTTGGCCGGGAAGGCGCCCCACTCGTGGCTGAAGCCGCGCTCCATGACCTCGTCGAGGTTGCCCGTGCCGGACGTGACGTAGTCGTCCACGACCAGGCCCATCACGCAGTCGCTCTCCATGGCGATCGTCCGGTAACCCTCCTGCTCGACGAGTTGCCGGAAGAGTTCGTTGCGTACGTCGAGCAGGAGGTCCGCGCCGTGGGTGGGCTCGCCCAGGGCGAGCAGCCGCGGCCGGGTCGGGAGCAGCCGCATGACGGCCGCGGCCTCGACAGCATGGGCGGTGTCCTTGGTACCAGCAATCATGCCCTCAACGGTATCGTTGAACCTTCGGTTGAAACTTCTCCGCGATAGTGACAGGACAGTGGGGCGAAACCTTCAAGACGGTGGACGGCTCAGGCCGGTCGACCTGGCGCGCGGGCACGGCCTGTCCACCCAGGCGATCAGGAACTACGAGGCGGCCGGAATCCTGCCGGGCGCCGAACGCACCCTGCACGGATACCGCACCTACACGCCGCTGCACGCGCAGGCCCTCCGTGCGTTTCTCGCGCTCGTGTCAGGACACGGCCACCAGACGGCCACCTCGATCATGCAGGCGGTCAACCGGGACGCGACCGAGGACGCGCTCCGGCTCATCGACGAGAGCCACGCCCAGCTGCTCGACGACCGCCGCACCCTCCAGGCCGTCGAAGCCGCGCTTCGCGACCTCGATCCTGTACCGCGGGAGCGCGGTGACACGTTCGTCGGCCCGCTGTCGCGGCGGCTCGGCATCCGACCGGCCACCCTGCGCAAATGGGAACGCGCCGGCCTGGTCCAGCCGCGCCGCGACCCGCGGACGGGCTACCGGGTCTACAGCGAGGCGGACGTCCGCGACGCCCTGCTGGCCCACCAGCTCAGACGGGGTGGCTACCTGCTGGAGCAGATCGCCCCGCTGATCGCCCAGGTCCGCACCGCCGGAGGCGTCGCACCGCTGGAGTCGATGCTGGCCGACTGGCGCGCCCGCCTCTCGGCCAGGAGCCGCGCCATGCTCGCCGGCGCCGCCGCATTGGACGCCTACCTCGACCGCCGCCCGGCTCCGCCCGGATGACGAGCGGACTGCTGGCCGCGAAGCTCCGGGGTGTCTTAGTGATCGTGACGGAAAGCCGTCCGAGCAGTGCGGGATTGCTCACGGCCGACTCTGACAGCAGCAGCGACAGCAACCGGCCCGGACGATGACGACCAGGCCAAGCCCGCGGTGGAAGACCGTCCGAGGTCACGATCAGGGACGGACGCCAACGGACGCGGCGCTCAGGACTTACAAGCGAGGGGTCGGGGCGGAGACCCTTCCGGCTCCGGTCACCTTTCGCGCAGCAACATGATGCCAACGGCGATTACAGCCAAGCCCACAAGCACGACGTAGAACAGGCTGGTGAGCCAGTAGCCGAGCCGGTCGTCCAGGTCCAGCACCCACCGGGTGAGACCGCCGACAAGCGCCGCCGCAGAAGCGGTCAGGACCAGAACCGCTTTTTCCCCGATGGAAAGCGGTGTCTTCCGTAGCCTCATCGGCCTCATGCCATCCTCGTCTCGCTGTACGGCGCGAAAGTACAGCAACCCACGGCACCGCCACAGCCCTCGCTCGACCGGCCGAGCCTCGCGGCCTGCGAGGCTAAGCTCAGCTCTGGCTGGTCACCGCCGTGGGCTGATGTTTCTTCGCTGGGACGACGTCCCTGAGCAGCCAGCCGACCGGAGGGCTGACCAGCGGACGCAACGCCCACACCACGGGCCGGCTGGCGGTGATCCAGACCAGCGCAACGACCGCGGCGATGAGCACCAGCAATGCTGGGATGTTGTCGACCTGGTCGTCGAGGGGTGACCAGGCGAAGGCCAGGACGACGAACCCGTGCAGCAGATACGGGTACATGGAGTTGGCTCCCCAACCCGTGAGGAACGTCTGGCGACGCGGAGCGAGCATCATGATCGCCCATGTCATCGCCAACCCGACGGCCATCAGTCCAAGCCGGATCAGGACGCCCTCGGTCATCTCCACCCCGAGCCGCTGGTAAGCGCGGTTCCAGTACACCCAGAGGTTCGACAGGCGCGAGGCGACCAGATAGGCCATCGGCGCGGCAGCGATGAGCACGGCGATCGCGGTTAACCGCACAAGCGGAGATGGGCGGTACGCGAGCCTGCCGCGACCGAGCCAGACGCCGAGGACGAAGAAGGGCAGCATTCCTGCCACCCGGTCCAACGACAGGGCGTGGCCGAGCACCGTGGCGGCTCCGGCGGAGAGGGACACCACGATCGCGATGACGACCGCTCCGCGAAGTTGGGCGAAGAGCGGAGCGAGCATCCGCCAGATGAACAGAGCGGGCAGGAACCACAGGTGATAAATCGGGGAGAGGAACTCGTTGACCGTCCAGGGCATCGGCCTGTCCATCACCGTGTAGAAGCTCATGTAAAGCAGCTGAAACACCACGTACGGCGCGAGCAGATCCCGGATCAGCGACGCCGCACGACGGCCGGTGAGCTCGGTTGCCGAGAGCATCCCCGAAAGCATGACGAAGGCCGGCATGTGGCACAGGTAGATGAACGTGTAGATCGTCCTGCCACCTGGCGAGGAGCCGAGCGTCTGACCCACCATGTGGCCGAGCGCGACCAGGACGATCAACAGCCCTTTGACGTTGTCGATGTACGGGTCGCGCCTGATGGGCGCGACAGCGACGCCAGGGCTCTCAGGCATCACCGTGGTTGTCACCCGGCCAGGCTGCCGGTCGGCCGATACCCGATCTAGCTGGAGTGAGCAGGATCACCAAAGGCCGCCCGCGAAGCGCTGTACCTTGCCAGGCTCACCGTTCAAGGAGCGCAGGTCGGCGAACGCGACCGGCCAGAGGCGCAAGCGGCGGGTCCGCGAGGACAATCCGCTGCCCCGCTCTTCGGCCGCATGGTCCCCAATTGCGTGGGTAGCCGGCGGACATGACCGCTTCAGTTGCGCACCTGCACGGCGGGCCACTCGATGGGGTGGACCGGCCAATAGCCGGCAGTCCTGACGAACTCGTGGAATTCACCCATGAGACCCCCGACGGCACTTGGTACGTGGAGTACCGCAGGGCTCGCCGCGCCGATGACGGCTGGCACTACGAGGCTACCGGCGGGATGGATAAACAGGATGAAGAGTGATACGGCCCTCAGAGGGGCCGTTCACCGGCGGGAACTGAGCCGATGATGGAAGCTGGGACTTCAGCCTTCCATCCTCACGGCCGGATAGCGGTGGCCGCGCTGCGCAAAGAATCCTTCGAACTCCCTCAACTCGAGTGGCTCGGGGATCGGGTGCCGGTCGGGTATGGCCCGCAGAGCCGACTGGTAGCGGAAGAACGTCGCAAGGTCGCTCGGGTAGCGACGAGGCTCTGTCCCGGCGAACGATCCCGCCACTCGCGCACGTTGAAGCACCCTGCGCCACTGGTCGACGCTTGCCAGTCCCACGGATTCCACACCATGGCAGAACAGCATGAGGTGTAAGTAGTCGTAGGTGTCCGACTGATCGAGATAGCGCTCGAGTGCGTCGGCCGAACTCTGGACGGGGAAGGTGCTCCAGTAGGGTACGCAACCGGTCCGGAGAGCCCACCAGGGGTCGGCGAGGATGAACGACTCCACCAGCAGTCGGTTGGTTGGCAGGCCGCGTTGTCGGTACCACCAGCGATAGAGGTCGGCGATGAGCGGGCTGAGGTCCTCGGGGTCGTCGAAGATCAGCCGCCGTACCTGATAGCCGTGTCGGCGCGCGAATGCGGTCGCGTCGTCCCGTAGCGCCGGTTCGAATCCCCATTCCGCCTCAGGGCTTTCGCTGTCCGGCGTCGGCGCCTCCCACCGTGTCCGCTTGACTCCGTAACGACGTAGGTATGCGGCTATTCGGGGATCGCCCTCGCGATACTGCGACGGCTGCAGTCCGCCGACGGCACCGAACTGGAAGACGTGTCGCTCGCCGACGCGGGTGGTGGGCCATCGCCGGGTGCACTCGGCGAGCAGGACCACGCCGCCGGGATCGAGCGTGTTGGTCAGGAATCGCTCGTACGCGGGTCCGAGCCGGGTGCGTTTCACCCGGAAGTAGGCCATCCGCCGCGACGTCAACCGATCCTGGTTTGGATCATGCAGGTGGTGCAGGACGAAGTCGGGGTTGCGTGCCAACAGCGCCTGGGCGCTGGCGTCGAAGGCGTGTAGGGCGCGCATCGGATCATCCGGGGGCACCTGCCGTTGACGCAGCGGGAGCAGAAGCGTCTGGGGCAACCAGGCGATACCGAGGGCCGCGCACAGATGCACGAGCGCTCCGCTGGACGAGCCGAGGATGACCGCCGGGTACCGGCGCCGCGGGTAGAGTCGGACGATCGAGGCGGCGACTTGCTCGATGTCGAGGGTCGCCATTCGTGCCGCCGGCTGCGCCTCGGCTCCGCTGGCCAGGCTGTAGATCGTCTCTCTGAGCCGGACCGGAAGCCGGTTCGCGGCGGTCGCGAGGGGACGCAAGAGTCGCCCCGCAGGCCTGCCCATTGGTGGCGTGTCGCGGTGATGAAGGTAGCGGGCAGTTGCCATGACCATGGCAGAAGCGGAGTCGAATGCCGCCACCTCGCGGGGTAGTTTCATCCCACCTCCCGCGGGCGGTTACCCCGAAAATCATCCGGTACGCCCGGTTCCGTCCGTGCCTGTCGGGTAACCCCGGGTATGCGGAAGAGGCCGGAGCCGTATGCGCCACCATTTCCCTCGAATGTGACGACGTCGTACCACGACGCTCCGTTGGGTCGGATGCGCAGCCGGGCGGTCGGCGAGCCGCGAGCCGATGTGCCCGAGCTGGTGCTCGTCCAGGGCATGGGAGTGGCCGACTACCTCATGCCGGGCCTCGGCGCGCTCGGCGAGTGGACGCGTGCGCACCTCGTCGAACTACCCGGCTTTGCCGGCAGCGGTGAACCGCCGCACGAGCTCACCGTGGTGGAGTTCGGCGATGCCGTCGCGGACTGGCTCGCCGCCCAGCGACTCGGTCCGGTGGTACTCGCCGGCCATTCCAGCGGCACTCAGGTTGCCGCGCAGGCTGCCGTCGGCCACCCCGATGTGCGTGGTGTCGTCCTGGCCAGCCCCACCGTCGACCCCGTCGCTCGGAGCCCGCTCCGTCTGCTCATCCGCTGGCGACTGGACGGACGCCGGGAGCCACCCGGGCTGACCCAGTCACACCGCCCCGAGTGGAAGCGGGCAGGGCTTCGCCGCATGCTGCACCTGGCACGCGCACATCTCGACCACACGATCGAGGAACCCGTGACCCGCTTCAGGGTTCCCCTGCTCGTGATCCGCGGACGCGACGACATGATCAGCACTTCCCGGTGGGGCCGCCAGCTGGCTGCGCTACCGTCCACCGGCGAGTACGTCGAAGTCGCCGGCGCCCACACCTTCCCATGGCTGGATCCTAAGGCCTGGTCCGAACCGATGCGCCGCTTCGCGACCGGGCTCGGTTGATTGTCATCGGCCCGCTGAACCGTGAGCGGCGCCTTGCCGTCTTCTGGTATTGCGCCGGTGCGGTGGAAACAGGGGTTGACCTGGCGGGGGTGGGGTATCCGCGGCCCGTGCGGACAAGGGATCTCGTCGTTGTTGTCACCGGGGCGTCCAGCGGCATCGGCCGGGCCACCGCCCACGCCTTCGCCGATCACGGCAACGCCCTGGCCCTGGCGGCGCGGGGAGAGGCTGCGTTGGACGACGTTGTTCAGGAGTGCGTGGAGCGTGGCGGGCGGGCGATTGCGGTGCCCACGGACGTCAGCGACGCGCAGGCGGTGCGGGAGTTGGCCCAGCGAACTCTGCAGCGGTACGGGCGGATCGATGTATGGGTCAACAATGCTGCGGTGAGCGCTTTCGGGCGATTTCAGGACGTTTCGGAGGAAGACTTTCGGCGGGTTCTCGACGTGAACGTGATGGGCTATGTGCACGGGGCCCGTGCGGCACTGCCCGTGATGCGGGAACAGGGCCATGGCGTGCTGGTCGATGTGTCATCGGTTGTCGGGGTGGTCACGCAGCCGTACACCCACGCCTACACGATGTCGAAGTTCGCGGTCCGGGCGTTGAGTGGCAGCCTGCGGCAGGAACTGCAGGTGGAAGGCGCATCCGGAATCCACGTGTGCACGGTTCTGCCGGCGACGATCGACACGCCGATCTTCCAGCACGCCGCGAACTGCACGGGCCGGGCGGTCCGGGCCATGCCGCCGGTGTACCCGCCGGAGCGGGTCGCGCGGACCATCGTGAACCTTGTGCGGCGGCCCCGGCGGGAGGTGGCCGTCGGGACCGCGGCCCACGCCTTGCTGATGCAGTCCCGGCTGACTCCCGGCCTGGTCGAGCGGCTGATGGCCATCCAGGTCGACCGGCAGCACTTCATGCGCCGGCCCGCGCCGGCTACCGCCGGGAACCTGCACCGGCCAGCTCTGGAGTTCGAAGCAATCCACGGCGGCTGGGACAGCCGGCAACAGGCAGCCCGGCGCGTGGCGGGAGCCGCTGCCGCACTGCTGGTCGGGACGGCCGCAGCCGCGCTTCGCCGTTGGTGGCGATGAGTGGCAGGCCGAGCTCCGTGCCACGGCATGGGCGGATGTGCCTCACCAGACCGATCAGGAATCGAGAAGCGCCGGCCGCCGAGCCGCACCTAGCGTGACTGCCATGGACATCACCATTCACACCAGCTCCCTCCCGCACACCGACCCGGACGCCTCCCTGGCCTTCTACCGCGACACCCTCGGCTTCGAGGTCCGCAACGACGTCGGACAGGGCAAGATGCGCTGGATCACCGTCGGCCCCGCCGACCAGCCCGACACGTCCATCCTCCTGGCGCCGCCGGCCGCCGACCCCGGCGTCACCGACGACGAGCGCCGCACCATCGCCGAGATGATGGCCAAGGGCACCTACGGCTGGATCCTGCTGGCCACCCGCGACCTCGACGGCACCTTCGACAAGCTGCAGGCCGGCGACGCCGAGGTCGTCCAGGAGCCGACCGAGCAGCCGTACGGCATCCGCGACTGCGCCTTCCGCGACCCCGCCGGCAACCTGATCCGCATCCAGGAGCTGCGCTGAGCCGTCCGGTCATCGATTCGGCCATGATGGTCGGCGTCGCGACCAGCTGCGAAGAATCCGGCGGCCAGCGCTTCCAGGCCGCTGTCCTCGACCACACCCTCGGCGGCCGCACCATCGCAGAGGTGCTCGCGATGTCGGTCGCCGAGGCCGAGGCGTTCTTCGCCGAGGGCGAGGCGCGCATGCCGGCCGCCCACAAGGGCGATTGACATCCTCGCCGAGCCGACCACCGGTCTCCAGCCGGCCGGCGTCGAGCAGCTGCTCGGCCTGCTCGACCGGCTCGTCGACCCCGGCAAGTCGGTCATCGTCATCGAGCACCTCGCCGCCTGCTCGGCAGGTAGCCGAGGTGCTCGCGGACATCGATGGAAGGAGCTCTCTCTCATGTGTCACCCCTCGTGGGGGCGTGCACTCGCCGCGGCGCAGACCCTCAGCGACCTCGCGCGGCTGCGCCGTGTCCGGGACCGGATCGACCGGGAGTACGCGCAGCCGCTGAACGTCGAGGCGCTCGCCCGCGGCGCGCACATGTCGGCGGGGCACCTCAGCCGCCAGTTCCGGCTGGCCTACGGCGAGTCGCCGTACGCGTACCTGATGACGCGTCGCATCGAGCGCGCGACGGCGCTGCTGCGTCGTGGCGACCTCAGCGTCACCGAGGTCTGCTTCGCGGTCGGCTGCTCATCGCTGGGCACCTTCAGCACCCGCTTCACCGAGCTGGTCGGCATGCCGCCCAGCGCCTACCGGCGCCGCGCAACGGGCGCTGCGGCGGGGATGCCGCCGTGTGTGGCGAAACAGGTGACAAGACCGGTCAGGAATCGAGAAGCTCCGGTCGCCGAGCCGCAACTAGCGTGATGGCCATGGCATCCATCGAATCCGTCACCCTCGACGTGGCCGACCCCACGGCCGCCAACCGCTTCTACACCGCCGCTTTCGGTTTGGACACGCAGATACGCCTGCGGGCCTCGGAGGCACCGACGACCGGCTTCCGTGGGTTCACGCTGGCGCTCACGGTGTCCCAGCCGGCCACCGTCAACGGTCTCATCGGCGCTGCCCTGGACGCCGGCGCCACGGCGCTGAGGCCTGCCGCGAAGTCGCTCTGGGGCTACGGGGGTGTCGTGCAAGCCCCGGACGGCACGATCTGGAAGGTCGCGACCTCGGCGAAGAAGGACACCGGCCCGGCCACCCGGCAGATCGACGAGATCGTGCTCCTGCTGGGAGTCGCGGACGTGGCCGCGAGCAAGCGGTTCTACGTCGAGCGCGGCCTTGCCGTGGCGAAGAGCTTTGGCCGCATGTACGTCGAGTTCGCGGCTGGGTCGAGTCCCGTCAAGCTTGCGCTGTACAGGCGTCGTGCCCTTGCCAAGGACGTCGGCGTCGCTCCCGACGGCACTGGATCGCACCGGCTCACGATCGGCGGCGATGCCGGGCCTTTCACCGACCCGGACGGATTCGCCTGGGAGGCCGTATCGCTGGCACCCACGCCCTGACGGGTCACTGCTGCCTGCCCGACCTGGCCGCCGATCAAGAGACGGCTGCCGGGCGAACCGAGTGATGACCGCTGGAGCCCATCCCCTGGAGGAAGGGCTCTCCACAAGTGACTGGAGAGAGAGCATGACGGGCGCGCTGCCGCGTGGGCTTGAGGAGAGGGACGGGACCGCGTTCCTCATCTCGACGCCGCGCGACTCGGTTACCGGCCGCAACCTGCTGGCGGACGGCCGGGTGCGACTCAGCCTTGGGCCGACGCGCGACGTGGTCGTCATCGACGGCACGTCATGCAGTTGGCGCAGCAGCGTCGCTGCCTGACCAAGCTGGTCGTCGGTGAAGTGCTGCCACCGTTGAGAAACATGACCGGGCACGAACGACAACATGTCACGGCCGTGTCGGTCCCACCCAGGGGCTGAGGGCAGCCGTCGACTTGCTGAAGAGGGTGAAGGACTTCTCGCTTTGCGGCTGCATCCGTAGGCCCATGGGAGATCGTCCTCGGCCGACGGCATTGCCGTACGCGGCGCGCCGCCGCTTTGCGGGGAGGTTGTCCGTCCAGCGGACGATCAAGGGAAAGGGGGTACCCACTCCCTTCCACTCTCAACATATACCGCACCGGGGGCCTTGCGGCAAGACCCGGGTCGTGCCGCAGAATTGCCGGCCGAGGCCAGAACCTTCGGAAATGGGAGTCGCGAAATGCGTGTGTTGTTGTCGACGGTCGGGTCGCGCGGGGACGGGGTTGCATGCTGACGTGTGTGGTCTTCACCCAAGCAGAACTCGACTACCTGGCCACGCAGCGCATCGGGCGGCTGGCCACCGTCTCGCCTGACGGGCAGGTGCAGAACAACCCGACCAACTTCTTCGTCGATGCCGGCACTGGCACGATCGTCATCGGCGGCGGCGCGCTGGGCTCGTCGAAGAAGTTCCGGAACGTCCAGCAGGGCAGCACGGTCGCGTTCGTCGTGGACGACCTGGCGACGGTCGATCCGTGGGCGCCCCGAGGCATCGAGATCCGGGGCACGGCGGTGGCGCTGACGGACCACGAGCCGCCCCTGCCGTACCTGTCCCGGGAGATCATCAGGATCACCCCGACCAAGATCGTCTCGTGGGGGCTGGGCGGGCCGCGAGCGAGCCGTACGGTGTGAAATCTCGCTGGGACGTGGCTACCCAGGCCTGAGCGGGTGGGGACTGGCGACGTAGCACCCGCGGTGGAGCGGGCCTGCGCGGGCCGCTCGCAAGATGCTGTCGCGCCTGGACCGGTTGGGCGACGTGCCGGTCGTGGTCATGCTGCCGTCGCCGCACCACCCGCCGCACCCGCTGCCGGGCGCTGTCCACCCTCACCGGCGACGGGCGCCGCGCGCGGGAAGCGGCGGCGGCACCGCACTGAGTCGCGCGGGGCGCCTGGCCCGTCGGCCACGGGTCAGGCGCCGCGCGGGGCGTACATGATGACGGCCACGCCGCACCGACCACCCCTGGCTGGCGGCGGACCCGATCCTGGGCCCAGGGCAGAAGCCGACGGACCTCGACGTCGTGCAGACCGGCGCGGATCCTGCCGGACGAACGCCCACTCCCGGCCGAGTTGGTGGGGTTCCTGGACGCCGGCACACCACCGGTGTACGTGGACTTCGGCAGCATGCCCAGCGCGCCCCGACTGACGTCGCCCGGGTGCCATCGAGGCGATCCGTGCGCAGGGGCGCCGCGCACTCGTCTCCCACTGCAAGCGACCTCAGATCGGAGCTGATGACGTGAACCCCCTGACCAGCAGCGTGTTTGACCTTCCCGACCCCCTTTCCCCCAAGGCCGACCCGACGCTGATCGCCCGCGACGAGCGGCACTTCGCGGCCCTCGCGGAGAGCCTCGAGCAGTTGTTCGCCGACCTGTCCGACCGCCTCGATGCCGCGCGCAAGGCGCCCGGCGGCAAAGGCCGGCAGGCGGTGGACCGGGACATGGAGATCCGCCGGCTGACCGCTCGCCTGCGCGCACTGCGTCGCTTCGGTTTGGACCTGTGCATCGGACGCATGGTCAGCGCGGACAACCCCGAGCCCGTGTACGTCGGACGACGGGGCCTCACGGACAGCGCGGGTCGTCGGCTGTTGCTCGACTGGCGCTCCCCCGCGGCTGAGCCGTTCTTCGGAGCGACCCACGCCAACCCGATGGGTCTGGCGAGCCGCCGCAGGTATCGCTGGACCCGCGGCCGGATCACCGACTACTGGGACGAGGTGTTCACCGCGGACGGGTTTGAAGGGCACGCCGCGCTCGACGACCAGTCCGCCTTCATCGCCAGCCTGGGCGGCAGCCGGTCGGCCCGGATGCGGGACGTGCTCAGCACGATCCAGGCCGACCAGGACGCCATCATCCGGGCGGAATCACGCGGCGCTCTCGTCGTCGACGGCGGTCCGGGTACGGGGAAGACCGTCGTCGCTCTGCACCGCACCGCCTACCTCCTCTACGCCGACCCTCGCCTCGGTCACCGCCGGGGCGGCGTGCTGTTCGTCGGTCCGCACCAGCCCTACCTGGCCTACGTCGCCGACGTCCTCCCCAGCCTCGGCGAGGAGGACGTGCAGACCTGCACCTTGCGGGACCTCGTGCCCGAGGGTGCCGCGGCAACCATCGAGATCGACCCGGACGTGGCGCTCCTGAAGTCGTCCGCGGACCTGGTGAAGGCGATCGAGGCGGCCGTCAGGTTCTACGAGGAGCCGCCGGCCAAACCGATGACGGTCACGACCGGCGAGTCCGACATCTGGCTGAGCGCCGACGATTGGGTCGAGGCGTTCGAGGCGGCGGGGCCCGGTACTCCGCACAACGAGGCGCGTGACGAGATCTGGGAAGAGCTGCTCACGATCCTGATGGAGAAGTACGACGGCGATGAGCCGGATGACCTGGTCCGCAGGTCGCTGCTGCAGAACAGGGAACTGCGCACGACCTTCAACCGCGCCTGGCCGCTGCTCCAAGCGACCGACCTCGTCGGAGACCTGTGGTCGGTGCCCGCCTACCTGCGCAAGTGCGCTCCCTGGCTCAGCCCCGATGAAATTCGGCAGCTCCAGCGCGGCAACGCCCAGGCCTGGACGGTGTCCGACCTGCCGCTCCTCGACGCGGCACGGCAGCGGCTCGGCGATCCGGAGGCGTCAGGGCGTAAGCGTCGGCATGAAGCCATTGTCGCCGTCGAACGCGCGCGCATGGCTACGGTCGTCGACGACCTGATCGAGGCCGACGCCTATGACGACGGGGAAGGTTTGCTGACGATGCTGCGCCAACAGGACCTGCGGGACGCCCTGGTCGACGAGACCGCACTGCCCAGCACCGACCGGGACCGGCTCGCCGGCCCGTTCGCGCACATCGTCGTGGACGAGGCTCAGGAACTGACCGACGCGGAGTGGCAGATGTTGTTGCTCCGCTGCCCGTCCCGGAGCTTCACCATCGTCGGGGACCGCGCCCAGGCCCGGCACGGGTTCACGGAGTCGTGGCAGGAACGGCTCGAGCGGATCGGGCTCGACCGGATCAACCTGGCCTCTCTGAGCATCAACTACCGGACGCCGAAAGAGGTCATGGCGGAAGCCGAGCCGGTCATCCGGGCCGTGCTCCCCGACGCCAACGTGCCGACCTCCATCCGCAGCGGCGACGTCCCCGTCGTACACGGATCTGCTTCTGATCTGAGCTCGATCCTCGACACCTGGCTCGCCGCGCACGCCGACGGGATCGCCTGCGTCATCGGCGATCCCACGTTCCGGGCGACGTCCCGCGTCCGGTCGCTGACCCCGGAGCTGTCGAAGGGGCTGGAGTTCGACCTGGTCGTCCTCATCGACCCGGAGGCATTCGGCAACGGCATCGAAGGAGCGGTCGACCGCTATGTCGCGATGACCCGAGCGACCCAGCAACTCGTCATCCTCACGAGCTCCTGACAACCTGATCGCCCGCTTGCACGGCCTGATCGACGCCGAGTCCGTCGCTCGCCTGCGCCTGGCCCTGCGCGACCGCCCGGTGCTGCAGGGGTACGAAGTACGCGGATATGCGCGGGACGCCGCTGGCGATCTGGCGATGTTCGCCCCACGGAATCGCCTGCCCCGATGGCTGCCCCGGTTTACGGGGCCGCGTCGACCCGTGCGATGGCCAGGTCGGCGCAGACGTACAAACCGATGAGGCGTTGCGAGCCAGGGCGTCCGGTGAGGCCGTTGGGGAGGTCCGCTTCCTCGCATTCAATGCGTACCTGGCCGCGGGCATGGGACGGGCTGGCTGTTGCGGTGATCGGCTCTGGGTGCACGTTCATACCGATGACAGCGCTGTCTGAGCAAACCAGTAGCGGCGGCGGGGGTTGATCGTCAGGATCAGGCCCGTGCTGTCTGATCTGTGGCCCCAGTACGGCCTCACCATCTTCACGCCACGACTGGAGCTTCGCCTGCCCGGTGAGGAGGAACTGGCGGAGCTTGCTCACCTCGCAGGCAGGGGCGTGCACCGCGCGAACGAGCACCCGTTCCTGACGCCTTGGACCGACGGCAGCCCTGAGGATCGGGCGCGGTTCGTGCTGCAGGGACACTGGGGCCAGCTTGGAGGCTGGAGCGTGGCAGCGTGGCGGCTGGGGCTTGGGGTCTTCCGTCACGGAGAGCCGCTTGGCGTGGTCACATTGCGAGGGCGCGACTTCCCGGTTGTTCGGGAGGTCACGACATCCGCGTGGCTGGGAATAGAACACCAGGGCCAGGGCTACGGAACCGAGGCTCGGGTCGGCCTGCTGGCGCTAGCCTTCGACCACCTCGACGCACGTGCCGCGCTCACCGAGGTGTTCCAGGACAACCGTGCCTCTCAGGGCGTGTCTCGCAAGCTCGGCTATGAGTACGACGGCATCTCGGTTGACGCCCGCGGCGACGAGGCCGTCGTATCCGACCGCCTACGGCTTACCCGGGAGAGATGGATTCAGGAGAAGCGGCCCGCGGTGAGGGTGGACGGGATGGCGGCTTGTCGGCCGATGTTTGGCCTCTGACAGTATCGCTCATGCCGCTGACCGCGCCGAGTTGAGGCATCTGAGCCCAAGTCCTGAAGCCACCCTTTCTCCAGGTCCTGGACCCTTGAGTCCGCACGCCGGTTACTGTGCGAAGTAGCAGCGGCCCTGAAGGGCTCAGCCACATCTCGAAAGGCCGCCCTCGCCGAGGACGCCCTGCCGGACACGTTCGGCCATCGAACTGACCGTCGTCGTCATCGGCCCTGCCTCTCCCGTCGCCGTCCCGGAGACCCAGTCTCGCCCCGGGCCGGTGGCCGCAAGCTCCGAGCGGCGGATCGGCCGGTTACCGTTGCCGGTGTGCGGGCGGAGGCGGGCAAGACGATCGGTTTCTCGGTGCTCGGCTCGATCAGGGTCGTCCGCGCTGGCGCCGAGCTGCATCTGGGCGCCCGCCAGCAGCGCCTGGTGCTCGCGTTGCTGCTGGCCCGGGCCGGTTCACCGGTCTCCCTGGCCGAGCTGGTCGACCTGCTCTGGGACGAGGAGGCCCCGGCCAGCGCCGCGAACGTCGTGCACCGACACGTCGGGGTGCTCCGGCGGTTGCTCGAGCCCGGCCTGCCCACCCGGTCGGCGGGCCGGCACATCCTCCGGGAGCTCTCCGGCTATCGGCTGCGCGCCGACGAGGAGTCCCTTGACCTGCTGAAGTTCCGGTCGCTGAGCCGGCTGGCGGGCCGGAGCCTGCAGGACGGCGACCCGGAGTCGGCGCTGCGGCATTCCCTCGACGGGCTGCGGCTGTGGCGCGGCCGGTGCGCCGCGGGCCTGGAACCGGCCTCCCGCCTGCATCCCGCGTTCCTCGCCGTGGAGGCCGAACGCGCCCAGGCCGTGCGCGAGGCCGCCGACGCCGCCGAGCGCTGCGGCCGGCTGAGCGCGGTGCTGGCGCCGTTGCGGCTGGCCGCCGAGCAGCACCCGCTCGACGAGTCGCTGCAGAGCCGGTTGCTGCTGGCGCTCGCCGCCGACGGTCGCCAGGCGGAAGCCGTCGAGATGTACCGGGTGGTGCGCCGCCGGCTCGCCGACGAGCTGGGCATCGATCCGGGCGAGGAGCTGCGGGAGGCGTACGACCGGCTGCTGCACCAGCGCACCCAGCCGGCGCGTACCGAGTCGCCGTCGCCGTTCCCCCGGCCCGCGCAGCTGCCGCCGGACCTGCCCTTCTTCAGCGGCCGGGACGACCTCATCGCCGAGGCCCGCGCGGCGGTCGCGCGCCCGGGCGGGCCGGCGGTGCTCGCGATCGACGGCATGCCCGGGATCGGCAAGACCGCCCTCGCCGTCCACCTCGCCCACGAGTTCGTCGCCGGCTACCCGGACGGGCAGCTGTATGTCGACCTGCGCGGATACGACGGGCGGGAGCCGGCGATGAGCCCGGCCGAGGCGCTGCGCGGCTTCCTCGGCTCACTTGGGGTGCCCCAGGAGGGCATTCCCGCCGAGCTGCACGCCCAGGCGGGCATGTACCGCAGCAGCCTTGCCGGCCGGCGCCTGCTGATCGTGCTCGACAACTGCCGGGACGCCGAGCAGATCCGGCACCTGCTGCCGGGCAGCCCCGGCTGTCTGGTGATCGTCACCAGCCGCAGCCGGCTCAGTACCCTGCTGACCACGGCCGGCGCCCACCCGTTGCCGGTCGGCCTGCCGAGCGTCGACGAGGCCCGCGCGGCGCTCCTGCGGCCGCTCGGCGCCGGCCGCGTCGCGGCGGACCCGGCCGCGATCGACGCCATCATCGCCAGCTGCGGGCGGCTGCCGCTCGCGCTGGCCGTGGTGGCCGCCCGCGCGGCGAGCCTGCCGCGGACGCCACCGGCGCAGATCGCCGCCGAGCTGGCCCAAGCGCCCGGGAGCCTGGACGGCTTCGACGGCGACGACCCGCAGACCGGCCTGCGTGCCGTCTTCTCCTGGTCCTACCAGGCACTCTCCGCCCCGGCCGCCCGGCTCTTCCGGCTGCTGCCGATCCATCCCGGCCCCGACATCTCGATCGCCGGGGCGGCGGGCCTGGCCGGCGTCCCGCTGCGGAGCGGGCGGGCGCTGATCGGCGAGCTGAGCCGCGCGCACCTGATCAGCGAGGACCTGCCGGGCCGCTACCGCACCCACGACCTGCTGCTGGCCTATGCCACGGAGCTCGGCGAGGAGAACGACAGCCCGGCCGAGCGTGCCGCCGCGGAGCTGCGCTGCCTGCACTTCTACCGGGCCACCGGCTATCAGGCGCACCAGCGGCTGCTGGCCTCCGAGTACCACCCGATGATCGAGCCGGGGCCGGGCGAGACCCCGCTGCGCTTCGCCGGCCACGGCGACGCCATGCGCTGGTTCACCGCCGAGCGGCAGGTCCTGATCGCGCTGGTCGGCCGCGCCGCCCGGCAGGGCCGGCACACCGAGGCCTGGCAGCTCGCCCTGGGCATGCAGCACTTCTTCGAACGCAGCGGCCGGTGGGCCGACTGGACGACGACCGGCGAGGTGGCCCTCGAGGCCGCCCGGGCGGGCGGCGACCTGGTCGGGCAGGCCCGGATGCACCGCAGCCTGGCCGGGGCGGCCTACTTCCGGCACGAGCACGAGACCGCGGTCGGGCATCTCGACCAGGCGGTCGAGCTGCTCGCCCGGCTCGGCCTGTACGACGAGATGACCCGGGCCGGGATCAACCGGGCGATGATTCTGAGCGCCCAGGGGCGACACGAGGAGGTCGTCCGGGCGCTTTCCGCGGCGCTGGGGCCATGGGCGGCCGGAGACGACAAGCTGCTCGCGGACGTCCTGGTGATCATGGCCGCGAGCTACGCCGAACTGGGCCGGGCGGAAGAGGCCGTGCGCTGCGCCGAGCAGGCGATGGCGCTGTCGCGCGGAGCGCAGTACAGGCTCGGCATCGCCGAGGCGTGGGAGGTGCTCGGCCAGGTGCATTCCGCCCGCCGGGAGCCCGGCAAGGCGGTCGACTGCTGGCGCGAGGCGGCCGTCGCCTACCAGGAGGCCTCGGCGTCGGCGCCGGCCGCGGAGGTGCTGGCGCTGCTCGGCGACGCCCTCGCCGCCGGCGGCGACCAGGACGCCGCGGTGCGGGCGTGGCAGGAGGCGCTGGCTTTGATCCCGTACGCGCAGACCCGGACCGGCCGGCGGCTGGCCGGCCTGCTCGCGGCGGTCACGTCGCGTCCGTGACCGATTGCGATCCGCGACGGCACTCGATCCGCACTTAGGCGTCAGTCCATTCGCATCGACCGTCCCTAGGCTCGTGCCTCATTCACCGTTGCTCCTGCCTGTGGGGGAGATATCGTGCTGCGGGCGCCCGACGAATCACCGGCCGGCCGGGCCGAGCGCATGACCGCGCTGCATGCGGACCACTCCCGAGCCGTGCTGCGTCTCCTGCTCGTGCTGACCGGCGGCCAGCGGCAGACCGCCGAGGATCTGCTCCAGGAGACGATGCTGCGGGCCTGGCGGCACCTCGACTCGGTGCCGGCCGAGCCCGATGCCGCCCGCCGGTGGCTCTGCACCGTCGCCCGGCGGCTCGTCATCGACGGCGTCCGGCTGCGGCGGGGCCGCCCGGCCGAGGTCCATCTCGTCGACATGACCTGGATTCCCGCTGGTGACGACACCACCGGCACCGCGCTGGCGACGCACGCCATCCGGCACGCGCTCGGCCGGCTGAGCCCGGCGCAGCGCAGTCTGCTCTCCGAGGTCTACCTGGTCGGGCGGTCACCGGAAGAGGTCGCGGGCCGGCTGGGAGTGCCGATCGGCACGGTGAAGTCCCGGACCCACTATGCGCTGCGCGCCCTGCGCACCGGCCTCGAGGCGGCCTGAGCAGGGACGGCCGGCCGGCGATCCGGCCGCTGAGTCGAAGCTCACATTGCCGCATCGTGCGCCCAATTCGCGGCGCGCGCCCTGCCATGCTATGGCGATTGTGGCAAGCAGCCCTAGTTGGATCGCATCAAGATGACCAGCCCGCTCTCTTTCGCCGTTCTCGGCCCGGTGCGGGCCTGGCGCGGCCAGTCCGAAATCGATCTGGGCACCCGGCAGCAGCGGCTGATCCTGGCGTTGCTGCTCGCCCGGGCCGGCGGCGCGGTCAGCGTCGCCGAGCTCGTCGACCTGCTCTGGGAGTCCGACCCTCCATCCAGCGCGGTAAATGTGGTGCACCGGCACGTCGGGATGCTCCGGCGGCGCTTCGAGCCGGGCCTGCCGACGCGGGCAGCGGGCTCGGTGCTGATCCGCGACGGCGCCGAATACCGGCTGCGGATCGACGGGGAGTCGCTCGACCTGCTGCGCTTCCGGCGCCTGGTCGCCCAGGCCGCTGGCAGCTCCGGCGAGCCGGCCGTCGAGCTCTACCGGGAGGCGCTGGCGCTGTGGCGCGACCGGTGCGCCTCGGGCCTGCAGGCCGGCGGTCGGCCCCACCCGGAGTTCGTCGCCGTCGACGGCGAGCGGTTCGCGGCTGTCCGGGCGGCGACCGACGCCGCCCTGGGGGCCGGTTGCGTCCAGGCGGTGCTGCCCGCGATCCGGCTGGCCGCCGAATACGAGCCGCTGGACGAGGCACTGCAGGCCCGGCTGCTGCTCGCGCTCGCCGCCGACGGCCGGCGGGCCGAGGCCCTCGCGGCTTACGCCGACATCGAGCACCGGCTCGCCGACGAGCTCGGCATCCAGCCGGGCAGCGAACTGCGCGCGGCCCGGGACAGCCTGCTCGACCACGACGCCCCGGCCGCCGGCTCCAGGTCGCGGCGCGGCGTCAGACCGGCCTTCATTCGGCCCGGAGCGCCGCCTAGCGGCGCGGAGGCCGAATTATGGCCGCCAGCCGAGCTGGAGTTGTCGCAGCCGACCTGGGCCGAGCGGCCGGCGCAGTTGCCGGCCGACCACCCCTACTTCACCGGCCGCCGCGGCGTCGTGGCCGCCGCGGCGGCGCTGCTCGCCGGTGACCAGCGGACCACCGCGCTCGTCATCGACGGAATGCCCGGCGTCGGCAAGACCACCCTCGCGGTGCACCTGGCCCACCAGCTGGCCGCTCGCTATCCCGATGGTCAGTTGCACGCGGACCTGCGCGGTTTCGACTCCGGCGACTCGGTGATGACACCGGCGGAGGCCCTGCGCGGCTTCCTGTGGTCCCTCGGGGTCGCGCCGGCCGCCATCCCGGCCGAGCTGCACGCCCAGGCCGGCCTCTACCGCAGCATCCTGGCCGAGCGCCGGATGCTGATCCTGCTCGACAACTGCCGCGACTGGGACCAGATCCGGCACCTGCTGCCGGGCACCGGCGGCAGTCTCGTCATCGCCACCAGCCGCCGCCGGATCACCGGCGTGAGCGGCCCGGCGGGTGCCCACCCGCTGCACCTCGACCTGCTGACCGACGCCGAGGCCCGCGAGCTGCTCACCCGCCGGCTGGGCGACGCGGCGACCGCCGCCCCGGCCGCCGTCGACGAGATCATCGCTCGGTGCGGCCGGCTGCCGCTGGCCCTGGCGCTGGTCGCCACCCGCAGCGTCGGCCGGCCCGGGCTCAGCCTGCCCGCGGTCGCCGGCGAGCTGGCCGAGGCCGACGGCCGGCTGGCCGGCTTCGGGGACGCACACGCCGATCTGGAGGCGATCTTCTCCTGGTCCTACCGGGCACTGACTCCCGAGGCAGCCCGGCTCTTCCGGCTGCTGCCCCTGCACCCGGCCCGGGAGCTGAGCACGGAAGCGGCGGCTGCCCTGGGCGGCCTGTCCCTGCGCTCCGCCCGCGGCCTGCTCGCCGAGCTCGGGGCGCAGCTGCTGGTCCAGCCCGGCGACGGACGGTGGCGGATGCATGATCTGCTGCGCGCCTATGCCGTGGAGCTCGGGGAGGAGCACGACGACGCGGCCGAGCGGGACGCTGCCATCGAGCGGGTCTACGACTATTACCAGCTCAGTGCGTACGCGGCACATCTGCCCTTGCTGCCGCAGGTGCCGCTGCCGGAGCCGGAGCCGTCCGAGCGCGGGGTCACCGGGCGCGGCTTCACCGGCCGGGCCGACGCGATGGCCTGGTTCGCCGCCGAGCAGCGGGTGCTGACCGACATCGTCGCGCGGGCCACGGAGCGCGGCCGGCCTCGCACGGCCTGGCAGATCGCGTTGGCCCTGCAGAACTTCTTCCAGGACACCGCGCAGTTCAAGCAGTGGGCGGCAACGGCGAGCACCGGCCTCGCCGCGACCGGGGACGACCCCGCCGCCCAGGCTCTGCTGCACCGCAGCCTCGCCGGCGCCTGCTACTTCCTGGCGGATCTGGACCGCGGGCTGTCACACCTGCAGCACGCCCGGGCGCTTTTCGACCGGCTCGGCCGGCGCACCGAGCAGGGCCACGTGGAGAACAACATCGCCGAGATCCGGCTGGACCAGAGGCGCTACCACGAGGCGATCCGGCATGCCGAGGCCGCGCGGGCGCTCTTTCGCGCCGAGGGCAATGTGCGGGGCGCCACCAACGCCCTGCTGGCCATCGCGCGGGCACAGGGCTGGCTCGGCCGGCAGGCCGAGGCGCTGGGCATGTTCGTCGAGGCGTGGCGGCAGTTCGAGGCCCTCGGCGACCTGCACGGGGTGGGCACCACCCAGGCCTGGCTGGCGCACACGTACTCGATGATCGACGACCTGCCGCACGCGATGGCGACCTGGCAGCAGGCGATCGACACGTTCCGCGCCGCCCGGGCCACCCACCACACCGCGGAGGTGCTGGTCTCCATCGGCGACTTCCACTCCGCCAATGGCGACCCGGCCCTGGCCGGGCAGGCGTGGAGCGAGG
Organism: Micromonospora sicca; assembly: GCF_003172935.1. Lineage (GTDB taxonomy): Bacteria > Actinomycetota > Actinomycetes > Mycobacteriales > Micromonosporaceae > Micromonospora > Micromonospora sicca. The sequence goes on along the minus strand of NZ_QGKS01000493.1, from coordinate 24,906 downwards.
CCCTCGCCGAGCTCGACGGGACGGACTCGCCGATGGCCCGGCGGATCCGCGACCGGCTGCTCTGGCACCGGTGACCCGGACGCGGCGCCGGTCGGCGCCGCGTCCGGGGCCCAACCCTCAGTACCGGTAGGCGCGGATGACGGTCTGCTTGACCGTGTTACCGCTGGTGTCCGTCGCGGCGGCCCGCAGCGAGACGAAGCCGGTGCCGGCCGGGTTGTGCACCCAGGCGACGGCCTGCTCGCCGGAGCGCTGCACGGTCAGCTGCCGCCAGGTCTTGCCGTCGTCGAAGGATGCCTCGACGGTCAAGGCGCTGGTCTGGCCCGGTGCCGCCCCGACCTGACGGTCGAGCGAGACCGGGATCGCGAACAGCCGGTTGGCCGGCGCGCGGTTGTTGATGTTGAGCTCCGGGGTGTACCGGATCGCCGTCATCGGCAGCTTCACCAGGTCGCCGTCGCCCACGTGCCCGGACTTGAAGGTCCACTCCGCGTCGACCACCGTCGACAGGGTGAACGCCGGGTCGCTGCGGAAGGTCGCGGCCAACCGGTAGTCACCCGGCTCCGCAGGCACCTCCCACACCCAGGGCGCCTGGTTCGCGTCGCCGACCTTGACCCCGTTGCGGTAGAGGTTCACCTCGACGCTACCGCCGCGGACATGCCGGAAGCCCATGTGCCCGGTGCCGTCGCCGTGCAGCGGCCCCGGCCCGCCGATCAGGTCGCCCCAGTAGCGGGTGGCAAACTGCTGGCCGAAGTTCGGCTCCGGGAAGACCGGCCCGGCCACCGCGTTGGCCCACTTCACGTTGTACGTGCGCCCGGGCTGGAAGCTGGTCCACGCCGACTGGTAGTACGTGTACCTCAGCTGGGCCGAGGTCGACTGCCACACCGCCTGCTTGTCCTGGTTGTAGTACTCCGTGATGGTGCTCGGCACGTCGTAGCTGAAGCTCGGCGGGACGTTGCGCTCGTCCCGGTAGATCGGCGAGTTGCCGGGCGCATGCGCGACCGCGGTCCGCGCAACCGGCACGCCGGCCACGTCCGCGCTGATCTGCGAGTTGACCGTGGCGAAGTCGTCCGCGCCCAGCTTGCGGGTCAGCCCGGTCATCATCTTCTCCGGCTCATAGAGGTAGACCCGGTAGACGTACGGGCTGTTGTGCAGGCTGCCCTGACGCACCTGGCCCCACATCCCGTTGACGTAGGAGACGAAGCCGGCCGTCTCGCCGGCCCCGATCTGCGCAGTTCGCAGGTGGTCGAAGGGAATGCCCATCAGCACGCCGAACGGGTCGTTGCTGCCCCAGATCTGCGGCTGCTCAATCCGGATCGTCCAGCCCAACTCCTGATGAACCGCGGTGGCCTTCGGGTTCGGCACCGACACCGCGATCGGCTTCGCCAGGCGGGTGTCCATGGTGAGCGCCTGGTCCGTGGTCAGGTCGAGGCTCGGGCGCATCAGCGAAGCGATGTGCGGAAGGTACGGGTCGCCGGTCAACAGATAGGTCTGGACCAGGTAACGGCCCGGACGGATCCGGTGCTTGGTGACCGCGGGGTTGTCGAAGACCAGGATGGTCTGCCGATCCAGATCGGTCAGGATGGTCACCCAGCCCTGCTCGGGCGTGGGCGCTCCGCCGTCCGGCCCGACGAGCTTGAGGGTCAGCTCGCTGCGGGCGATGTCGAGCGCGACCGGGGTCTGCACCTGCACGCCGCCGCCGGCGGCGGTCACCTCACCGCCGAAGTAGCGGTCGGGCAGGTCGGCGCCGGCCTGCACGCTGACGGTCACGGTGGCCGTGCCGCCGGCCGGGACCGTCACCGAGGAGGCGCTGAGGCTGAACAGGCCGGCCGGCGCCGGGGCGCCGTCGGCGTCTTTGGCGTCGAGAGACACAGCCAGAGCGAGGGCGGAGGAGCCGCTGTTCGCGTACGTGATCGTGCGCTGCTGCGCGGTGGCGGTCCGCTCGAAGGCGACGCTCACCGGGCTCGTCGTGACGGTCTGCTGGATCGCCCGGCTCACGTTGACGAAGCCCGCGCCCTGCTCGTAGACGCCGGTGGCGGCGTTCGGCTGCGCGGCTGCCATCAGCGTGGACTTGATCTGCTCAGGCGACCAGTCCGGGTGCTGCTGGGCCAGGATCGCCGCTGCGCCGGTCACGTGCGGCGTGGCCATCGAGGTGCCGTTGAGGCTGGTGTACTGCGGGTTCTCGTAGTACGGCTCCAGGTCGGAGGTCGAGCTGCGGGCGGCGAGGATGCCGACGCCGGGCGCGGTGATGTCCGGCTTGATGCCGGCGTCGCTCGCGCGCGGACCACGGCTCGAGAACGAGGCCAGCCAGCCCGTCTTGGTCACGGCGCCCACGGTCAGCGCCTCGGTCACGCTGCCGGGCGAGTTCACGGTGGACTCGCCGGCCTCGCCGCTGTTGCCCGCGGCGACGACGAAGAGCACGCCGTAGTGGTGGGTGAGGTCGGCCACGGCCGCCTCGATCGGGTCGGTCTCCGGGCTGTCCGGTCCGCCGAGGCTCATGTTGACGACCCTGACGCCCTGCTGCGCCGCCCAGGTCATGCCGGCCAGGATCGCCGACTCCGGGCAGCCCTCTTCGACGCAGACCTTGGCGCTGTAGAGCGTCGCCCCGGGCGCCATGCCCTTGTAACGGCCCTGCGACGCGGCCGCGGTGCCGGCGATGGTGGAGGCGACGTGGGTGCCGTGGCCGACCCGGTCAAGGGTGTCTGGGTCCGAGGTGAAGTTCTCCGCGGCGGCGACGCGGTCGGCCAGGTCGGGGTGCGTCTGGTCGATGCCGGTGTCGATCACGCCGACCTTCACCCCCGTTCCCGTCCAGCCGGCCTGCCAGGCCTCCGGCGCGCCGGTCAGCGGGACGCTGACGTCGAGGGTCGGTTGGCGCAGCCCGTCGAGCCAGACCTTGTCGAGCCCGGCCCGCAGTTGCCGCTCCGTGCCACTCCCGGTGGAAGTGACGTTGTTCCAGAAGGACACCGCGTCCGCGCGGCTCTCCGCGACAGCGCTCGCCCCGGAGAGCTTCCGGGTGGTCCGGGCGCCGGCGAGGCCGGCGGGGGCGGCGCTGCCGTGCTGGACGATGAGCGGCAGGGTGGCCCGGGTGTCGTCGTAGCCGAACTTGACCAGCATCGAGATGTCGAAGAGCCGCTCGTCGAGCTTGCCCCGGTTGAGCAGGCCGACGGCGTCGGCGGGGATGACCCGCACGTCCTTGCCCGCGCTGTGGGTGATGAACGGGATCCGTTCCCGTCCCTTGCCTGGCACCACGTTGACAGCCGTCTGGCCGTCCACGGTGCTGAGGTGGACGGTGTCGCCGGTGAGCAGAGTGACCGTCCGGGGCTTGGACGCGACCGGGGGTGTGGTCGCCGGCTTCGCGGCCCCGGGCTGCGCCGACGCGGGCACACCCCCCGGAGCCACCGCCGAGACGCCCAGCACCAGCAGTGCCAGCGCCGATATCTTGCGAACTGAACGCATCATTCTCCCTGGATGAACGCTGAGGTATCCAGGTGTTCCTGACGTGACCGGCGGGTGAAAGTTCATCCCGAGTGACCTGCGTCACTGCCGCTGAACTTGCGGGGCCCACGTCTGGACCGCCGAGCCCATCTACGCATCTGCATACCGGCCCGCGCAGCTGAGCGGGCCGAGGAGCCCGATGCTCGCGAAACCGCTGGTTCTTGCCCTGGTCGGCACCGCCCTGAGCGCACGCCGGCCGCGGCCGCTTCCCGGCCTGGCGCCCCGGCCACGCCGCCGCCCTCCTCCGCCACGGTCACCCTGCTGACCGGCGACCAGTCACCGTCGAAGCCATCGGCTCCGGCTGCGGCCGGGCGAGAATCGCGTACGTGCTTGACGCCGGGCGGTGAAGCGCAGCCGGCTCGGTAGGTACCTCGCCTCATTCCTCGGATCGTGTGAGAGGAACGCCCGCTGGTTCGGCCGGGTCCGGACCGGTGAGGTGGGCTCGGGCGTATTTGCGGAAAGCCGCGACGAGGCGGCCGCGGTCGCCGGCCCGGGTGACCAGTACGACGTGGCTCGGCTCGACCCCGTGCAGGGGGATCGTGGTGAGGTCGGGGCGGAGGCTGTTCATCCACAACTGGTCCGACTTCGCTGGCGCCGCCGAGACGGATCGGCGCGCCGTCGAGACGCTGGGCGAGGGGCTACCGGGCCTCATACCGGTGCCGGGCGTGGTACTTCCAGCGACTGGGGGCACCACTGAGCCCCCGATCTGCTTGGTGATGACCGGCCAGCGGACGTCGCCCGCCACTACCCAACGGAGAGAGCCCGGCTCAACGGCGAACAGGCATGAGCACAACCGAAAGGAACAGCACCATGAACAAGCTCGCACTCGTCACCGGCGCCACCTCCGGTAGTGGCTGCAGACCTGTCCACCGACGCCGGTGTGGACGCGATCGCCGATGTGTGCGCGTTGGAGCCGCTGACCATGCTGGTGAACAACGCCGGTGTGTCGCATAGCCCGACCGCCGGTCTACCCCATCGGCGGTACTCCTGCGAAGTGCGACCCCTTCGGTACTCCATCAACGTCACATTGGACGGGTGCTGCGATCATCGTGCAATTCCCGCAGGACGAAGACTTGCATCGTCACCACGTCGGGAACCTCAACCAGGCCGATGCGCTTCTCTTTGGCCGGGTGACTTACGAAATGATGGAGGCAGCGTGGCGGCCGCCGGCGCCGACGGAAGCGAGACCTGATTGGGTGGAACCCTTCGCCCCGACGATCAACGCGGCAAAGAAGTACGTCGTGTCGAGCACCCTGGAGCGGGTCGATTGGAACGCGGAACTCGTGCGCGGAGATCTGGCCAAGGCCGTTCAGCAGCTCAAGCGGGAGCCTGGTAAGGGACTGTTCGTAGGAGGCGTGAAGCTCCCGCTGGCGTTGACGGAGCTGGGATTGATCGATGAGTACGAGTTCGTGGTGCAGCCCAGGCTCGCGGGCCACGGGCCGACGTTGTTCGCCGGACTATCGAAGCATGTCGACTTCAAGCTCGTGAGCCGGCTGGAGTTCGGCTCGGGCGCGGTGGCGATGCGGTACGAGCCGAGAAGGTAGCCATCGGGCTTGTTAGCCCGAGCCGGCCGCATCATGGAGCCCTGGTTCGCGGCTCTTGAGCGCCCCACCGGTTCCCTCCGCGGCGAACCGGCCACGCCAGCTGGCCCACCTCGTCGCGATGTCCCAGACGCTGAGCGCCGAGCTCGAGGGGACGGGCGTCAAGGTTGAGGATCGCGCAGATCCGGGTGATCCGGCCGTTCTCGGCGGTCAGGCATGCCGTATCGCCTGAGGTGATCCAGCAGCCACAACAGGGGTTGACGAGCCGCCGGCCGCGGCCCGTCAACCCCGACACGTGCCCACCAAGGCTTGGTTACTGGATGCCACCGGCCCGGAATGCCACCCAGGCGTCGCTCATCCGGTCCGCCTGTCCGGCGGTGAACATGTTCATGCAGGAGTCCTGCGTGTAGTCCATGAAGTTGTGGATCGGGTCCAGCCCGGGTGCCGTGCAGGTATCCGCGCCCACCGGGCAGTTGAACTGCGGCGCCGCCTCCCGCGGAGTGTCCGCGACGTAGTCGCCGGAAGCGGAGCATCCGTGCGCGAAGGTGTGCTCCAGCATCAGCCAGTGCCCGACTTCGTGCGTCAGCGTGTCACCCAGGGCGTACTTGCCCGCGGTTCCGCCCGGCATCGACTCATCGAGCATCACCACGCCGTCGATGTAGTCCCGGCCGTTGTTGTAACCCTTCGGGAAGTACGCCCAGCCGAGGAGCCCCCCGCCGATGTTGGCCGCGTACACGTTCAGGGTGCGGGAGTCGCCGCTGTACAACGCATGCTTCATGTCCCGCTCGTTCTTGCCCGGCACGACCGTGTACCAGTCGCTGTTCACCGTCCACGTCGTGTCGACGAGAGAGAACCGGAACGGCGTGTCGGAGGCGTTCGCCGCCGTGCGGCCCGCGAACGAATCGTTGAGCACCGTCATCTGCGCCGCGATCAGGGTGTTCCACCTGTTCGTCTCGGCCGCGCCGAGGGCGTGGTCGGAGATCATGTGGAAGACGGTGGGGACGGTGATGCTGCCGTTGGGCAGGCGCGGCGAATCCTTGATCACGCCGTAGGCGTTTGCCTCATTCTTGGACTACAGCTCCGGCTCCTGTGCGGTGGCGCCCTCGCTCACCCGCGCCGCGCTGTGCCCTTCGGCACCCGGCTCACACGCCGCAACACCCGCGGAGGCGATCGCGGGCGCTGCCGTCCCCACCGCCGCGACGGCTCCACCGGCCGACAAGAATGTCGCAGCGGTAGCGGTCAGGACTGCCAGTTGGAACGTCGATCTCCTGTGCATCGTTGCACCTTTCACATATGGGGATGGAGGGTCACCGAGCGGGATGGACGACGGTCGCCGCGACAAGGTCACTGACCTCGTCGTCCCGTTATAAGAACACGCCATGCGTTGACAAAAGACCTCAAGATCGGGATCGCTTCGCCAGATCCCGACCTCGCCGCAGCTGGAACGGACGCGGGTGGCCGTCATCGATCAGCCGCCGTACCGACGATCCTGGAATGCCGCCCGTCCCGACCCCCTGATGCCTCCGACGGTGACCGTGCACGGGCCGCTACCAGCCCATGAGGCCGCGCGCTGGCCGGTCAGCCGCGGATCAGGGCGACGACCCGGGCGAGTTCGTCAGGGGTGACGCGGGCGTCGAGGAGGGTCCCGATGCCGCCGAGGTTCCACTCCCGGAGCTGGTCGACGTCCTGGCCGGCCGCCCGCATGCGCTCCTCGACGAACCAGTACCGGTCGACCCGTTCGGCCAGCGTGGCCCGTTCCGCAGCGAGGTCAACGCCGGGCAGGTTGACCCTCCCAACGCATTCGGCGACCTGCCGGCTGAGGTCGTCGCCCTACAGCTCCAGTTCCCAGCCCGGCCACAGCTCGGACCAGTCCTGAGCCAGCCCGGCCAGCGGCCGGATACTCCACAGCCCGGCCCGGCGCCGGGCGACGTCGAGGTGCAGCCCCGCCGCCGGGTGCGCCGAGCACGCAGTGACGAGGTCGCGCGAGTCGAGCCGGTCCAGCAGGCGTGGGCCGAGGCGCCATGGCGGGCAGGACTCGAAGGGCAGGGCGTACGGACGGCACCGGCCAGCGTCGGCCACGCTGACGAGGTATTCCACCGGGCCGTCCGGCCGCTGCCCGCCGTCGGGGTACAGGCCGTCCCACCAGGCGCGCTCGCTGCGTACCTGGTCAGGCTCTTCCCCCAGGTATGCCACCAGGTCGCCGATCCCGTCGTACGCCCAGCTCACCGTCCACCCGCCCCAGGTGCGCCGGTACGCGTCGAGCAGCCCCGCACGGTAGGCGTACCGCTGCTCAAGAGAGAACTGCCCCAGTTCGGTGAAGAGCAGCAAGTGCCGCGCATCAACGTCGATGAGCACCCCGCCTTCGCAACTCAGGTCGTCGAACCACACGTCGTCCCGATAGGGCGGTTGCTGGCTCAACCCCGACGCCGAGTCGCCCGCCGCACTACTGCGGCGCGAGCCGGAAGTAGTCGAGGTTGAACCCGCCCTTCTCGCAGTACACCGTGACCAGTTGGTCGCCGGCCGTCAGGGCGACCGGCACGTGCACCGACTGGTAGCTCGCCCAGCCGCCCGTGTCCGGCACCGACGCCGTTGCCAGCACCTGACCACTCGCGTCACGGAACGACACCGCACCCGCCACGGCGGCACCCGTGCCGTTGGCCACCCGCAGTTCCAGGTCGTAGGTTCCCGGCTGGGCGATGTCGACGCGGTACTTCAGCCAGTTGCCGGCGGCGGTCCAGCCGATGTTCCTGCCGCCGCTGGCGGCGGCGTTGCTCTCGACGAAGTTGCCACCTCCATCGGCCCAGCCGTGCTGCTCGACGTACGACTCGGCCTCGACCTTCTCGCCGACCGGTGCGCCGTGCGGCCGCACGGTTACATGGACGGTCAGCTTGTCGCTTGCGACGCCGTCGGTGACGACGACCGTCAGGTCCCGCTCACCGGCCGCCGTGGGACGAAGCGTCACCACCCCCGTCGCGGCGTCGATGCTGGTGCCCTCCGGCAGGTCGGATGCGTAGAAGGCGAGTCGGTCGCCGTCGGCGTCGGTGGCCGTCAGCGGCACCCGCACCGGGTGGTACTGGTCGGCGACCACATCGGCCACGTTGTCCAGCACCGGCGCGTGATTGCCCTTCGTCGGCGGCAGCGGTGCCTTCCACCGGAACGTGGCGAACGAATGCGCGGGCACCGTCTCGACGAAGGACTGGCCGGCGAGCACCACACGTACCCTGGTGGCGGCATCGTTGCTGTTGCCGAGCACGGCGACGAAGTGGTTCGCCTCGCCTCGGTAGACCACGTTGCTCACGCCGTTCGCCGCGGCGCTCGACTCCACCCGTACGTCCTCCGGGCTCAGGTACCGCGCGAACTGTCCCAGCTGGTACAGCTCGTTGCGGACGCTGAAGTCGCCCTTCGTGGTGTCGACCTTGACCAGGCGGTCGGGCCACTTCGACGTCCGGCCGACCTCTTCCCAGTCGATGTTGTTGTTCCGCTCGCCCGTCCAGTGCAGCGTCCCACCGTCCTGGTCCGTCGCCTGCGCCCAGAGAATGTAGGAGCTGGCGTTCAGCCGGAAGTAGTTCAGGATCGTGGCGGGGGAGAGGTCGCTCGTCTCGGTCATGTGTACAGGCTTGCCGGTCTGCTCGTACGCGTCACGCATGACCGTCGGGTCGCCCCAGTACGGGTGGAAGGCGATGGCGTCGGTCGCCGCACGCACCTGCTCACCTGTCACCGAGCCGTCCGGTGCGTCCTGCAGGATCCGGTAGTAGTTCTTCGTCTCGGTGCTGTTCGGGTCGCGCCAGTCCCAGAAGTTGAAGTCATGCACGTAGAGCTCGGTGTCGAGCCTGGCGGCGGCGAACTCGCGGTCGATCGCAAGAGCCAGCTTCTGCTGCTGCGCCACGCTGATGTCCATGGCCGGATAGACGACGTCCATGCCGGGCTCGTTCAGCAGCGTCAGCGCGTCGATGTGGATGCCGTGCTTCGCGTACGCCTGGACGAACTTCACGTGGTAGCGGGCGAAGACGTCGATGCAGTCGTCGCGCAGCTTGCCCACCTGGTAGTAGCTGGTGGTGCTGCCCGGGCGGAGCGCGACCTCGCCGGTGAACCGGTTGTTCGTCTTCATCCACGCCGGGGCGCTCCACGCGGAGGCGAAGAAGGTGGCGCGCGGGTTGTAGCGCTGGATCAGCTTGATGGTGTCGATGATGTGCAGGTCGAGGTCGTGCTGGATGGAGAAGTAGTTCAGGCCGAAGTCTTCGGTGACGCCCGCGGGCAGTTCGTCCTCCGACCAGAAGGGCAGATGTTCGATGACGTCGGGGCTGCCGATCGTCACCCGGAACCGGTCGAGTCCCGCGCCGTGCTTCGGGTCGACGAGCAGCCGGATGGCCTCCTCGCGTTTCGCCGGGCTGAGCTTCCAGAGGTTGGAGACGCTCGTCTCGTCGAGGGAGAAGCCGATCCCGGAGTAGCGCTGGCGCGTCTCGCTGGGGTCGACGACAACGGTCGCGTCGGCGGGTGCGCCCTGGTCGTCGCCGACGTGGACGGTGGGCAGCTGGTGCCACCCGGTCCCGGCCTCCGTGGAGTACGTTCCGGCCACGGCAGGGCCACGGTATGCGGTACCTGCCGTCGCTGCCGCCGGCAGCGCGGCTGTGCACAGCACACCGGCTGTTGCCGACGCGGCGACCAGCGCCGCGATGGTGGGTCGCCTCACGGCGCCTCCTTGGGTCGGGGGAGCGTCCTTGCGCACGCTTCGGCCTCAGGAGCCGGAGGCGCCCGTGGGACGGCCGGTGCTGGCGTCAGCGAGCTTTGCTCCCCGCCAAGGCTCAAGTCAAGATATTGCCAATACTTAATTCAACATCCGTTTTAAGTCCTGCTCTCGTGCTGGACCATTGACACGGCCGTGGTGTGGCCGGAACTATCAGCGACAGTCCACTACGCCTGTCTTCGTAGGTCACGCGTCCTTGTGACAACGATGTCATGGCCCGCACGGTGCAACTCCGAAGGAGAGTGCATGGCCGAGATGCCCGGGTCGGCACCAGGGGCGCGAGCGTCCTGCCGGGTGGCGCCATGACGCCGTCGGTCGAGCCCGCGTCTTCCCGGCGACGTCACGGGCCGGCCGGAGCGAAGCGGTCGCCCAGGTGGTGCGGCCGTCCACCTCGGACGGCGCTGCGTTACACCTGTTCGACGTCGCCCCCGGATCAGGCCGATCAGCAGGTCGTGCCGGCGCCGACGAGGGCGCCGACGCCCACGCCGACCGGCGGTTCCCCCGGCCTGAGCGCCCGGTAGGCACATTCGCGCTCCATGGCAATCGATCGACCGCAGTAGCCACGCCACCGTCCTCCCCGCCCAGACGTTCGACGCACTCGACCCGGATCGAGTCGAAAGGCCCTGCCCCCATGTCGTACCCGTCCCTTGCGCGCCCTTTGTCCCCCCGACTGATCGCCGCGACAGCCGCCGTCCTGCTGCCGGCGGGACTGCTCGTCGCCGCACCTGCGGCCAGTGCCGCACCCGCGTCGCCCGGCAGTTTCAGCTCCTCGTTCGAGTCGGCCGACCCACAGCCTGCCGCGAGCACCGTCGAGGTCGACGCGAGCGGTAAGCCGGTCCAGGCGAACCTGAGCGGCTCGAGCCCCACCGGCCTGCCCGGCAGCCTGCTCGGTCAGGTCGATGCGGTGACCGCGAGCGCCGAGAACCCGCCGAACGAGACCGCCGCGAACCTCACCGACGGCAATCCGTCGACCAAGTGGCTGGCGTTCAGCCCGACGGGCTGGGTGACCTACCAGCTGGCCAAGCCGGCGGCGGTGGTGCGGTACGCGCTGACCTCCGCGAACGACGCACCGACCCGTGACCCCAGGGACTTCACGGTGCAGGGGTCCAACGACGGCAGCACGTGGACCGACCTGAACCGGCAGACCGGGCAGAGCTTCAGCGGCCGGTTCGCCACGAACACCTACAGCTTCAGCAACACGACCGCCTACGGCTACTACCGGCTGAACGTCTCCGCGAACTCCGGTGACTCCCTCGTTCAGCTCGCCGACTGGGACATCAGCGACGGCTCGAACGTCAGGCCGCCGGCCACCCCGATGGTCAGTGTCGTCGGCGCCGGGCCGGTCAGTGGGCACAACATGAAGCCCGGGGCCGGATTCACCGGGCTGGCCTCGCTGCGATACTCGGGCGGCGCCGAGGCCGACGGTCGTTCGAATGCGACCAACAAGCTGTTCGACGTCGACATCCCGGTCGGGCCGAAGACCCGGTTGTCCTACAAGATCTTCCCCGAGTTCACCGGCCAGGACACCCGGTATCCGTCCACCTACGCGGCGGTCGACCTGCACTTCACCGACGGCGGCTACCTCAGCCTGCTTTCGCCCGTGGACCAGCACGGATACCCGCTCACAGCCGCCGGGCAGGGCGCGTCGAAGGTGCTCTACGCCGACCAGTGGAACGCGGTGCAGTCGGAGATCGGGGCGGTCGCGAACGGCAAGACGATCGACCGCATCCTGCTCGCCTACGACGATCCCCACGCGACGGCCTCGACCCGCTTTCAGGGATGGCTCGACGACATCACGCTTGCGGCCGCTCCGACGCCGATCGACGACTCCAGCCTGACCAATTACGTCGACACCCGGCGCGGGACAAACGCGTCGGGCTCGTTCTCGCGCGGCAACAACCTGCCGATCTCGGCGATGCCGAACGGATTCAACTTCTTCACGCCCGTCACCAACGCCACCTCGAACTCGTGGGAGTACGAGTACCAGCGGAACAACAACGCGGCGAACCTGCCCACGCTGCAGGGACTTGCGATCTCGCACGAGCCCAGCCCGTGGATGGGTGATCGCAACCAGATGTCGGTCATGCCGGTGCCGGCGGGCGGATCGCTCACCGGCGCGCCCAGCCGTCGGGCGCTCGCCTTCAGCCACGACGACGAGATCGCACGGCCGGACTTCTATCAGGTCACCCTGCAGAACGGCCTGGTCGCGCGGATGTCGCCCACCGACCACGGTGGGATCATGGCGTTCACCTTCCCGTCCGGGCAGGCCACCGGAAGCCTCGTCTTCTACAACGGCACGTTCACCATCGGTACGGACGGCACGTTCACCGGCTGGGTCGACAACGGAAGCGGCCTGTCGGCCGGTCGCAGCCGGATGTTCGTGTCCGGCACCTTCGACCGGGCGCCGACGACGTCCTCCGCCACCTCCGCCACCTTCGACACCTCCGGGAACTCGCAGGTGACGCTGCGCATCGCCACGTCGTTCATCTCGGTCGACCAGGCGCACCGGAACCTCGACCTGGAGGTCACCGGCAACAGCCTCGACCAGGTCCACGCGGCCGCCACCGCGGCATGGGAGGACCGGCTCGGCCGGATCGACGTCCAGGGGGCGAGCGAGACGCAACTGGTCACCCTGTACTCGAACCTGTACCGGCTGAACCTGTATCCGAACTCGCAGTCGGAGAACACCGGCACCGCCACCGCGCCGCACTGGCGGTACGCGAGCCCGGTGTCGGCGCCGACCGGCCCGTCGACGGCCACCCAGACCGGCGCGAAGATCGTCGACGGGCAGATCTACGTCAACAACGGGTTCTGGGACACCTACCGCACGGTCTGGCCCGCGTACTCGCTGCTGTACCCGGACGTCGCCGCCAGGATCGCCGACGGGTTCGTCCAGCAGTACCGAGACGGCGGGTGGATCGCCCGCTGGTCGTCGCCCGGCTACGCCGACCTGATGACCGGCACCAGCGCGGACGTCGCGATGGCCCAGGCGTACCTCAACGGCGTCAAGCTGCCCGACCCGCTCGGCGCCTACGACGCGGCGATCAAGGACGCGACCGTGGCGTCCGGGCGCAGCGAGGTCGGCCGCAAGGGCATCGAGACCTCCCTGTTCCTCGGGTACACGCCGACCTCCACTGGCGAGTCGGTGTCGTGGGCGTTGGAAGGCTTCATCAACGACTACGGCATCGGCAACATGGGCGCGGCCCTGGCCAAGGACCCGGCCACGCCGAGGTCGGAGCGCGACCGGCTCAACGAGGAGTCGCGGTACTTCCTGCAGCGGGCCCGCAACTACGTCAACCTCTTCGACGCAAAGACGAAGTTCTTCCAGGGACGCGACCCGGCCGGCAACTTCCTCGCCGGCGACCCGCTGGACTGGGGTGGCGTCTACACCGAGACCGACGGGTGGAACTACGCGTTCACCGCCCCGCAGGACGGTCAGGGGCTCGCCAACCTGTACGGCGGGCAGGAGGCGTTGAAGGAGAAGCTCGACCAGTTCTTCGCCACCCCGGAGAACGCCGACCATCCGGGCGGGTACGGCGGAACGATCCACGAGATGCTCGAGGCGCGTGCGGTACGCATGGGCCAACTCGGCATGAGCAACCAACCGTCGCACCACATCCCGTACATGTACGACTCGGCAGGCGCGCCCGCCAAGACGCAGGCGATCGTGCGGGAGATCCTGCAGCGCCTCTACGTCGGCAGTGAGATCGGCCAGGGCTACCCGGGCGACGAGGACAACGGCGAGCTGTCCGCTTGGTACATCCTCAGCTCACTGGGCATCTACCCACTGCAGGCCGGCTCGTCCAACTGGGCCATCGGCTCGCCGCAGTTCACCCGGATGACCGTCCACCGGCACAGTGGCGACATCGTCGTCAACGCGCCGAACAACAGCACCAGGAACGTCTACGTGCAGAGCGTGGAGGTCAACGGCAAGGCGCAGCGCGAGACGTCCATCGACTCGGCGGTCCTCGCCCGCGGCGGCACGATCGACTTCCAGATGGGCGCGAATCCGTCGTCCTGGGGCACCGGAAAGACCGACGCGCCGCCGTCCCTGACCCAGGGCAACGCCGTGCCCAAGCCGTTGCAGGACACCACCGGCCCCGGTCTCGGCACCGCCACCGCGAGCGGCGGGCAGGACGCCGCCAAGCTGTTCGACGACTCGTCGACCACCCAGCTGACCTTCGCCACCGGCACGCCGCAGATCACCTGGGTGTTCCGCGGCGGCAAGCAGACGCCGACCTACTACACGCTCACCTCCGGGGCGAGTGCGGGCGACCCGACGGACTGGCGGTTGCAGGGCTCCAACGACGGGATCACCTGGACCACCGTCGACTCCCGCAGCGGCGAAGCGTTCCCGTGGCGCGCCCAGACCCGGCCGTTCAGGATCAGCGATCCGGGGCAGTTCGCGCAGTTCCGCCTGGCCGTGACGAAGACGGTCGGCGCCGAGAAGACGACCCTCGCCGAGATCGAGTTGCTCGCCGGCGGCGACGTCGAGCTCGGCGGCGGCGCCGTCGCGGTCACCGCCGCGAGCAGCGTGCACGCCACCTCCGGTGCCGCGGTGTCGGTGCCACTGGCCACCGTCACCGGGGGCGCCGCCACCGGCTACCAGGCCACGATCGACTGGGGCGACGGCTCGCCGGCCACCCCCGGCACGCTGGCCGTGAGCTCGCGCGGCGTGTACAGCGTCAGCGGCTCGCACACCTACGCCAAGCCGGGTTACCACCAGGCCGGCGTCACGGTGACCGACGGCAGCAGCCAGAGCTCGGCAACCGTCGGCGTCGACGTGGCCTACGCGCCGAGTTCGGGCCTCACCGCGGCCTTCGACACCGTCTGCATCGGCGACGAGGGCGCCCTCGCGGCGAACTGCGACGCCAAGTCGTGGTCGTACTCGCGGGCCGCCCTCGCGGCAGCCGGCGTGACCCAGGGCCAGCAGCACCAGGTACCCGGCACGGGCCTGCACTTCACGCTGCCGGCGATCCCGGCCGGGCAGCCGGACGACGCGACCGGCAACGGCAGGACGATCGTCCTCAACCTTCCGACCGATGCCAAGAGCGTCTCGTTCATCGGTGCCGGTACGCAGGGCAACCAGAGCACCACCGGCACGGCGACGTTCAGCGACGGCAGCACCGCCAGCATCCCGATCCAGATGAGTGACTGGACGCTGGGTGGCAACGCGAACGGCACCCCGTCCTACGGCAACATCGTCGTCGCGAAGGCCGCGTACCGGCTGAGCGGCACGAGCCGGGACGGCGCCCAGCCGTTCCTGTTCGCCACCACGCCGTACCAGATCCCGACGGGCAAGACGCTCGTGTCGGTGACCCTGCCGACGCAGACCGGCGACCCCGGGTCGGCGGGCCGGATCCACGTGTTCGCCATCGCGGACGACGGCACGCCGGCCCCCGCGTTGGCCACCACCGCCCCGAAGGACCAGACGGCCACCGCCGGACAGGTCCTCTCGGCGAACCTCGGCTCGGTCACCGGCGGCGTTCCCGACCCGACCGGCTACCACGCCCGCGTCCAGTGGGGTGACGGCACGGTTCCGGACGACGTCACGGTCGGCCCGGCCGGTGCGATGAGCGGACAGCACACCTACGCGCAGGAGGGCACGTACACGGTGCACGTCACCGCCTGGGACACCCGGTCGAGCAGCACGGAGACCTTCACCGTGACCGTGGCGCGTGGCGGACTCCAGCCGACGACCGCGGTGTCCGCGTCCGCCACCGTCGCCGCCGGTGACGCGATCACCGTCGACGGCAGCGGGTTCGCCGCCGGCGAGCAGGTGACCGTGACTCTCGGCACCAGTCCCGCGCGGAGCATGACGGTCGCGGCCTCCGGGGCGGGAGCGGTACACGCGTCGATCGCGACGTCCCGTGACGCGCAGCCCGGCCGGTACTCCGTCACCGCCACCGGCGCGTCCTCGCGGACACCGGCGACGGCGACCGCCCGGGTGACCGGGGAGCCGGAAGAGCCGACGTACCAACCGCAGGTGGCGCTGTCGACCACGTCGGGACCGCGCGGTACGACGATCACGGTCGACGGTTCCGGATTCGCGCCGAACGAGGTGCTCACGATCAGCTTTGGTGAGGGCCTCGCGACCAGCACGGTGCGGGCGAATGGTGACGGCGTCATCTCCGGCGCGACCGTCAGCGTTCCGGGGAATGCGGGGGCGGGCTCGACCAGCATCACGGTGGCGGGTGCCGATTCCGGGACGCGGGTTGCGCTGCCGTTCACCGTCACCGGCCCGAAGTGAGCAGGGGGTAGCACAGCGCCTGGGCGGGCCGTGATCACGGCCCGCCCAGGATCCGCCTCTCAGCCTTGCCGGGGTGCGGTGCGGCCGGTCGGGCTGCACGGCAGCGGGAGACAGCTAGTGCGAGAACGTGCGAAGCGTCTCAACGACGAAGCGGTGGTCCGCCAGTTGCGGAAGCCCGGAAACGCCGAACCAACCCACCACGCCGGTGGCGCGAACGCGCAGTGGCACCGCGCCCCCGGCGGCCGCGTACCGCGAGGCGGGCAACCCGAACTTCTCCGTCAGCGTCACCTGCTGGTCCCGACAGAGCCGGGACATGTACAGGGACGAGTGCTCGAACCGCATCACCACCCGTCCCTTGCGGCGCAGCCACCCGTCGTTGTCCCGCGTCGAACCCGGCAGGCCGCAGTGGAACAGCTGGCGCCCGGCCCGCCACACACCCACCGCGATCGGTAGCCGCTGCTCCCGCGCGGCGGCAACGGCCAGCATCCCCAACTCGTACGCGTCCGACTCCGACAGGCCCGGCAGCTCCAGCTCGCCCTCCTCGCGCAGCAACTCCTCCAGCGTCGGCCACGGGTCCTGGTCAGGTGGCATACGCACCTCCGTCTCGTCGAGTGGGGACTGCCCCGGTTCGGTGAAGACCGATTGTCCCCTCCCGCGCTGGAGTACCTAGCTGCCGCTCTCCCCGCGGCGGGGAAGTTTCCAGTCCGGCCGTACGAAATGGCACGTGTAGCCTGCGGGATACCGCTCCAGGTAGTCCTGATGTTCCGGCTCAGCCTCCCAGAAAGGTCCGGCCGGGCTGACCTCGGTGACCACCTTGCCCGGCCAGAGGCCAGAGGCGTCGACGTCGGCGATCGTGTCCTCTGCGACCTGCCGCTGCTGGTCGTCGCAGTAGAAGATGGCTGACCGGTAGCTGGTGCCGACGTCGTTGCCCTGACGATTCTTCGTTGTCGGGTCGTGGACCTGGAAGAAGAACTCGAGGAGATCCCGGTAGGACAGCTTCGCCGGGTCGAAGACGATCTCGATCGCCTCGGCGTGGGTGCCATGGTTCTGGTACGTCGCATTCGGGACGTCCCCGCCGGTGTACCCGACCCTGGTGGCCAGCACGCCGTCGCGTTTGCGGATGAGGTCCTGCATTCCCCAGAAGCAGCCGCCAGCCAGGATCGCCTTCTCAGTCGTGTCGGTCATCGCTTCGCTCCCCGGTCTGCCTGCTCGAACACGTTGCGGTACTCCCCATAACCCGCACGCTCGAGGTCGTCGCGGGGGATGAACCGGAGTGCGGCGGAGTTCATGCAGTAACGCAACCCGCCGGCTTCCGGGGGACCATCGTCGAACACGTGGCCAAGGTGGCTGTCCCCGCGCGCCGACCGGACCTCGGTGCGGGTGATGCCGAGGGTCGAGTCCTGGAGTTCGACCACGTTTTCCGCTTCGACCGGCCTGGTGAAAGTCGGCCAGCCGGTACCGCTGTCGTACTTGTTGACGGAAGCGAACAGGGGTTCACCGGACACGATGTCGACGTAGAGGCCCGCCTCCTCGTTGTCCCAGTACGCGTTGTTGAAGGGTGGCTCCGTCTCGGCTTCCTGGGTGACCCGATACTGCTCCGGCGACAGCCGAGAAATCGCCTCCGGGTTCTTGCGATAGTCGTGTGACACCGTCGGTCCTCCCCGATGGGTCGTCGGCAGGAGGGGCCAGGTTCAACCGGCCCGCACCAGACACGTCAGCAGGGCCTACCCCGCCTGCGCTTGACTAACCGCCGTCTCGGCGGGCGACCGGAACGCCCGTGCCCGTTCGAAACCACGCAGACGGGGTAACCGCCGACGGCTCCCGAGCGCCTCGGGACACGGAAGGAAGGGCGGCAATGACCAGAATCGGCATCATCATCGGCAGCACCCGTCCCGGTCGTAACGGGGAGGCGGTGGCCCGCTGGGTGCACGACATCGCCAGCAAGCGTGGCGACGCCGAGTACGAACTCGTCGACCTCAAGGACTTCAACCTGCCGCACCTCGACGAGATGACACCCCCGTCGATGGGCCAGTACACCCAGCCGCACACCCTGCGGTGGGCCGAAAAGATCGCCTCGTTCGACGGGTACATCTTCGTGACGCCGGAGTACAACCACTCCACGTCCGGGGCGCTGAAGAACGCGATCGACTTTATCTACGCCGAGTGGAACAACAAGGCGGCCGGGTTCGTCAGCTACGGCAGTGTCGGCGGCACCCGGGCGGTGGAGCACCTGCGCCTGGTGGTGGCCGAGTTGCAGATCGCGGACGTACGGGCGCAGGTGGCCCTCTCGCTCTTCACCGACTTCGAGAACTTCAGCGTCTTCAAGCCCGGCCCTCACCAGGTCGATGCGGTGAACACGATGCTCGACCAGTTGGCGGCCTGGAGCGGCGCGTTGGCGACCCTGCGGGCTGGCACGACGATGGCGACGGCCCAGTCCGGTACGTAGCCCGCCGCGCGGCGGTAGGGGAAGCCCGGCGCTCGCCGGGCGCCCCGTGAGCGCCGCCACTTCAAGATACTTGCTTGGTCAAGGAATTTGCCTCGTTCGCCCCGGGTTGCTGATGGGGTCAAGCGTCATCGGAACGAGCGAGGCAGGCGAGCTGAGATGCAGTTCGGAATCTTTGGCGTGGGCGATGTGGCCCGCGACCCAATGACGGGACGGAATCCGTCCGAGCACGAGCGGATCAAGGCCGTCGTGGAGTACGCGAAGCTGGCCGAGGAGGTGGGCCTGGACGTCTTCGCCATCGGTGAGCACCACAACCCGCCGTTCTTCCCGTCCTCGCCCACCACGCTGCTGGGCCACGTCGCTGCCCGGACGGACAAGATCGTGCTGTCCACCTCGACCACGTTGATCACGACCAACGACCCGGTGAAGATCGCCGAGGACTACGCGATGCTCCAGCACCTGGCCGACGGTCGGGTCGACCTGATGATGGGGCGCGGTAACACCGGACCGGTCTACCCGTGGTTCGGCCAGGACATCCGCAACGCCATCCCGCTCGCCGTCGAGAACTACGACCTGCTGCGCCGGCTGTGGCGCGAGGAGGTGGTCGACTGGCAGGGCAAGTTCCGCACCCCGTTGCAGTCGTTCACCTCGACCCCCCGGCCGCTGGACGGCGTACCGCCGTTCGTGTGGCACGGCTCGATCCGCAGCCCTGAGATCGCCGAGCAGGCGGCGTACTACGGCGACGGGTTCCTGCACAACAACCTCCTGTGGCCCAAGGAGCACGTCCAACGGATGGTCGGGCTCTACCGCCGGCGGTTCGAGCATTACGGGCACGGCTCCGCGGACCAGGCCATCGTGGGCCTGGGCGCGCAGGTGTTCATGCGGAAGAACTCGCAGGACGCGGTCCGCGAGTTCCGCCCGTACTTCGACAACTCGGCGGCCTACGGGCATGGGCCGTCGTTGGAGGAGACGATGCGGCAGACGGCCCTCCTGGTCGGCAGCCCGCAGGAGGTGATCGACCGGACCCTGGCCTTCCGCGAGTACGCGGGCGGCGACTACCAGCGCCAGCTCTTCAACGTCGACGGGATCGGCGTGCCGCGGAAGACGGTGCTCCAGCAGATCGAGATGCTCGGCGAGGTCGTGCAGGTGCTGCGCAAGGAGTTCGCGGTGGGCCGCCCCGCACACGTGCCGAACGCCCCGACGCACGCCTCGCTGAAGGCCGCTGCGGCGGGGGAGAACCGATGAGGCGGACCATCGCAGTCGTGTCGGCCGGTCTGCGGCAGCCGTCGTCGACCCGGATGCTCGCCGACCGGCTCGCCGCTGCGGCCCGGCGCGAGCTGGAACAGCTCGGTGCCGAGGTCGACGTCGAGCTCATCGAGTTGCGCGACCACGGGCACGACCTGGTCGACAACCTGCTCGCCGGCTACCCGTCCGAGGAGCTGAAGCGGGTGCACGAGACCGTCGCGCGCGCGGACGCACTGATCACGGTCACGCCGACGTTCAGCGCGTCGTACAACGGGATCTTCAAGATGTTCGTCGATGTCCTCGACGACACCGCGCTGGTGGACAAGCCGGTACTGATCGCCGCCACCGGGGGGACGGGACGGCACTCGCTGGTGCTGGAACACGCGCTGCGGCCGCTCTTCGCCTACCTGCACGCGGTGGTCCTGCCGACCGCGGTGTTCGCCGCCCCGGAGGACTGGGGTGCCGGCGACACGGCACAGGATCAGCTGGTCCACCGGATCGACCGGGCGGCCGGCGAACTGGCCCGCGAGGTCGATCGGCGGGAAAAGCCCACCCACCTTGATCCCTTCGACGTCCCGACGCCGTTCGAGCAGCTGCTCGCCGGCGAGTGACCTCAGTCGCGGCGCGCCGGGCCGCCGCACCGCGTGGCCGCACAGCGTCAGCGGTCGGCCTTATCTGATCGTTAAGTAACGGTCCAACTGGTTCACCCCGCGGGCAGCACTGGGAAGACTGGGGCAATGTCCGCCGCCGCTCCGCCCGTCCGTCGCCGTCGTACCCGAGCACTCGCCGCGGTGGTCGCCGCGCTCGCCGTGGCCGCCGGGGTCGGCGCCTGGTCGCTGCGGGATCGGGTGATCGGCGACGGCGGTGCACCGGGGCCGGGCGACGCGGCCGTCCTGGGCGCGGGGCCCGGCGCCGGCCCGGCGGGTGGCACCGCCGCCTGTGCCGGCCGGCCGGCCCGGGCGCCTCGCGAGTTGCGGGGCATGTGGATCACGACGGTGAACAACATCGACTGGCCGAGTCGGCGCGGGCTGCCGGCCGAGACGGTGCGGGCGGAGTTCCGGGGCTGGCTGGACCTGGCCGTGCGGCACCACCACAACGCGGTCTTCGTGCACGTGCGGCCGAGCGGGGACGCGCTCTGGCCGTCCAGCTACGCGCCGTGGTCGGAGTGGCTGACCGGGCGACGCGACAGCCGCGACCCGGGCTGGGACCCGATGGAGTTCATGGTGGGCGAGGCGCACGCCCGCAACCTGGAGTTCCACGCCTGGTTCAACCCGTACCGGGGCGGGCAGCCGGCCACGGTGGGCGGGCCCGGCCCTCGGCTGGACCAGCTCGCGCCGACCCACCCGCTGCGGCGGCACCGCGACTGGGTGGTGACCTATCCCAGCGCCGACCGTCCCGGCAGCCGCCTCTACTTCAACCCGGGTGTCCCGGAGGCGCGCACGTTCGTCGAGGACTCGATGCTGGAGGCGGTCCAGCGGTACGACGTCGACGGAGTGCACTTCGACGACTTCTTCTACCCGTACCCGGAGGCCGGGCAGGACTTCCCGGACGACGCGGCGTTCGCCCGGTACGGCGGGCGGTTCGCGGACAGGGACGCCTGGCGCCGGGACAACGTGAACACGCTGGTCCGCGAGATGAGCGAGCGGATCAAGGCGATCAAGCCGTGGGTGAAGTTCGGGATCAGCCCGTTCGGCATCTGGCGCAACGAGCGCACCGACCCGGCCGGCTCGGCGACCGCGGGCCTGCAGAGCTACGACGACATCTACGCCGACACCCGGCTCTGGGTGCGGAAGCAGTGGCTGGACTACGTCGTGCCCCAGCTCTACTGGCACATCGGGTTCGGCAAGGCCGACTACGCCAAGCTGCTGCCGTGGTGGGCGGCCACGGTGCAGGGCACCCGGGTGCAGCTCTACATCGGCCAGGCCGACTACCGGGTGGGCGAGCGCGGCGCCTGGCGCGACCCGGCCGAACTGGACCGCCAGCTCGCCCTCAACCGCCGATACGGCGTGCGCGGAAGCGTGCACTTCAGCGCCAGGCAGGTCCGCGCCGACAAGCTCGGGGCGGTCAGCCGGTACAGCAAGGCGCACTACGGGGGCCCGGCGCTGGTGCCCGCGATGGCGCAGCTACCGGCGGCGCCGCCGGCCGCACCGGCGGTCACCGCAGCGCGGCGTGCGGACGCCGGCGGGGTGGTGCTGACCTGGCGCGGGGACGGCGCGACGAGTTACGCCGTCTACCGGGTGGACGGCGACGCGGCCCGGCTCGTCGGCACCGCCCGGGGCGCCGGCTGGGTGGACCGCACCGCCCCGGCCGACCGCCCGCTCTCCTACTGCGTGTCCGGACTGGACCGCAGCGGAAACGAGGGCCCACTCAGCGCGCCGGCGGCCGTCGCCGCGCAGTAAGGGTCCGTGGCGTCCGGTGGCCGAACGCAGGTGGTGGCGGGTCACCATACGCAGGATCGGGGCAGGAAAGCCCACGCGATCCCTGCGGCGAAACGGTTCCCGGTCCACTTCGCCATGATCCACTGACGGTCCTTGGTGACGTACCGGATGTCGATGCTGGCGCCGGCCGGTGCGGTACCGAGTCGATGGACGGCGACCGCCGGTCCCGACCCGTAGGCCGCGGCGGCGCCGATGTTGCCGTAGGCGGTGCAGGTGGTGCGGGCCGTGGTGGTCTTGAGTCCGCCGCCCTTGTTCTCGCTCCACACCCCGTACGGGCTGCACAGCGGGTCGACGCTGTTGGCAGTGCAGAACACCTGCTCGGAGTGCCACCAGCGCAGCTGGTCCGGGGACCCGTCGGCGTTGCTGGAGCCGACCACGTTGGGGCCGCCGGCACAGCTCGAGGACATGAAGCCGGTGCGCTCGATGGCGAACTTACGGGTGCCGTAGGCGTAGGCGCACCCGTCGAAGCTGCCGCCGGCGTACCCCCAGGGCCAGCGGGTGATGCCCTCGGTGTTGCCGGCGCTGGCGTCACCGGTGTCGCGGATGTCCATGTGGTCGAAGCTGGACTTGACGACGCCGTCGGCGAAGACGAAGTCACGGGCGAACAGGTAGCCCACCATCGGCCCGTTGGCCTTGTAGCTCAGCAGCACCCAGCCTGGTCCCATGCCGGTCTGCGCCCACGAGTCCTCGGCCGCGGTCTGTACCCGGTTGACGCCGTACCCCCAGGCCACGGCCGGCGACGGGGCGACCAGGGCGGTCACCGCCATGACGACGGCCAGCACCAGACCGGACCTTGTCGCGCTACGTCGCCAGCCCATCGTCACTCCTCGATGAAGGTTAGGCGACAACCTACAACGACAGCTGACGATGTGGCAATCTCCTTCTCCCGCGGCTTGCAGGAAACCTGCGGACCTTGTCCGCATCTTGCATACATCTTTCAGGCCCTGCTACCTTGGCGCGCACACCCTTCCAGGGAAAGGGATCAATATGCGATTGCTACCCAAGGCCGTCGCGATGGCCACGGCACTGGGCATCATGTTGGTCGCGCCGTCCGCTGCCCAGGCCTATGTCGTGCCGCGCCACGCCATCAACATCTGCCAGAGCGCCAGCTTCTACGACAACTACGACTCGGTCTCGGGCCCGTACGGCCTCAAGCGGGTGCTGTACTACGGCGACAAGATCGGTCACACGCCCGGAGCCCACCCGGTCTACAACGGCTGGGCGGCCACCTTCGACTTCGGCCCCAACGACTGGGGCTACATGCGCATCGAGTGCATCGGAGGCTACGACTCATGGTGACATCGCCATCCCGGCCCGTGCGCGCGGCCCGCTTCGGGGTCGCGGCCGCAACCGCTGCCGCACTGCTGGCGATCGGGTCGCCGGCGCAGGCCGCCAACGGCACCATCGGCGTGCGCGAGACCGTCTGCGCGGACTCGTTGTTCGTACGCACCGACCCGGGAGGCGCCTGGATGGGCACCCTGTATGCCGGGCAGACCTTCCTGGTGCAGGGCCCCAGGAGCGGCGGCTACATCTACGGCTTCGCCTACGGCCACGTCAACCGCAACGGATGGGTGCAGGACGGCTGGTTCTGCTGAGCCCGCCGGCTGCCGACCGACGTTGGTCCCGCACCTGCCCAGGCGGGGGCGGGATCAGCGGCGCGTCATTTCCCGGCAACAGGAAACCGGGTCGTGCGAGTGCGGATCGACCTGGCTACCCTTGGCGGGCTCCTCGCCTCGCACCCGTGCGCCGCCACGGAACTGCCAGGATCAGGACGGCCAGGACGAGGGCAGCGCCGATGCCGAGCCCGGTCGGCCACGCGAACGATGACGACTCCGCTGGCCGACCCTCCGGCTCGCCCTTGACGGGGACCACGGGACGCTCGTTCTTCTTCTCCTCCGGTGTGACCAGCCGGCCGACGGACGCGCCGGGAGGAAGAGCGAAGCCCCAGTTGAGCAGGGCTGTCGCCTCTCCGAAACTCCCCAGCGGCGCGGTCTCCGCGCCGAGCAGGGTCACCGCGAGCCGCCGGCCGTCGCGTTCGGCCACGCCGACGTACGTCTGCCGAGCCAGGTCGGTGAAGCCCGTCTTCCCTCCGAGCGTTCCGGGATATATGCCCAGCAGCGTGTTGTCGTGGGTGATCTGGAATCCCGGCGTTCCCGGCCGTTCCGGTATCTGCGCCACCGTGGTCGCGATGTAGCGCCGAAAGTCTTCCCGGGCGAAGGTGGCCCGCGCGATCAGCGCGAGGTCGTACGCGCTGGTGTATTGACCGGGGCCGTCGAGGCCCGAGGGGGTTGCCGCGTGGGTCTGGTTCGCGCCCAGCCGGCGCGCTTCGTCGTTCATCGCCTGCACGCCACCCTGCCTGCCGGCGTTGCCGCCGCCGACGCGAGCCAGCACGTTGGCCGCGTCGTTCCCCGATCGGAGCAGGAGTCCCAGCCACAGGCTCTCGATCGAGTACCGGCCGCCCTCGACCACCCCCATCAGCGAACTGGCCGGATCGAGATCGCGCAGATCCGCCCGGGTCACCTCGACGACCTGGGTCGGATCGAGGCGGGGCATCAGGGTCGCCGCCAGCAGCAGCTTCTGCACACTGGCCGGCGTTCGGTGCTCGTGGGGGCCGCACCCGCCGAGCACCTCACCAGTGTTCAGGTCCGCCACCAGCCATGAGGTGGCGGTCACCGCCGGCGCCGTCGGCGCGTCCGCGGGAATGGCCAACCCTGATGTCGCCAGCGCCTGCCCCCCGACTGCCGCCTGGGCGGGGT
>NZ_QGKS01000202.1 GCF_003172935.1 Micromonospora sicca | reverse complement strand
AGGGCTGCTCCCGGCCTCACCCCCAACCCGGGGATCAGCCTGCCCTCAGCTTCTACCGTTCACTGCGATGACCGGCGGCAGGCACTTCCTCCTGCACGGCAACATCAGCGCCTCGTGGCGCACGGCTTTTCTCGTCCACGCAGAGGACCACCGCCCGCTCGGGCGGGTTGTGGTACAGCCCCACCACGTCGACGACCTTGTCCACGAACAGCGGATCGGTGGACAGCTTGAACGTCTCCGCCCGGTGCGGTTTGAGGCCGAAGTCGCGCCAGATCCGCCCGATCGTGGACTTCGACAGTCCGGTCCGCTCGGCCATTGACGTCCGCGACCAGTGCGTGGCGTTGCGCGGGGTCTGCTCCAGGGACGCCACCACCACGTCCTCGACCTGGTCCAGGGTGACCGACGGCGGACGGCCCGGCCGATCCTCGTCAACGAGGCCGTCCAACCGTCGAGCGAGAAACCGCGACCGCCACTTACCGACCGTGGTGCGGTCCACCCCCAGCCGGTCAGCGACCTCCACGTTGGACAGCCCGTCGGCGCACGCCAACACAATCCGACACCGAAGCGCCAACGCCTGCGACGACTTCGCCCGTTGCGCCCAACGCCGCAACGTCGACCGCTCATCCTCGCTGAGGATCAACTCGGCTTTCGGACGCCCACGACCCGCCATCCACACAGCCTACAATTAAGATGGCGAATTTCCGACGCACGACACTAGTCGCTGCTCCACGAGTTCTCCAGACCCCGGTGGCAACGCCACCGCCGGCTGTGTGAGCCTCGCCCACGAGGACCTCGTCGGAGTGCTGCGCTGGCTCGATCCGGCCGCGTCGCCGCATATCGTGCTCGCCCCCCGGCAGTGGCTCGAGCGCGGCTGAACCCCGGCCACCGCCGACGTTTCCGCTGCCCTGCACCGCTTCCTTGGAGCAAACCTAGGAAGTAGCTGAGAGATATCCGGCTGAGTATCGCTCGTTTCTAGCCTTCACCCGTCGTGTCTTCAAGGGACCGGAGGGTAACGGGTGAAAAGGCGATCACGAGGCCCCCTGATCGGGGGCCTGGCGCTGGTCATGGTGGCCACGCTGGGCGGGATGACGCTCCTGCCGGACCAGGACCCCGCTCGCACCGGCCAGGCAGCCGGAGCGAAGGACGACCACCCCGGCTTGCTGTCGCGGATCGGCGATGCCGCGCGGGGTCTGGTCGACGGCGGGTCGGGCCGGGCGAAGCCGGAGGTCATCAGCGCGGGCCTGGCCCGCGACGAGAAGCCGCTGGCGGGGAAGAAGTGGCCGGAGCAGAAGCGGGTCCGGGAGCTGGCCGGTAAGCGGACGGCGAACAGTCGGGTCTATCAGCTGTCGGACGGTCGGACGCAGGCGGAGATCTCGGCGGTGCCGCTGCACTACCGGGACGCGAAGGGCCGGTTCCAGGCCATCGACACCACCGTCCGCCCCACCTCTGACAAGGGGTACGTGCAGGGCAACCGCACGAACACCTTCACCAGCCTGTTCGGGGACAGCACGGCCGACCTGGTGCGGTTCGAGGCCGACGGCCGGAGCATCGAGCTGGGTCTGGCCGGCGCGGCGAAGGCGGCGACGCCGAAGGTGTCGGGTTCCACGGTGACCTACGCGGGCCTGGCGGGCGGCGCGGACGTGGTGTACGACGTGAGCAGCACGGCGTTGAAGGAGAAGATCGTCCTTCGTCGGGCGCCGGGGGGTCCGGCGTCGTACACGTTCACCCTGGACACCGCCGGGCTGACCGCGCAGCAGCGGGAGGACGGCTCGATCGCGTTCGTCGGCAGGGACGGCGGCGCGCCGGTGTTCGTGATGCCGGCGCCGTTCATGTACGACAGCAAGGACGACAAGGCCTCCCCGCACGGGAAGGTGTGGAGCGACAAGGTCACCCAGAAGGTGACCCAGTCCGGTGCCACGTCGACGATCACGATCACCGGGGACGCCGGCTGGCTGGCCGACCCGGCCCGGGTGTATCCGGTGGTGATCGACCCGACCATCAAGGTCCAGCCGGTGCCGACGGACGCCCAGGATGTGGCGATCTATTCGGGCGCGACCACCACCAACTACAACGACACCTACCAGCTGAAGGTCGGCACGGACGCCGCGCAGTCCTGGCGGTCGCTGGTCAAGTTCGACGTCAGCTCGATCCCGGCGAACACGCCGATCGACGACGCGCAGCTGCAGATGTACTACTCCCAGACCCACTACGCCTGGGGCTTCGACGTCGCGATGGAGGCCCGGCGGGTCACCCAGCCGTGGAGCGAGAGCACGGCGAACTGGTCGAACACCAACGCCAACATCGCCGCCCAGCCGGCCGGCAACATGGTGACGAAGGACGACGGCGACGCGGGCACCTCGGCCAGCGGCACCTGGTCCTACTCCGGGAACACCGCCCTGACGCCGCTGGCCATCAACGGCGACTACCGGTACAACAACGACACCACGACCGGCAACACCCACACCTGGGTGCCGACGATCACCGAGGCCGGTGACTACCAGGTCGAGGTCCACTACGTCTCGGAGGCCGACCGGCCGACGAACGCGCCGTACACGGTGTACTTCAACGGCGGCTCGAAGACCTACACGGTCGACCAGACCGGCAGTGGGCTCGGGGAGTGGAAGACCCTCGGCGTGCACCCGTTCGCGGCCGGCACCACCGGCAAGGTCGTCCTCGGCGACGTCTCCGGCAAGTCGGTGATCGCCGACGCGGTCCGCTTCACCCGCTGGGGCGTGACGACCAAGAAGGCGGCGGTCTCCAACGTCTGGAGCACGTTCCCGGTCCGCAACGTGGTCCAGGACTGGGTCAACGGCACGTACGCCAACAACGGCTTCATGGTCAAGGCGGTCGACGAGGCGAAGAAGGGCCGGGGCGGCCCGATCTTCGAGGCCTCCGAGTTCGCCTACAGCAACGCCCGTCGGGACTTCAACCTGCCGAAGCTGGTGGTCACCTACGGCCGGCCGGGCGTGACGGTGAACCCGCCGACCACCATCACCTCCACCGGTGCGGTCCTCGACTGGCCGGCGTACGTGGACCCGTCGACGAGCACCGCCGATGACGCGGTCGAGTACCAGGTGCACCGCAGCATCTACCAGAACTTCACCCCGTCGTCGGCGACGTTGATCGCTCCGGTGTCCACGGGGACACGGACGTACCAGGACACCACGGCGGTGCCGACGGCGGCGGACAACACCGACCCGATGGCGCGGAAGTTCTACTACTACATGGTCGCGGTGAAGACCCGTGACGGGCAGGTTCTCGCGGGTCCGACGCAGCAGGCGATGCTGCCGAAGGCCGGCCAGATCACCCGGATCTACCGCACCGGTCAGACCGACACCACGCTGTCGGCGGCGCGTCCGACGGAGAACGTGGACGTCTACGACGGTGACCCGTACGTCAGCCCGGGCAACAACTCGTCGTACTACGGCGACACCCGGGGTCTGCTCAAGTTCCCCACCCTCACGGGCATCCCGGCCAACGCGCAGGTGGTCGACGCCGAGCTGCGAATGTACAACACGGGTCTCTACCCGGGCACGGACACCGACGAGTACGTCGACGTCTACCGGATGACCAAGGCCTTCACCGAGACGAAGGCGACGTGGAACACCTCCGACGGGGTCACGGCGTGGACCACGCCTGGCGGTGACTACGACACCACCTGGAAGGCCGGTTTCAACGGGTTCACCAACGACCCGGAGTGGGAGACCTGGGACGTCACCAGCCCGGTGAAGGGCTGGGTGGCCACCCCGACCAGCAACTACGGTCTGCTGCTGCGGCAGCGCGACGAGGTCAACCAGACCGCGCGAGCGATGCTGCTGTCCTCGGAGGGCCAGGAGCCGCTGCTGCGGCCGACGCTGGAGGTGACCTACCTCGAGCAGACCGCGGAGTCCACGTACTACGCGGCCTCGACGCCGCCGCTGGCCACCGCGGACTCGACGTACACGGTGCCGGTGACGCTGTCGAACCCGACCCTGGCGGCGTGGAATCCGACCGACTGGGAGCTGGCGTACGACTGGAAGCGGGCCGACGGGGTCACGGACGGCGCGGACGCCACCTACGAGCTGAAGACCGCGCTGCCGAAGAGCGTCCCGGCCGGTGGCACGGTCGACGTGGCGGCGCAGGTGAAGACCCCGCCGTCGTCGACGGAGGGCAACAAGCGCACCGACTACGTGCTCCAGTGGGATCTGCGGAACAAGCTGACCGGCAAGAAGCTGTCGGAGACCACGCCGGCGATCCAGCCGCTGCCGCAGAACGTGGCGGTGGAGGAGCCGACCTCCGACCAGCTGGGTCTGGAGAAGTTCTACTCGTACGCGGGGAAGAACACCGGCGCCGGCGGCACCATGATGAACAACCTGTACTCCGGCAACACCGTCTGGTCGTACAACGCGATCAACAACCCCTCCCGGGGCCTGTCGACGTTCGTGCGGATGTCCTACAACTCGCTGGACACCACCGACAGTGTGGCCGGGTACGGCTGGTCGTTGCAGGCCAGCTCGATGATGCGGCTCGGCACCCCGCTGGACTTCCACCCGAACCCGAACCCCACCAAGGTCACCCTGACCGACGGTGACGGCACCAGCCACTGGTTCACCTGGGACGCCACCGCGAACGAGTGGAAGAGCCCCAAGGGTGTGCACCTCTACCTGCAGAAGTACAGCAGCGTGGAGTGCAAGCCCAACACGCAGGAGCGCAAGGCGTGGGTGCTCACCCGACCGGACCGCACGCAGTTCTTCTACGACTGCGAGGGCTTCCTGTCGAGCATCGTCGACAACAACGGCAACGAGATGCTCTTCACCTACGAGGAGCGCAAGTCCAACAACAAGCCGACGAAGTTCCTGCGCTACATCACCGACCCGACCGGCCGGATCACCCTGACCATCGACTACTACGCCAAGGGTCAGACGTTCGACTACATCGACGACACCACCTGGAACCGGGTGTCGGGTGCGACGAACCTGACCAACCCGAAGATCATCGACCACGTCTCGCAGATCACCGACATCTCGGGGCGCAAGCTCACCTTCACCTACACCGACAAGGGTCTGCTCGGTGAGCTGATCGACGGGGCCGGGTCGACCAACGGCACGCCGAAGACGTTCAAGTTCGCCTACGACATGACCCAGGGCAACAAGAACGTCAAGCTGGTCAAGGTCACCGACCCGCGGGGCAACCCCAGCAGCCTGGTCTACAACTACCCGCAGACCGGCGACGACCCGAAGTTCCACTGGACGACCAAGTCCTACACCGACCGGCTCGGCTACCTGACCCAGTTCGGCTACGTCGACCCGGACGGCCCGCAGGGCAACAACATCAACGCCACGGTCGCGGACGCGGAGAACCACGCCACCGCGTACCAACTGGACGGCTACGGCCGCTCGTACCAGACGACCAACGCGAAGAACGAGGTCACCAAGCTCGGCTGGGACGACGACCACAACGTCATCCGCCTCGAGGAGGCCAACGGCGCCGTCGCCACCTGGGCGTACGACCCGAAGACCGGCTACCCGACCGAGACGAAGAACGCCGAGGCGGTCAAGAACGGCTGGCCGGGCACGGTGCTGACCTACCAGCGGCAGCTCAACGGCTACGTGGCCGAGGTCATCACCAAGACCAGCCCGGAAGGTCGCAAGTGGACCTTCGGCTACACCGCCGAGGGTGACATCGAAACCGTCACCGACCCGCTCGGCAACACCACGGCGACCGCCGGCGACTACACGAGCACCAACACCTACGACGAGTGGGGCCAGCTGCTCAGCGCCAAGGACGCCAACGGCAACACCACGGCATACGGCCCCTTCCACGCGAGCGGTTACCCGACGACCATCACGGACGCCGGCACCGGCAAGTCGTACTTCACCTACGACGACCGGGGCAACGTCACCGAGGTCAAGAACGGCAAGAACGCCAAGGTGACGCAGGCGTACGACACCTTCGGCCGGCCGACCACCAAGGTGGAGCCGATGGACGCGGCCAACAACCGCTACATCACCACCAAGGCCCCGGTGTACGACCTCAACGACAACATCACCACGGCGTACGCGGCCAACGGCGCGGTGTCGACCTCCGTCTACGACAAGGCGGACCAGGCCGTCGAGACCCTCGCGCCGACGGACGAGGCGACGGACCCGGAGCGGAAGACCACCACGACGTACGACAAGGTCGGCAACGTCCTGACCGTCACGGAGCCCCAGGGCAACCTGACCTCCACGGCCGGCGACTACACCACGACCACCAAGTACGACGCGATCTACCAGCCGATCGAGGTCACCAACGGCCTCGGACAGAAAGTGACGTCGGAGTACGACAACGTCGGCAACGTCACGGTCCTGTACGACGCGAAGAAGACCGCCAGCGCGGCGGACGACTTCACCACGAAGTACGAGTACGACTCGAACCACCGGGTCGTGAAGACCGTCGACGCGCTCGGCAAGTTCACCTCCGCGCGGTACGACAAGGACGGCCTGACCCTCGGGTCCACCGACGCGGACGGCAACGAGTCGCTTGCGATCTACGACGCCCGCGGCGCGCTGGTCGAGTCGAAGGTGCCGCACGACAAGGACGGCTCCGGCACCATCACCTACCGCACCACGAAGTACGAGTACGACCAGGTCGGCAACCAGACGAAGGCGATCACCCCGCGCGGTGTGAACACCAGCGACGACGCCGACGACTTCGCCGTGGTGACCGTCTACGACGCGCTCAACCGCAAGAAGGAGGAGTGGTCGTCCTACGACAAGGACGACAGCCGCTACAACACGCCGGACAAGACCTTCTACGAGTACGACGAGATCGGCAACCTCAAGAAGGTCAGCGCGCCCCCGTCGGACGGGCAGACGGTCCGTAACGACACCGAGTACACCTACTACGACAACGGGTGGACCAGGACGTCCAAGGACCCGTGGGACATCGTCAACTCCTTCGACTACAACGACCTGGGCCAGCAGATCAAGAACACGCTGACCTCGGCCGGCGGGTCGACCAGCCGGACGATGACCTGGGACTACTACCCGTCGGGCAACGAGAAGGGGCGGTCGGAGGACGGCTTGCCGGTCGGCAAGGACGTGGTCCTGGTCGACAACACCGACTCGAACAACACCGCCGCCCAGGGCACCTGGACGAGCGGCGCCGCCACCGGGCAGTGGGGCTACGACGTGGCCACCGCGCCGGCGGGCAGCGGGTCGGCGCAGTTCAACTGGCAGCTGAACATCCCGCGGGACGGCAGCTACGAGGTGTTCGTCCGGCATCCGCAGGTCAGCGGCGCCGCGACGGACGCGAAGTTCACCATCACCTACGACGGCGGCAGCGCCACCAGAACGGTGAACCAGACGCAGAACACCGGCGCGTGGATCAGCCTGGGCAGCTACTCCTTCGTCGAGGACGGCGTCCAGAAGATCACCGTCACCGACCAGGCGACGGGCAAGGTGGTCGCCGACGCGGTCAAGCTGGTGCGGGACAACACCGGTGACGTCGACAACGAGAAGAAGGAGTTCACCTACCGGTACAACCCGAACGGGCTGATGGTCGAGGTCAAGGACCTCAGCCCGGGCGCGAAGATCGACCGGTACGACATCGCGTACGACGAGCTCAGCCAGATCTCCTCGGTGAAGGAGTACGCCGGGTCGACGCTGAAGAACACCACGGCGCTGACCTACGACGAGAACGGCAACCCGCTCACCTCGACTCACGACCTCACCTGGTCGAAGATCGAGTACGACGCGCGGGACATGGTCGCCAAGGTGACCAACGCCGACTCGCCGACGGCGGGCAACCAGCAGATCTCGACGTTCACGTACACCGCTCGCGGGCAGCTGCTCAAGCAGACGAAGCCCAACGGCAACACCGTGGACTTCGAGTACTACCTCGACGGCGCCACCAAGCACCAGCTGGAGAAGACCTCCGGCGGGGCGACCGTCGCGGAGCACACGCTGGAGTACCAGGCCAACGGGCACCCGTCGCGGGACGTGCTCAAGCTGATGAACGCTGACAACTCGTCGGACTACATCGACAACACGTACGTCTTCAGCTACGACCCGCAGGACCGGATCGCCAAGCTCGACAAGACCGGTGACAGCAGCTCGACGGAGTCGTACACCTACGACGCCAACGGCAACACGGTCGCCCAGACTGTCGAGGGCGCGACGAGCACCAGCAAGTACGACCGAAACCGGCTCCACTCCACCACCGCCGGTGGGGTGACGTCGACGTACAACTACGACCCGCTGGGTCGCCTCGACACGGTGTCGATCGGTGGTCAGCGGGCGCAGAAGTACTACTACGACGGATTCGACCGCACGGCGAAGACCACCGCGGGCATCGGTGCGACGGCGAAGTCGACGACCTACGCCTACGACCCGTTCGACCGGACGGTGTCGCAGACGGTGGGCTCGAAGACGACGGCCTTCACCTACCTGGGGATGGACAACCAGGTGCTGCGGGAGGAGGTCGCGGGCAAGGCGACCAAGTCCTACCAGTACGCGCCGTGGGGTCAGCAGCTGACCCAGATCAAGCACAAGGACGACGGCAGCCGGGAGTACTCGCAGTTCATCTACCGGCCGCGCGGTGACGTCGTCGGTATCACGAAGGAGGACGGCAAGACCCGGGCGACGTACGGCTACACGGCGTACGGCAAGGACGACGAGTCGCAGTTCACCGGTGTGGACAAGCCGGGTGCGACGCCGGAGGGCGAGGAGCCGTACAACGCGTTCCGGTTCAACGCCTCCCGGTGGGACGCGTCCTCGGGCACGTACGACATGGGCTTCCGCAACTACGACCCGGGCCTGAACCGGTTCCTGACGCGGGACTCGTACGGCGGCGCCCTGGCGGACATGGGTCTGGCGATGGACCCGTTCACCGGCAACCGGTACGCGTTCGCCGGCGGTAACCCGATCAGCTTCGTGGAGCTGGACGGGCACCTGTTCGGGATGTCGTGGTCGGACATCGGCCACGCCGCCCTGGACGTTGCCGGCATGGTGCCGGTGATCGGTGAGGTCGCCGACGTCGCCAACGGCATCTGGTACGCGGCCGAGGGCAACTACGTCGACGCGGCTCTGTCCATGGCGTCCGCGATCCCGCTGGCGGGGAACGCGGTGGCCGCGGCCAAGCTGGCCAAAACGGGTAAGAAGATCGCTGACGGCATCGACACCGCCCGGGACCTGGAGAAGGCGGCCGAGAACGCCAAGGCTGTCCAGAACGGCGTCGAGGCGACCACCGACACCTCAAAGGCGGTGCCTAGCAACACGCCGAAGCCCAAGGCTGAGGAACCAACGGCACCCAAGCAGAACTCGTCGCCGGAGGATTCATGTCTGGTGAGGCCGAACAGCTTCGTGCCTGGTACGAAGGTCGTGATGGCCGATGGCACGAGCAAGGCCATCGAGCAGCTGAAGGAGGGCGATGGGGTTCTGGCCACGGATGTCGAGTCGGGGGAGAACCAGCTCCGGACGGTGACCAACGTCCGCAGCGTCGAGGGTAAGAAGACCTTCATCACCTTCACCGTCGACCTGGACGGCGCGGCCGGCTCGAAGACCGGGAGCATCACTTCAACCGATGCTCACCTGGTCTGGCTCCCCGACAGCGGCATGTGGGCCAAGGCCGGGCAGCTCCGGCCCGGCATGTGGCTGCAGAGTGCTGCTGGTGACTGGATTCAGGTCACCGCGGTCAAGCGCACGGTGAAGCACGAGCGGGTCCACAACCTCACCGTCGACGGGGTACACAGCTACTATGTGGTCGCCAATGACACGCCGCTGCTCGTTCACAACTGCGGAGGTACGGTTGGCGGGCACAAGACCAGTTGCACGTGCGCTACCGGTGGTACGCCGGTGGGGCCGAGGAACGCCTCTCTGGCCGGCGGCACTCACCCCAAGACCGGGGTGCCGTTCGATGGACAGGGTTTCCCGGACTTCTCCGCGCACAAGGATCCGAGCGTTCCGGATGTCTCCATCACGCTGACCGGTGATCCCAAGAAGGACTTCAGGCTCGCGGACAAGGCCGCGGGTATCACGGAGGCCTACAGGAAGGGCACATGGACGTGGCATCATCACCAAGACTGTGGACGCATGCAGCTGGTCAATATGGCCATCCATGCCAAGACGGGTCACACCGGTGGCGCCTCAATTTGCTGAAGGTTATGCGCTGAGATGACTTCCCCATTCGAAGAAGGTCCGTCGCCATGGATCGGACCACCGTTGACCGAGGACATGGTGCGGCAGGCCGAGGAAACTCTCGGATTTCGGCTGCCGCGGAGTTACGTGGAGCTGATGTATCGGCAGAACGGCGGTGTTCTGAAGAACACCTGCTATCCGACGAGCTTCCGGACGTCCTGGGCAGCCGACCACTTCGGGTTGGACGTCATCATGGGCATCGGATATGAGGAGGGTATCGACGCGCAGTCGGCTGAGCTGATCTCCGAATGGGACTACCCGAATGTCGGGGTAGTGCTCGGTGTGACGCCCATGGCCGGCCCCGACACGGTCATGCTGGACTACTCCGAGTCCGGACCGGACGGGGAGCCGGCGGTCGTATACGTCGGCGAAGACAGGATTCCTCGGCGGGTCGCCGACTCGTTCGGGGAGTTCATCGATGGCCTGGTCTCGTGCGAGGTCTATGAAGATGAAGACGATGACCAGTAACCGTTGATTGAGTGCGGGGCCCATTCCTGGCAACAGGGGTGGGCCCTTCACTTGTCGGCGGCTGATGCTGCTTGGTTGTGCAACCGGCCTCGGCTCGATCGCACCGGTCCATACGCGCACGCGCGTTCGTGAGCGCGGTTCTATGATCGGCTGGTGGCGTATGAAATGGAGACGTATCAGCCGTATGCGGCGGCCCGGGTCGTCACGATCGATGAGTTGCCCAGCCTGTACGTCCCGGACCATGAACCGATATTCAGCTACGGCATCGACGGTGACGATGTGATGATCGTTTCGGTGCACGACGAGTTCAGTACCGTCTCACTGCTGCACGACCGCACGTGGTACTGGCTTGAGGAGTCACCCGACACGGATCTTGTTGAGATCCTGTTGTGCGGGCAAGAGGCGTGGGTCCCGGCCGGCGCAAAGGTGCGGCACGAGACCGGACTGGCTGCGCTGCGGCTGGCCCACGACGTGCCGCGGCTCATGACCGAGTTCATGTGGCGTGAGCAGTAAGCCCTTCTCCGGCGTCATGGCTCGTCCCTCAAGGCCGAGGCCTCGGACGCCGCCGAGCCCCCTACCACTGCCTTTGGAGTCGGCTGTGTGGGATAAGTTTCTGAGTCAGTATCGGATCACAGTCGCTTGAACCATGTCGCGGACGGTGCTGGCGCTGCGGTTCCGCCAACTCTGTCCGAA
Organism: Micromonospora sicca; assembly: GCF_003172935.1. Taxonomy (GTDB): domain Bacteria; phylum Actinomycetota; class Actinomycetes; order Mycobacteriales; family Micromonosporaceae; genus Micromonospora; species Micromonospora sicca. Next base: position 23,377 of record NZ_QGKS01000202.1, on the reverse strand, counting down.
CCCTTCGCTAGGTTTTCCGGCACCACTTTCAGCGATGGCCTGTATCGAATTCACACGCCGGAATCCGCGGCGGCCTCGAACGACTTCTGCGCACGGCTGATTCGCGGCTTCGCCGGTCGGATGTATTGTTTCGGCTTCGACTGGCTCGGCCGGAACCTTGCTGTCGACCTCGAAGGCGGCGACGGAGAGGGACTTGTCGTCCTCGTGGAGCCGGGCGCGGGTGAGCTTCTCGAAAGTGAAGTCGAGCTGACACCGTTCGACGACGAGGTTCTCGTGGCGGACCCGACCGGGCTCGCCGCCGGATTCTTCGACGAGTGGCGATCGGCGAACCCGGGCTTCGACAGGCTCGCCTTCGACCAGTGCGTCGGCTACAAGGTTCCGCTCTTCCTCGGGGGAGACGACGAGGTGCACAACCTCGAGGTCGTGCCCTACGACGTGTACTGGGAGTTGCGCGTCCAGCTTCGCACGGGCACTCGCCACATGCCGGCAGGTACCACCATCCAGAGGATCATCGTGGCCGACGATGTGGAGCAGTGAACCCCTTTCATCGTGATCAAGGCGGCTGAGCAGATGCGCAGCGTCGTGTCGTTGCTCTAGATAGGACGAAGCTCCTGGTAGCACAGCAGTCGACCAAGAGGCACTTTCCAGCACGGGAGCTTCGTTGCTGACCTATCCTGCCAGCATCCCTCGGCGGCCGCTGGCGTCGTCTGCCCGCGCAGCAGCAGGCGCTGATGGCCTTGGCCCACCTGCGCACGGTGTGGCGGTACCTGCGCGAAGCCGTCGACCTGCTCACCGCCCACGGCGCTGACCTCGCCGAAGCTATGGGCCGGGTCGCCAGGCTGGCGTATGCGATCCTCGACGGGACCCTGATTCCGATCGATCGAGTTGCCGACCAGCGGCCCTACTACTCGGGTAAGCACAAGCGCCATGGCGTGAACGTGCAGGTCCTGGCCGATGCCGCCGGCCGGCTGATCTGCGCCTCATCCGCGCTACCCGGCTCAACCCATGACCCGACGGCCGCCCGCACCCACGGCCTGATCGACGCGCTGACCAGCACCGGAGTGATGACCTTCGCGGATCAATCTACCCTGACAGGATGCAGACCGAGCCGCGCGGCACGATGCACGGGTGGATCTGGCGCGCCAATCTACTGCCGTTCGTCGAGACGATCGCTGATCTTGTGCGCTGCCGGCTCGACGAGAGCGGGCTCACCGCCGGAGTCGAAGACTCCGGCGCCGGCAACGACCGCTGGTTCACCTTAGTGCTGGACGGGCAGCCCCGCGTCGAGATGCACTTCGCGGGTACTGACGACCAGGTGCTGGTCGAGGTGGAATTGGACGGCACCGACGAGTCGTTCGAAATCAGGGCCGCTCTGTTGCTCGACGTCTGCAGCAGCTACCGCCTGACTCCCGAGGCCGGCTGACTCGAACCCGACATCGACGCGCTGGCGACACCCACCGACAGCGGGAGATGATCCCTCCCCGCCGCACCGTCGATGACCAACACCATCACCATGAAAATGGCTCACTGAGCCGTGGACGACGGTGGTCGGTGCCGCCCCCTCAGGCTCGGATGGGACGAGCGCCCCGGCGCGTAGAAGTTGTCGGGAAGGCCGCGCTTGTGGAAAGCGCCGGTGTCAGCCGTTCGGCTGGCCGTCGCCGGACTCGCGGTCGGCGGGTCTCGTCGGGTGGATCATCGTGGTCGCCGCGCGGACGTCGTGACAGACCGGAGTGGCGCGCCCCGCACCCGTCCGGCCGCTATGCCGTCCGGCCGTGCCCGTGTGGACTGATCCCGATCGCTGTTTCCACCGTTTCAAGCTGCGAGAAGCGGGGTAACGGCTCCAGCATCGCCGAAAAGGCTCGCGGCGGCGCCGCTCACCGAGCGTCACGGATGACGGGGGAGCGCTCTCGGTGACAATTTCGTTACGCCGACACGCCGGTCGTTGACATTGATGTTCGTCACCTTCTGTCGGTGGTCATCAGCCTTGTTGTCCCCGCAAGCGCCCGCTTAGCCTGAGCGCGCTCGAGGTTCAACGGGGGAGCGGCGGGATGAAACTGCGGATTCGGCTTCTGGGCACTGTGGAGCTGCGCGTCGACAGCAAGGTCGTGACACCCGGCGCAGCGAAGCGACGAGCGGTCCTCGCCGGTCTCGCGATCGAGGCGAACCGATCGGTCTCGCTGCACCGACTGGCCGAGATGGTCTGGTCCGACGTTCCGCCGGCGTCCGCCGTGGCGAACCTGCGGTCCCACGTCGCGGTGCTGCGGCGCACCCTCGGCGACCGGTTGGTCGCCCGCCCGAACGCGTACGAGCTGCGGCTGGCGCCGGACGAACTGGACGTGGCCGAGTTCCAGCGGCTGGCGGGGGAGGGGCGGGCGCTGCTGGCCACCGCCGAGCCCGCCGGCGCCATCGCCACGCTCACCGCCGCCTTGGAACAGTGGCGCGGGGCCTCCGGCGACGGCCTGCCCCGGGGCACCGCGCTGGACAACCGCTGGGCCAGCCTCGACGAGCAGCGGCTCCAGGTCTTCGAGGAGTTGGCCGAGGCGCGGCTGGCCGCCGGTCAGCACGGTGATCTGCTGCCCGAGTTGCGCGGGCACCTCGCCGCCCACCCGCTGCGGGAGCGGGCCTGGGGGCAGCTCATGCTCGCCCTCTATCGCTGCGGCGACGTGCCGGCCGCGCTCACCGTCTACCGGGACGCCCGGGCCGTCCTGGACGAGCAGCTCGGCATCGAGCCCGGCGAGGACCTGGCCACCCTGCACCGCGCGATGCTCGATCGGGCGCCGGAGCTGTCGTACGTCCCCGTCGTCGTCGCGCCGACGCCACCACCCACTGCCGAGGTGCGGCCCGCCGTCGGCTGGACGGTGCCCCGGGAGCTGCCGGCGGACCTGGTCACCTTCGTCGGGCGTACCCGGGAGACCGCCGACGTGGTGGACACGGTGGGCGGCGCGAAGGCGGCCGCCGTGGTCGTCACCGGGGCGGCCGGCAGCGGCAAGACTGCCCTCGCGGTACGGGCCGCGCACGCCGTGGCCGGCGGCTTTCCGGACGGGCAGGTCTTCGTCGACCTCGGCTACCGGAACTCGGTGACGCCGGGTGAGGTGCTGGCCCGGGTGCTGCGCGCGCTCGGCGTCGCCCCGGCGGACGTCCCCGGCAACACCGACGAGCGGGCGGGGTGGTTCCGCTCGCTGGCCGCCGGCCGACGGTTCCTGCTGGTCGTGGACGGGGTCACCCGGGCCGCGCAGGTGCGGCCGCTGCTGCCGGCCGGGCCGGGCCCCGCCCTGATCGTCGTCGGTCAGCGGCGCCTCGGCAGCCTCGACGGCGTCCGCCGGGTGGCGCTGCGCCCGCTGGGCGCCGCGCAGGGGCGCGACGTGTTGGCCGCTTTCGCCGGGCCGGAGCGGCTGGCCGCGGATCCGGCGGCCACCGCGAAGCTGGTCCGGCTCTGCGCCGGTTCGGCGCTGGCGCTGCGGATCGCCGGCACCCGCCTGGCCCGGTGCCCCGCCCTGTCGGTGGCCGCCCTGGTCGCCCAGGTCGGTGACGGTCAGGACCGGTTGGATCTGCTCGCCTACGAGGACCTGTCGGTGCGGGAGAGCCTGGCGACCGGGGTCGCCGCCGTCCGCTCCGACGACGAGGTGGCCGGCCGGCTCCTGGAGCTGCTCGGCGCGTCCCCAGACGCCCCGGCCCGGGTGGACCGGGCCGCCGCACAGCTCGGCGTCTCCGCCCACCGGGTACGGCGGGCGCTGGAGGAGCTGGCGGACGCGCACCTGATCCAGTGCGAGGGGCCCGGCGGCTACCGCCTGCCGGCGCTGGTCCGCGAGTACGCGGCCGAGCTGGCGGCCGTGCCGTCCGCCCCGACGCACCCGTTGCCCGGCTGGCGGGTCGACCCCGTGGCCGCCTGACCCTCGGTGACCCGCCGAGCGTGGACGAACGGCTCTGTCCAGGGCGCCCGGCCCGGCGTCAGACTGAGTCATGAGACCTCAGCGCGTACCACTGCTCGCCAGCCTGGTCGTGCTGCTCGCGGTGGCCTGCGCGACCGACCACGACGGCGCGGCGTCCCCACCCTCGACGGCGTCCACGCCCGGCGCGTCCACCGCCGTAACCGCGTCGGCCACCGCCCCGCCTTCGACCGATGTCGCGCCGAGCCAGACCGTCGGCGACTGGCGGGTGACCTACGGCTGGCCGTGCCCGACGCGCCGGCCCAGGTGACGCACGACGTCCGGGTGCCGGTCACCCCGGCGCCGGGGGAGCCGCTGCCGGTCCTGGTGGGCATCCAGGTCGGTGACCATCCGGCCGAGGGGTTCAGCCGGATCACCTTCGCCTTCCGCGGCCCCACCCCCGGCTACCAGGTCGGCTACGTCGACCGGGTGGAGTCCGACGGCAGCGGCACGCCGGTCGACCTGCCCGGCACCGCGTTCCTCGCGCTCCGCTTCCACCCGGCCCAGGGGCACGACAGCAGCGGCCGGAGCACGGTGACAACCGCGGCCCGGGCCATCGGCTACCCCACGCTGCGCGGCTGGGCCCCGGCCGGCGACTTCGAGGGGTTGACATCTGTTGCCAGCGGAGTGGGCGCTGATGCTCTTGAGCGCGCTTCAGTGTTAGAGTGACTGCCGTCGGGCAGGTGATAATCAAACCTATCCGGCGCGCGAGGCCCTGCGGCGGCAGGCTAAACACGCCAGATTGGTCGGTACCGGGAGTGCCTCGGGAACCAGATCCTTCGGGATCGAACGGACGTGGAGACCGTGTAAGACCAGGACCTGTCCTGGCTGTGGTCGTCGAAGCGTCAACCTCGCACCGCGTCAGCGGGTAAGACGAGGAGCGTCCGCTGGTGACGGCGGACTGCGAATTGGTGTGCTCACCAAAGCGCACTGCTCGCAACGGTACCTCAGCTTCGGCCTCCAGCCGCCCGCCGGCAGTTCCCTGCCGGTGCGGCTTGGGGAGTCCACCCGGCCGGACGGCACCCACGTCGTCTCCGTGGACGTGCGCCCCGGTTGAGATGCTCGGAAGGGTGAGACGCGTACCGACCGCGCCGACCCGGTGGCCGGCGCGGTCGGGTCACGCGTGCCTCAGGACGCCCCGCCCCGGACGATCGCGACGGCCACCCGGCAGAACTCGTCCATGTCGGGGTTGAAGCCGGCGGCGATGTCCGGGTGCAGGCCGGCGCGTGTCTCGTCGAGCAGCCGGCGGCAGACCTCCTCGACCGGCTCGCCCGCGTAGCTGGACCGGACCCGTTCGGTGGCCGCCTGCAGGGCCGAGGTCAGCTGATCCTCCAGCGGGCCGCGCAGCTTCTGTTGCACTGCGTCGAGCCCCCTCGGGTCGAGCGTGACATGTGGCTCCGACATCGGCGCTCCCTTCGTCGGCGTCCGCGGTACCCCACCGCGGACGTCGGTCAAACCACGGTGGGTACGGCGGCCACCCGGACCTGATACGAGAAGTCCTCGGCCGGCTCCTCGAGGTACGACAGCTGGCGGATCTGCCGGTCGTCGTCGTAGAGGGCGACGTCGACCAGGACGCCGAGGTGGGCCAGCCCGATGTTGGACACCCGCTTCTTGTCCTGCAGCACCGCGCAGACCCCGCCCAGCAGCGTGCTGGCGTCGGAGGTGCGGTGCCCGGGCGGGCAGCGCAGGGTGACGTCCACCTCGATCGGCCCGGTGAGCGGGGTCCAGCCGGTGCGCTGGGCGGCCGCGCAGGCCGCCTCGAGCAGGGCGCGGACCCGCGTCGCCTGCCGATGCCCGGCGGCGAAGATGGACAGAGCCTCGGTCTTGACCGGGGGCAGGCCGCTCACCTCGAACGTCAGGGCGAGAGCGCGGGTGTCCTGCACGACAACCTCCTCGTTGGGGACGATCCTGCCCAACCGGTGACGCGGCAGAGGGGGGTTCCCGCGATTACCAACCGATCGGACGGGTCGGGGGTCGGCCGGAGGCGTATCGACTTCGACGGCGACGCGCTGGCTGCGGAGCTACCGAAACGCTAGTGCACCGGGCGCACGCTGGGTAGCCTCGCCGTTCACTGAGTGGGACGCGGCGGGAAGGCGCAGAACTCGTTGCCCTCCGGATCGGCCAGCACCCACCAGCCGACCCGGTCGTCGGGCTCGCGCAGCAGCACGGCGCCGGCGGCGATCAGCGCGCCGGGGTCCGGGTCGGTCAGGTCGACGTCCCAGTGCACCCGGTTCTTCACCCGCTTGCGCTCCGGCGCCGGGTCGAAGATCCACGACTGCCACGGGAAACCCGTGGCACCCGTCACCCAGGCGGACCCCTCGCCGCCGCCGCCGACCTGACCGCCGACCACTCCCGCCCACCACGCCGCCTGCGCGGCCGGGTCGGCGCTGTCCACCACCAGCTCGAAGACCAGCCGGTGGGCGGAACGACGGTCAGTGGCGGGCGCGCTTGATCTCGTGGAAGGCCGGCAGCCGCATCAGCGGCAGCAGCGAGTCCCAGACGGTCAGGGCGTCGGCGGTGCCGGGCACCTCGGTGAGGATCGGCCCGTGGATGCCCCGCTCCGCGCCCGGGACCATCAGCACCGGCGAGCCGACGTCCGGGCCCACCGAGGCGTACGACAGGTCGTGCGACTCGCGTACCGCCCGGTCCCACCGCTCGTCGTCGAGGGCCGGCGCGGCCGCGGCCAGGCCGGCCGCCTCGACGGCCGCGTCCACGATCTCGTCCGACGGCGGGTTGCCGGCGTCGTGGATGCGGGCGCCCAGCTCGGCGTAGAAGCGGCCGGCGTCGTCGTGGCGGCCCTCGGCGCGCAGCGCCTCCACCAGCCGCAACGCCCGGCCGGAGGCGGCCAGCGCGTCGGCGTACTCCGGGGCGATCCGGCCCTCGTTGAGGATGGCCAGGCTGAACGCCCGCCACTCGACGCGCAGCCCGCGCGCCTCGGCCACGGCGACCAGCCAGCGGGAGGTGCGCCAGGTCCACGGGCAGGCCGGATCGAAGAAGAAGGTGGCGTCCATCCGCCGAGCGTAAGGGCCGTCCGGCGGGCGCGCACGGTGGTGATCCGGCCCACCCCAGCCCCTGTCATTCCCGTCTCATGACGCTGAGGTTTCGCAGCGTGGCCGGTCGGGCACTGTTGGCGCACGAAACGTCCGGGGCCGGACGGATTTGCCGCCGCCGCACGCCCGGACCGTCTCGCCGTGCGCCGGGGCACGGGCACCTCCCCCGGCTCTCGCCGAAGAAAGGGGGAGGGCGATGACGACAGACCCCGACGAGGCCGCGGACCGGCGGCGGCCACGATTCCGCGCGGCGGCCGCAGCCGCCGCGCTGACGTTGGTGGCGCCGCTGGCGGCCTGCGGGTCCGGCGGTGACGGTGGTACGCCGACGATCAACCTGTACTACCCGCCGGAACAGAACCTGCAGAAGGTCGTCGACGACTGCAACGCGCAGGCCCAGGGGCGCTACCAGATCGTCTACCGGGTGCTGCCGCGGCAGGCCGACGACCAGCGGGTGCAGCTGGTGCGCCGGCTGGCCGCGCAGGATCCCGGGATGGACGTGCTCGGCCTCGACGTCACCTGGACCCAGGAGTTCGCCAGCGCGCACTGGATCCGCGAGTGGACCGGCCAGGCCAAGGCGGAGGTGGAGCAGGGCACCCTCGCCGGGCCGCTGGACACCGCTCGCTACGAGGGCAGGCTCTACGCCGCGCCGAAGAACACCAACGTCCAGCTCCTCTGGTACCGCACCGACCTGGTGCCGCAGCCGCCGAAGACCTGGGACGAGATGATCTCCGCGGCCCAGGAGCTGAAGCAGCAGGGCAAGCCGTACCAGGTGCTCACCATGGGCGCCCAGTACGAGGGTCTGGTCGTCCTCTACAACACCCTGGCCGAGAGCGCCGGCGGGAAGATCCTCAGCGACGACGGCAAGCAGGCCGTGATGGACGACGGCACCGTGAAGGCGCTCGACCAGCTAAAGAAGTTCGCCACGTCGGGCGTGACGTCGCCGTCCTTCACCAACGCCACCGAGGACCCGGTCCGGCTGGAGTTCCAGTCCGGCGCGGGCGCCTTCCAGGTCAACTGGCCCTTCGTCTATCCGGCCATGCAGGAGGCCAACCCGGAGCTGGCGAAGCAGGTGAAGTGGGCCCGGGTGCCGGGGATCGACCCGAACACCCCGAGCAAGGTCACCATCGGCGGCGTCAACATGGCCGTCAGCGCCTACTCCAAGCATCCGGCGGAGTCCTTCGAGGCGGCCAGCTGCATCCGCAACGCGAAGAACCAGAAGTTCTCGGCGGTCAACGACGGCGTGCCGCCGACCATCGAGCAGGTCTACGACGACCCGGAGATGGACAAGGCGTACCCGATGAAGGACACCATCCTGGAAGAGCTGAAGGAGCCGGCGGTCCGCCCGCTGACCCCCGCCTACCAGAGCATCTCCACGGTCATGTCGGCGATCCTGTCGCCGCCGTCGGGCATCCGGCCCGAGCAGACCGCGAACGAGCTGCGCGACGCCATCGCCGACGCCCTCGAGTCGAAGGGGGTCCTCCCGTGAGCATCAACGCCACCCCGACCGGTGCGGACGTCGCGGCCGACGAGACCGCCACCCGGTCCACCGGCCGGCACGCGGCGGTGCCCGCCCAGCGGGCCGGCCGCCGGGCGAAGGCGCCGCTGAGCGAGAACAAGCGGGCCGAGCGCCGGCTCGGCTGGCTGCTCTGCGCGCCGGCCGCGCTGGTCATGGTGCTGGTCACCGCGTACCCGATCCTCTACTCGGTCTGGCTGTCGCTCCAGCGCTTCGACCTGCGCTTCCCCGACCAGCGCGAGTTCATCGGGCTGGACAACTACGTCACCGTGCTGACCAACCAGTTCTGGTGGACCGCGTTCGGGGTCACCGCGCTGATCACCGTGGTCACCGTCGCGATCGAGCTGGTGCTCGGCATGGGACTCGCGCTGATCATGCACCGCACGCTGGTCGGCCGGGGCATCGTCCGCACCGCGGCGCTGATCCCGTACGGCATCGTCACGGTCGTCGCGGCCTTCTCCTGGCGGTACGCCTGGACGCCCGGCACCGGTTACCTGGCGAACGTCTTCGACGGCAGCGCGCCGCTGACCGAGCGGGCCAGCTCGCTGGCGATCATCATGCTGGCGGAGATCTGGAAGACCACGCCGTTCATGGCGCTGCTGCTGATGGCCGGCCTGGCCCTGGTCCCCGAGGACCTGCTCAAGGCGGCCTCCACCGACGGCGCGACCTCCTGGCAGCGGTTCACCAAGGTGATGCTGCCGGTGATGAAGCCGGCGATCCTGGTCGCCCTGCTGTTCCGCACGCTGGACGCGTTCCGGGTTTTCGACAACATCTTCGTGCTCACCGCGGGCGGCAACGAGACCTCGTCCGTGTCGATGCTCGCCTACAACAACCTGATCCGGGGGCTGAACCTCGGCATCGGCTCGACGATGTCGGTGCTGATCTTCATCGCGGTGGCGATCATCGCCTTCGTCTTCGTGAAGCTGTTCGGTACCGCTGCCCCCGGCAGCGACGACGGGGAGAGGCGCTGACATGGCCACCGAAACCACCACGCGGGCGAAGCTGCGCTGGGGTCTGCTGGACGTGATCGTCGTCGTGTTCGCGCTGATCCCGGTGCTCTGGATCGCCTCGCTGTCGTTCAAGACCCCGGCCACCCTAACCGACGGGAAGTTCTGGCCGCGGGAGTGGACGCTGGACAACTACCGGACGATCTTCGACACCGACCAGTTCGTCCGGGCCCTGGCCAACTCGATCGGCATCGCGCTGATCGCCACGCTGATCGCGGTGGTGCTCGGCGCGATGGCCGCGTACGCGATCTCGCGGCTGGACTTCCCCGGCAAGAAGCTGCTGGTCGGGGTCTCCCTGCTGATCGCGATGTTCCCGCAGGTGTCGCTGGTGTCGCCGCTGTTCGAGATCGAGCGGCAGCTCGGCCTCTTCGACACCTGGCCGGGGCTGATCCTGCCGTACATCACCTTCGCCTTGCCGCTGGCGATCTACACGCTGTCGGCGTTCTTCAAGCAGATCCCGTGGGATCTGGAGAAGGCGGCGAAGATGGACGGCGCCACGCAGGGCCAGGCGTTCCGGCGGGTCATTGCCCCGCTGGCCGCGCCCGGGTTGTTCACCACGGCGATCCTGGTCTTCATCTTCTGCTGGAACGACTTCCTGTTCGCGATCTCGCTGACCTCCACCGAGCGGTCCCGCACGGTGCCGGTGGCGCTGTCGTTCTTCACCGGCGAGTCGCAGTTCGAGGACCCCATCGGGGCGATCTGCGCGGCCGCCGTGGTGATCACCATTCCGATCATCCTGTTCGTGCTCTTCTTCCAGCGCCGCATCGTCTCCGGTCTGACCTCCGGCGCAGTCAAGGGATAGGTGGTAGTCATGGCCGACATCGTGCTGGACAAGGTGAGCAAGAAGTTCCCGGACGGGACCGTCGCGGTGCAGGACGTCGACCTGGAGATCGCCGACGGCGAGTTCGTGATCCTGGTCGGCCCGTCGGGTTGCGGGAAGTCCACCACCCTCAACATGATCGCGGGGCTGGAGGACATCAGCTCCGGCGAGCTGCGGATCGCGGGGCAGCGGGTCAACGACAAGGCGCCCCGGGACCGGGACATCGCCATGGTCTTCCAGTCGTACGCGCTCTACCCGAACATGACTGTGCGGGAGAACATGGCCTTCCCGCTGCGGCTGGCGAAGCTGGACCGGGCCACCATCGACGCCAAGGTCGACGAGGCGGCGAAGGTCCTGGAGCTGACCCCGCTGTTGGACCGCAAGCCGGCCAACCTCTCCGGCGGACAGCGGCAGCGGGTGGCGATGGGCCGGGCGATCGTCCGTCAGCCGAAGGCGTTCCTGATGGACGAGCCTCTGTCCAACCTGGACGCCAAGCTGCGGGTGCAGATGCGCACGGTGGTGTCCCGCCTGCAGAAGCAGCTCGGCACCACCACCGTCTACGTCACCCACGACCAGACCGAGGCGATGACCCTCGGCGACCGGGTGGTCATCATGCGGGGCGGCGCGGTGCAGCAGGTCGGCCCGCCGCAGGAGTTGTACGACCACCCGCGCAACCTCTTCGTCGCCGGCTTCATCGGCTCGCCGTCGATGAACTTCCTGCACGCCGCCGTCTCCGAGGGGCGGCTGCGCACGGCGCTCGGCGACGTGGCGATCGGGGACCGGCTGCGCCGGCAGATCGAGGGCGCGGACGCCCCGCGCGAGCTGATCCTCGGCATCCGCCCCGAGCACTTCGAGGACGCCGAGCTGATCGACGAAGAGACCCGCCGCCGGGGCATGGAGTTCGACGCGCCGGTGGACATCGTCGAGTCGATGGGCTCGGACAAGTACGTCTACTTCACCGTCGAGGGGGAGCGGGCCACCGCCGCCGAGCTGGAGGAGTTGGCCGCCGACGCGGGCGCGGCGGACTTCGCGGGAGCCGGGTCCAGCCTGGTCACCCGGCTCTCCGCCGAGTCGGCGGTCCGGGAGGGCGAGAACCGGCGGGTCTGGTTCAACCTGGACAAGATCCACCTGTTCGACCCGTCCACCGGCCGGAACCTGACCCTGCACGAGGGCCGGGCGGCCGGCGCGCTCGCCGACTGACCGGACACGAACGGGGGCCGGCGACAGCAGCCGCCGGCCCCCGTTCGCATTGAGGGGTCAGGGATTCGAATCCCCTCAGCTCCACCAGTAACACCGCTGAGCAGCGGTAACGCTGCTACAAGGTCACGGACCAGATCGGGTACAAGTCAGATCCGATCTTGCTGATCTGGACCCCGGCACGCTGCGAGTCGATGGCGCCGACCGACAACGTCACCAAGGTGGCCACTCGATGTCCAGCGCTGCGCGCGTAGCAGTTGAAGGCGCCGGGCTGATAGCCGTCCGAACAGCCAGCACCGCTCACCGAACTTGAGGTGCGCCTCCCGAGGGTTGGGGCGCCGGCGAACTTTTGTCATCAGCCGCGAACGGCATCGTCTTACCCATACCCATTGTCCCTCACGAGGGTGAGCCTGGGGCCATACGGCTGTGGGGCGCGACGCTCGCCTGGATGATCAACGATCGTGGCCCGTACTCCATCGGGCCCAGAACGTCTCGAACGCGCATCCGTGGCAGTCCTTCGCGGGCCCAGTGGCGACCGTCAGGGAGTAGATCAGACATGTCGATGACCCCGTACACCGATGCTGCTGAACGGGCGCGGAAGATGCCGGCAGCTCCTGTGCCGCAGGCTGCCCAAGGGCCCGAGATTTCCAAGGCCGGCTATGCCGTGGAGGAGATCGCCGACGGTGTCTTCTTCCTCGGTGAGGGTATGTACAACATGATGTTCGTGGTCACGGACGAGGGCGTCATCGCCGTCGACGCGCCACCGACCCTCGGCCACAACATCCTCCGAGCGATCCGTAGCGTGACCAGCCGCTCAATCACCCACGTGGTCTACAGCCACCAGCATTCAGACCACGTCGGAGCGATCTCGGTCTACCCCGATGACGTGCCACGCTATGCCCAACGCATCACGGCGGAGCGGCTTGCAGCGCTCGGCGACCCGAACCGCCCCCTGCCGACACATGTGTTCGACGACACCCTGACAATCGACGCAGGAGATCACAGCCTGCAGCTCGACTACAAGGGGCCCAACCACGCCGAGGGAAACATCTTCATCTTCGCCCCGAAGCAACGCGTCTTGATGCTCGTAGACGTGATCTTCCCCGGCTGGGTTCCGTTCTCGAACCTCGCGGTCTCCGCGAACATCCCGGGCTTCGTCAACGCCCACGAGCAGGCACTCGGCTACCCGTTCGAGAAGCTAGTCGGCGGACACGTCAACCGACCTGGCACTCCGGACGACATAAGGACCCAAATCGAGTACATGAATGACCTGCGTTCCACCACCGAGGCAGCGCTCTCCTCGGTCAATCTGAATGAGATCATGGCCCCAGTCGACACCGCCAATGCCTGGGCCGTTTTCAAAGCCTACCTAGACGCCGTTGCCGCGCAGGCCGCCGACGAACTCGTTCCACGATGGACAGAGCGCTTAGGCGGCGCCGACATGTTCACACTGCCGAACGCATGGGCGATGGCAGAAGCCTTGCGCCTGGACTATGGCAGAATGGGCCCATTCGGCATCGCGCCTTGAGTTTGGCTCTCGCACAAATTGATCGGTACGGCAGAGGGCACCTCCAGGCCTACTCATTTTTGCCGCTGGTCGGGCGCGGCAGCCAGCGGGTGAGGCCCATCCGACCCTGCCGATGGTTGGACGCCTAGCCGCTACAGAACAGTGGGTGCTTGAAACGTTGCCCGGACTACCCTCATTGGCGTGCCCGTTGATGATCTTCCGTTGCCTCCCGCGTTCGAAGCGGTCACGGCCTGGGCCGGTGCTGGGCGGGTGCTGCGTGCCGCCGAGCTGGACGTGGCAACGTGGCGGCTTCCCGAGCCGCAGAAAGCCGCGCTGGTCTCCTGTGGCGTACCGCTGATCGATGACCTCGTGGGTGCGGTGTCATTCCACGCAGAGCCGACAAGGTACCGGTTGGCGCACTTCGACGACCTGGACTGGGTGTACGGCGCCGCGCCGGGGACCGGCGAGGTGCAGGTATGGGCGTCGGACGGCAGCACCAGGTTCGTCAACTCGACGATCAACCACTGGCTGTGTTCGCTGCACCTGGTCGGTCGCTGGCTGACCAGCTCGACCGTCATCGGCCGCTGGGACGAAGACCGACAGGCCGAAGAGGCAGCACTCGCGGAGCTCGCCGACCTGTTGGAGCGGATCAGGGCCCTTGACCCGCCCGCGTTCGGGGACGGTGACCATCGAACCCACTTCTGGCCCGCGGTGCTCGACCGGTGGCTCTACTGATCGACCCAGACATCCTCTTCTGCCACCCACCGTGCGCTATTCAGCGTCACGGCAAGCGGATCGAGCGGGCGCCCCGCCGCGCCGACGAGAGGACGCTTGGTATACGGGTTCACGCGCCTCGTTGCCACGGTTGGGGGCCCACATGTGCAAGGGGTAGCCCCGCTTCGGCGGCGGTCGCCATAGGTAGTCCTTGGTCGGCCAGGCCGATGAACCCGATCCCGGGTTGCGCGGTGGTCGTGCTCATGAGGCGATGCTGTTCAGCTCGGTCAGCTCGTCCTCGGGAAGGGTCAGCGCAGCACCGGTGACGTTCTCGCGCAGGTGCGCGACGGATGAGGTACCTGGGATGAGCAGGATGTTCGGTGAGCGCTGTAGCAGCCACGCCAGCGCGACGGCCATCGGTGTGGCGTCGAGACGGGTGGCGACTGCGTTCAGTTCCTCGGACTGGAGTGGGGAGAAGCCGCCGAGCGGGAAGTAGGGCACGTAGGCGATGCCCTGTGCGGCGAGGGAATCGATCAGGCCGTCGTCGGCCCGGTTCGCGATGTTGTAGAAGTTTTGCACACACACGATCGGCGCGATGGACTGTGCCTCGGCGATCTGCTCGGCGTTGACGGTGCTGAGACCGAGATGCTTGATCAGTCCCTCCTGCTGCAGCTGGGCGAGCACGGTGAACGGCTCGGAGATCGAGCCGGGAGTGGGTCTGTCCAACCCGCCGACGCGCAGGTTGACGACGTCGAGCACGTCCAGTCCGAGGCGATCCAGGTTGTCGGACACGGCTTGGCGCAGCTGCTCGGGTGCTAGCGCCGGCGGCCAGTTCCCCTCGGCATCTCGCAACGCTCCGACCTTCGTCACGATGTGCAGATCGTCGGGATAAGGGTGCAGGGCTTCCTTGATGATCTGGTTGGTGACGTACGGGCCGTAGTAGTCGGCCGTGTCGATGTGGTTGATTCCCAGGCGCACGGCCTCGCGTAGCACGGCCACGGCAGCGTCGCGGTCGGCCGGTGGGCCGAATACATGCGGGCCGGCCAACTGCATCGCGCCGTACCCCATCCGGGTGACCGTCAGGTCGTCGGCCATGGTGAACGTTCCACCCGGAAGTGCCTTCGCCGCCATGAGAATTCCCATCCTTGTTGTCGCCAGTCCCCGGGCTTCCCGCCGACGCGGGCGCCAAACGCGGCGGCGTCAGCACGTGATGGCTTCACACTCCGCACCGTGGCCCCGGGCGTCGGCGGGCCACACAAGGCGCCCTTGTTTGCCGCCGACCGGGCGTCACGATGCGTGACGGGCGTGCGGTGGCGCTCGATGCGCGGTCTTGCCGAGCTGAGTTCATGGGGCCGTGCCACGTCTACTAGGGCAGCCGTACTTCGTGACCTGATTATGTGAGTCGGGCCCGGTGGTGATACCAGCAGGTGATACCAGCGGGCGCGGGCATGGTGGTGGCGTTGCCAGGATGACCAGTGCAGGTAGTGCTCGACGGGCCGCCAGAGGCGGGTGAGCAGGTTGCACAGTCGTTTGACCTCAAGAAGTAGGCCAGGTCGGTGGGCTTGGTCAGGCTGCGGCGGATCAGCAGGAAGTGCCGCGTCGCGGGTCGGTCCCGGTTGGTGAGGGTCGTGGTGGCGGTGACAGACCGAGAGGGCCCCCGAACGGTCATAACCGAGGCCCGCCAGCGAGCCGCTCTTCTCCCAATCGAGTAACGCTGCGTGTGACTGCACGGCGCTGGCGTACGCCATGATGGGTACGTGGAGTTCGAGCCTTACCGGGGTGAACTGGTGGCGTACTGCTACCGGATGCTGGGCTCGTTCCACGACGCCGAGGATCGGTGCAGGAACCGATGTTGCGCGCGTGGAAGGCCCGCGACCGGTACGACCGCACGCCGCGTCTGTCCGGACCTGGCTGTACCGGATCGCCACCAACGCGTGCCTGACCGCACTGGAGGGGCGTGCGCGACGGGCGCTGCCTTCCGGCTTGGGCGCGCCGAGCGACGATCCTGGCGCACCGCTCACGCCGGCGTTCGACATCCCCTGGCTACAGCCATTTCCCGACGCGCGGATCGACCTGGAGTCGCGGACGGACATGCGGCTCGCGCTGGTGGCAGGGGATGCAGGTCCTGCCAGCACGTCAGCGGGCCGTGCTCCTGCTCCGCGAGGTACTGGAGTTCAGTGCCGCCGAGGTCGCCGCGCAGCTGGGGACCACGGTCACGGCCGTCAACAGCGCGCAGTTGGCTGGCCGGTGGTAAAGGCAAACCGGCCAGCCTGCTGCACTTGAAGCTGGCAAGCGACGCCAGGCGGTCAAGATTTTGGGATGGTCACGCGATGCTGGGCACGGGCAGCGGCCGCTCCTTGGGGTTGGCGCCGAAACGGTTCGTCCCGGGCGTGCTGTCCAACACAAAGAACACCAGCAGGACGACGGCGCCGACGATCGGCACCAGTCCGATCAGCAGCCACCACCCCGACCGGTCGGTGTCGTGCAAGCGTCGCATCGCGACCGCCAGCGTCGGCAGCAGCAGCGCCAGGTTGACGATGATGCCGATGACACCGGTGGACCCGTCCGACCCGAGAGTCGTTCCCAGCACACTATCCAGGATGGCAGCGGCAAGACCAACAAGGACGGTGAACAGGGCAAACCACCAGTACTCAGACCGGCGGGCCCGACCCGTGAAGCCGACGTACTGAGTAAGAACCGACCTGATCGCGGCAGTGAAGGACATAACTGTCTCCGGTCTCTCAAGTGGGAGTTGCAAGGTCGTCGCGGACGCAGCCAAGCAGATCGCCCCACCGGGGGTCAATGGCCGAGCAGCCGCCGACGAATAGAAGCCGCCACGCCAACAAGACGAACATCCGCAACTGCCGCTGGTCCTGCGCATCGGAGTCCGGGACGCCATCACTGACCGTGCCGGCCGCCCACCCGCCGAGAAAACCGTGTCAGCCTGCCCTGGTGCCGGAACTCCAAGATGGCACAGTCCTGGCACACTCACCGCTGTGACGAGGTTCGAGTTCCGGGTCACCGATGTGTTCGACATCCGGGGACGCCGCGGGCTGCTCGTCGTCGGCACGGTGCTGCAGGGCATCGCTCGATCGAGTACAAGGCTCCGTGATGTCTCGACCGGGCACTCATTCGGCCTGCTGGGCATTGACCTGCACACTGTTCACGAAGCCCGGACATGAGCGGGTTCGCCCTGCTGGTGGACCGAGCCGAGCGCGACTACGCCCAGCCCGGCCGCGTGTGGGTCGCAGACGTCGAACCATGATCAGGCGTACTGATCTGCCGCTTACCGCGCGTCACCCATGATAAGCAGGGGCGTAACCTCAAGCGTTCTACTTCGTGTGTTGCTCCGGCCATGCCTCGAGGCGCACGACGAGGTGGCGCAGAGCCGCCTCAAAGGCCGCATCGTCGAGGTCCTCCGCGCGCCGACGGCGCCACAGCTCGGCAAGATCGTCCTTGTAGCTACCTGGAGGACGAGTCGGAGAGCCACCACGGTTCGCCGACTGGAGCTGCCCCGGCTGCCCGAAGCGACGAGTGACCGTTGGTCAGTCATTGTCAAGAGTAGTGTGCCGTCGTCCGCGACGGGGGCCTCAGCGATCGTGGCGCCGTTGGGAGTGAGTGCAGCTGTTAGCCAGGTAGCCTCGTCGGCAGCGGTGCCCTGAACCCGCGAAGCGGCCTCGATACACCACTCGGTGTCCAGGTAAAGGCGGCTTTCCTGCGGCGGCGTCGATCGGTTGTCACAGAAGCCGAGAAAGGGCCATGCCTGGCGGAGGCCGATCTCCACGACGAAGCAGCCGGCGAGTTGTGCACGCTTCTGCCGCTGATAGCGCACACGGCTCTGCCGATGAGGGCACCTGCGGAGGACCATCCGTGTTTCCTGCGCACGATTGGGCTGGACGCGCGTGTTTGGCAGGCAAGCGATGCGGCAGGCCTGTCACACCGATGGGCGGGTCGTCGACATCGCCGTCATGGGGGTGGACCTTTTCGGTCAGACATAGCTGAACAACGGAGGGAAGAGGAGGACCACGATCCAGGCCCACACTGCGTACACGGGTAGGTAGCCGGTCTGCCAGCGCTCGAGCGCCGCGAACGGTGTGCGCCGCCGGATGAACCTCAGCAACAGCCACGCCGAGTAGGCGAGGTTGGCCAGCAGGATGACGTTCTCGCCGAGCGCGGCAGCCCTGTTGGGTGTGGTGCCGTACTCGTCGGTGATGCGTCCGGTGATCGCGAGCAGTACCAGTACGTCGATGGCCAACGCGCTGACCACGAGAGCGAGCTGAAGTTTGTCGAACAGGCCGGTCGGGGCCAGCGGATCGCGGGCTGAGATCGAGTAGAGCAGTAGGCCCAGCACCACGACCAGCAGGAGGTCGAACAGGATCAGCGCTTCGCGCTCCACGTTGATGCCATGGCTGGTCCAGACGACGGCGACGAGGAAGGCCAGCAGTGCTGCCGTGAACAGCGGAGTGAATAGCCGCGTGAGCACCGGAGCGATATTTTCGACGACGCTCTGCTTGGCCTCGACCAGCCACCCGGCCACGACAGCCCCGGCCACGGCGCCGCAGGGAAGGAGCCACTGCGAGATGAACTCCTGCGGGATGATCCCGATGGCATTGAAGGTGTGGAACAGGAACAAGCTGAGCACACCGCCGCCGAGGGCGATGAGGACGAAGTAGATGAACCACTCGCCGGTGAAGCGGATGAAGTCCATGCGTCGGCGCGAGGAGCGCCAGTCGTCGGCAACGTAGGCCAGACCCACCACAAGCCACAGGGCGATGGGGAGGTGGATGCTGGTGAGGACCAGCGACTTTGACTCCTCGGCCAGGGGGTAGGCGTTGGCCGCCACCGCGCCGAGCCCGAACAGCGCCACCAGTGTCCCGATCAGCGGGCGTCGGGCCTGTCGGCGCCAGGCCAGGAAGACCGCCAGCCAGGGCAGGGCGAACAGGGTGAAGTTCCGCGCGTAGAACGCGCCGTCGTCCGCCAACCTCAACCCGAACAGCTCCGGCACCTTGATGGACACCGCCGCGCCCGCCGCGCAGAGGACCATCGCCCACATGTCCCGCCGTGAGTGCGTGTCCGCCGCCGGGCTGTCAGGGTCGCCGGTCAGCACCAACTGCTTCCACAATCGTTCCGAATGCTCCCGGGCGAACTCGCGCGACAGCTCGTCGAGGCTGCCCATCCGCTTCACCGCGACGAGGAACGCCTCGTCCGGGCTCAGGCCTGCAGCTATGAGCTCGTCGACGGATCCGCGGAGATGGTCTTCGAGTTCGTCGACGTCGGACGGCTGCAGTTCCCTACGGCGGAGCACGTAGCGACGCCACTGCTCGAACTGCGCCTCCAACTCCTCCTGACCCTCCCGCGCCGTCATGCCCGGCACCCCAGCGGGATCGCCGTCAGCGGCCTGCGGTCGCCGAGGCCGAGCCAGATCTCCTTGAGCGCGTCGGTGACCGTGTCCCACTGGCGGCGTTGCTCGGCCAACTCAGCCAGGCCCTTGTCAGTGATGCGGTAGTACTTGCGCCGCCGCTCGCCGGCTACCGACTGCCAGCTCGACTCCGAATAACCGAGGCGCTCAAGCCGGTGCAGCAACGGGTAGAGCAGCCCCTCGGTCCAGTCCAGCTCGCCACCGGACAGCTCGTTGATCCGCCTGAGGATGGCGTAGCCGTAGCTCTCCCCCTCGGCCAGGATGCCGAGCACCATCGGTGTCGCCGAGGCGGCCACCAGATCCTTGGCGACCTTCACGAGAACTCACCCCGTTCCATACCTAGAAGTATTGTGCATAGTACTGCTAGGTATTGTGTGGCACAACGGCCCGGTCACGCGTCCCTGGCGGCGGTACCCGCGATCCCGCCGCAGCCAGATGACCTCTCGTAGCCGAGATCCGGGCGTGACGCGGTCGCCGAGGTGACGATTTCGTTCGCAGTCGTTCGTCTAGGAGGTGACTGGCCGCCGGAGGGCGGCACGCAGCATGGAAGGGAGCAGGTTTATGCGTTCGATCATGGTCACGATGTGGATCACCCTCGACGGTGTCGTGCAGGGCCTCGGCCGCCCGGACGAGGACACCCGCGGCGGCTTCACGCATGGTGGTTGGGGCCAGCGGTACAACGACGAGGTGATGGGCCGCGAGATGGCCAAGGCCATGACCAGGCCGGGGGAGATGCTGTTCGGCCGCCGCACCTGGCAGGACTTCATCACCGCATGGGGACGCCGGCCTGATCGACCACTACACCCTGCTCATCCACCCGCTGACCCTGGGCACCGGCACCCGACTGTTCGAGGGCCCCGCCCCACTGACCGAGTTCGACCTGACCGACAGCGTCACGACCACAAAGGGTGTGATCATCGCCCACTACACCCGCCGTTGAGCGGGGATCGTCGAATATCCGGTCATGCCGCTGGTCAGCCGCAGCAGATCATGCCGCCCTCGCGGGGACCCGATACTCGGTGCTGGCGCGACGATTCAGGTCAAGGTGCCGCTGGTCTCGCCGGTCCCTGTCAGCCGTTCGCTGAACCGGATCAACAACAGACCAGCGCCGAGGACGAGGCCGGGTCCCATCACGAGGACCAGGGCCTGGGTGGGTCGCGACAGCACCGGCACGGTCGACAGACCAAGTGGCTGTGGCAGGCCGAGCTGGATCGCGACGAACCCAGCCACGTCCGCCCCCAACAGGGTGTACACCCGAGGTCGGACGGCACCGTCGACCCCGCTGACCGCGGCCAGGGCGAGGGCCAGCACGACCGCGGAAGTTGCGCCGGCGACAGCGTTGGCGAGTTCCGATGAGACGACGAAGGAGACGTGGAACCCCGGGTCGATAGAGCTTGCGGGGGGCGGCCCGTGGTACCCACTTAAGGTCCTCCAGACGTTCGCTGTCACTGGTACTGACAGCGGCGGAGGACCGAACTCATCGCGGCGATGAGTTCGGGGTGTTGGCGCGGTCAGAAGAAGTGACAACCAACGACTGAGGAGAACCGTGATGACCGCAGCAGTGATCCGCTACCAGACCAAGCCCGAGGCCGCCGACGAGAACCAGCGTCTGATCGAGAACGTCTTCGCAGAGCTGGCGAGCACGGCACCACCCGGCCTGCACTACAGCTCCTTCCGGCTGGCCGATGGCGTCACCTTCGTCCACGTGGTCGACGGTGAGGGCCTGCCAGAATTGGCTGCCTTCCAGGAGTTCCAACGCGCCCTCGGCGACCGGCTGGCCGTCGGACCCGCCCGCGATGACGCCACCCTGGTCGGCTCGTACTCCGCCGGGGTGGTGGCCGCGAACGGCTAGCGAGAAGGCCCGCGGCGAGTCGGGTTGGCAGGTGAAGCGCTCAGGCTGCGTCGAGTGAACTGAACTGGATGCCGGCGAGCCGCCATCCGTCGGGCAGTTCGATCCACACCTGACTCAGTCGGACTGCCAGCGTCATCACCTCACTACGCCAGGTCGCCCGGCTGCGCTGAACGCAGCGCACGATCGCGGTGCGGTCGTAGTAGCGCACGTCCAACTCGGCTGTCTCCAGGGAGAGGTAAGCGAAGTCAGCGTGTCTCTCGATCCACTGCCGCTTGTCAAGCTGGAAGCCCCGCTCGCCGATAGACATGAAGTCATCCGCCAGCAGGGTGTGCAAGCGATCGGTATCGGCGTGCAGCTCGGCGTCGTCGAAGGCTTGTCGGAGTTGGCGGATGTCGGTTGTCACGTGGTGATCCTGTCGCTGGTGGTGTCGGACGGTTGGACTTCCAGGAAAAGGCACAGGACAGCCGGTTTCACATCGTGACGACCAGCTTGCCGGTCGTGTGCAGGCGGACGAAGTCGATGCATGCTTGAACGCCATCGTCAAGGCTGTAGCGGCGGCCGATGGTGGCCGGCAGGTCGCCGCGGATCGCCAGTTCACCGACCTCGCGCATCCCGCCGAAGGTGCCGTCCATGTCCAGCACGAAAGCCAGACCGACGTCGTCGCGCCCGATCCACTCCTGCTGCGGTACCGGATAGGTGATCGTGAGGAGGCGCCCGCCGGGGCGGATGGCGCTGGCAAATCCGGCAAGGTGGTCGCCCGGCAGGGTCAGGTTGACGCGACGTCAACGTCGCGGGGGTACTCGGACTCCGCGTACCCGATGGTCACGTCAGCGCCGAGAGCACGCAGGATGTCGGCATCAGCGGCGGTCGCGGTAGCGATCACCCGCGCCTTCGCGCGAGTAGCGGGACCACCGCCGTACCGACACCGCCGGAGCGCCGACGACCAGGACGGTCTCGCCGGGCTGCACCTCGGCGGTGGCCATCAGCACCCGTGCGGTCAGGCCGATGGTGGGCAGGGCCGCCGCCTGCTCTACGTTGAGGCCGGCCGGGCGGCGCGCCAGAAACGGGGTGTCGGCCTCGAAGACCGCGTACTCGGCCAGCGAGCCGGTGCTCAGCGACGGCCGGGTAGCACCGGCCATCGCTCGCAGTACCCGAGGCACGGCCTGGCCGAAGATCTCGTCACCTACGCGGTACGCGGTCACGCCGGCGCCGACCTCGCTGACCGTGCCGGCGAAGTCGTTGCCGGGCACGTGAGGAAACCGCAGTGGCACGGTGTCACGGAACTCCCCGCTGGGCAGCCGGACGTCCGCCGGGTTGATCGACGCGGCGGCGATCCGGACCTGGATCTGCCCCGGCCCGGGCTGGGGCACCGGCACGTCGGCCACCGTGTACTCCTCGGGTGGTCCGTAGCCGGTCGCGACAACTGCCTTCATGCACTTCCTCCAAAAACGGACCGCGCGGTCATGTTCTCCGGCGGCAAGCTAGCAATAAGCGGACCGGCCGGTCAACTTGCTAGGGTGGCGACGTGACCCGTCCCCTGCGTGCCGACGCCGCCCGCAACCGGCGGCTGCTGCTGGCCGCGGCTGCCGACGAGTTCGCAGAGCGGGGTCTGGACGCCTCGGTCGCCGACATCGCCCGCCGAGCCGGTGTCGGGAAGGGCACGGTGTTCCGCCATTTCGCCACGAAGGACGACCTGATCGCCGCGATCGTCCTCGACCGCATTGACGCGCTCAACGCGGCCGGCGAGAGACTGCTCGAAGCGGCGGATCCGGGCGCTGCGCTGCTGGAGTTCCTCACCGTCGCCGCGCATCAGAGACAGCAGCGCGACCTGTCGTTCCTGCAGGAGGCCGGCGAGCTGACCGAGGAGGTCACCAAAGTCCGCGCGCAGATGTTCCACACCGTGCACAGGCTGGTCGATCGGGCCCGTGAGCACGGCGCCGTCCGGGCCGACGTCACCGGCGCGGACGTCATCCTGCTGATGTGCGCGCCGAACTACGTCACCAGCTACGTGCCAGGCGCCTCGCCCGACCTGTGGCAGCGCTACCTCGCCATCATCTTCGACGGCCTACGCCCAGAAGGCGCCCACCCGCTGCCCCACCCGCCGCCGCTAACTCCTTGACGCCGCGAAACAGGGTCTGACCACGGATACCTGCTAACAGCGCCGGAGAACGCTCGGCTGAACGTCCTCATTTAGCCGCTGTCCGCGCGTTGGTAGCGCCTGGCGCCGTGCGCTGTCATGCCGATCTGAGGTGCGACACGAGGTCGCACGTGTGGAGTGAGTACGTCGATTGGAGGTCGGGTGTAGATGCCCGAGACGTAGCTCCCGGTCAGTGTCCGAGACCGGTCCCCGCCCTGACGTGCGTGGCGAGTAA
>NZ_QGKS01000285.1 GCF_003172935.1 Micromonospora sicca | reverse complement strand
GCGTCGAGCAGCGGTGCGAACGCGGGGATCTCGTTGCTCTTCGCGCTCACGGTGACCTGGGCCAGGACGATGCCGGTGCTGGTGTCCAGCGCGGACAGCAGATGAACCTGACCGCCGTCGGCACGGCTGGCTCCCCGCAGCGTTTTCCCGTCCACGGCGATCACCGTCCGATATCGGTGCGGCCGGGGTGTGACCGGCCGGGCGCGGACCCTCAGCCAACCCGCGAGGACGGTAGACAACAACTGATCGTCGAGGCGGGTCAGCAACCGCCAAACCGTCGTACCCGCCGGCACCCCATGGCCGAAGCCGAGCCGGTCGCGGGCCTGCTCATCCAGATCGTGCAACCAATCGGTGATCGCGGCGAACGACGACGCCCCCGCGAGGACCGCGCACACCGCGGCCGCGAGCAAGCCCGACAGCGGGTAACGCACTCCCCGTGGATCTCGAGGATCCGGGACCGCCGCCAAGGCGTGTAGCAGTCCCGTTGTCTCACCTGCAGTAACGGACGGTGGTGACGTGCCAGGGGTGCCGGCGACCGAAGACAGCGCGGGGATCGGGCATGATGACATCGGCGGGTGAGGTCCTCGGGGTGTCGTGAAGCCTAGAGAACTCCATGATCACCGACGCGATCTCACCCGCTCTACCTGCCTCCACAGAGGCCACTCACCCCGTAGATTCCCAGCTCAGGGCACCCACCGATCGACTACGCAATCGCCCTGCCCCTGACCTCCTGGTCCGTAGTCAGATGGTGATGACCACCTTGCCGGTCGCGTGGCCGCCCTCGACGTGCCGCATGGCGTCGGGCGCCTCGGCCAGGGAGAAGGTCCGGTCGACCACCGGCCGGACCTGCCCGGCCTCGATGAACTCCGTCAACGCCACCAGGTTCGCCGTGCTCTCCTTCGCCACCAGCGGCACCAGCCGCTGACCGACGACCGGTGACAGCGCCAGCGCCCGCAGCTGCCGGTCGAAGCCCTGCAGCCACTTCCCGTCGCTCGCCTCCCCGCCGACCAGGACGAGCGTCCCCTTCGGCGGGAGGACGCGGCGCAGCCGGGACAGCGGCCGGTTGCCGGCGGTGTCGACGACCACGTCGTACTGCTGGTCGGGGAGGTCGGTGCGGGTGTAGTCGACCACCTCGGCCGCGCCGAGGGAGCGGACCAGGTCGAGCTTGCCGGGCCCGCAGAGGCCGGTGACGTGCGCGCCGGCCGCGCGGGCGAGCTGGACGGCGTACGAGCCGACGCCGCCGCCGGCGCCGATGACCAGGACCCGCTGGCCGGGGCGTACCCGGGCGGCTTTGCGGACGGCGGTGAGCGCGGTCTGCCCGGAGACGGGGACGGCCGCGGCCTCGGTGTAGGTGAGGTTGGCGGGTTTCGGGGCGAGCCGGGCGGCGGGGGCGAGGGCGTACTCGGCGAAGCTGCCGGCGCCGGTGCCGTAGACCGCGTCGCCGGGGGTGAACCCGGTGACGCCGGGGCCGACGGCGGTGACGAGGCCGGCCAGGTCCAGGCCGGGGACCCGGTTGCGGGGGCGGCGCAGCCCGTAGCCGAGGCGTACCGCGTAGGGCAGGCCGGTCATCAGGTGCCAGACGCCGGGGTCGACGCCGGCGGCGCGGACCTGCACGAGCACCTGGCCGGGGCCGGCGGTCGGCCGGTCGACGTCGGCGAGGCGGAGCAGGTCGGCCGGGCCGTACCGGTCCTGGACGATGGCCTTCACGATTCCTCCTGCGGGTACTGGAACACGTCGGTGAGGGGCACGCCGAAGACGGCGGCGATCTGGAAGGCCATCTCCAGCGAGGGCGAGTAGCGGCCCTGCTCGATGGCGATGACGGTCTGCCGGGTCACGCCGATCCGGCGGGCAAGTTCCGCCTGGGTCATCTCGTCGTGGGCGAAGCGCAGCGCCCGGATGGTGTTGGTGATCCGGGTCGGCCTCACCACGACTGGAAGCCCCGCCGGTAGGCGACGATCTTCGCGACCGAGCCGACCACCGCCGACAGCACGAAGCACAGGTAGATGACGTTGGCGATCCAGAACTGGTCCCAGTTCGCCAGGGCCATCGCGAGGGCGGCGACCCCGCCGACGATCACGAAGGACTGGCCGATGTATTCGCCGAGCCGGTGGATCTCCCGGTCCCGCTGGTCCTTCTCGTTCGCCCCCTCGGGCGAGACGATCGACACCAGGATGTTCAGCGCGATCGACGTGACGATCGCCGCGGCCACCGTCGCCAGCAGCGGGCCCGCGTAGGAGACGTCCGCGAGCGGGTCGCCGTCCGCGCGGCCGAGGACCACCATCGCGTACGCGGCATAGCCGGCGACCGCCACCAGCGCCATGATCCAGGCGCGTTTCTCTTCGAAGGCCACCGAGCTCTCCCCCAGGTAAAGAATCTTTGACACCATGAGTGTCAAGCACGGCCGACACGATGTCAAGGATTCTTTACTTCCTTTGAGAACGTCGGGCCGGGCTGCTCTGATGAGTGACCATGGGGGAGTCCGAGGCACGCCGTACCGTCGAGGCAGTCTGGCGGATGGAGTCCGGCCGGGTGATCGCCGGCCTGGCCGCGCTGGTCCGCGACGTCGGTCAGGCCGAGGAGCTGGCCCAGGACGCCCTCGTCGCCGCGCTCGAGACGTGGCCGCGCGACGGCGTACCGGCCAACCCGGGCGCCTGGCTGATGACCGTCGGCAAGCGCCGGGCCATCGACGCGCTGCGCCGCCGGCAGACCGAGGACCGCAAGGTCGCCGAACTCGGCCGCGACCTCGGCGAGGAGTTCACCCCCGACTTCGACGCCGCCGTCGAGGAACGCATCGAGGACGACCTGCTCCGGCTGATCTTCGTCGCCTGCCACCCGGTCCTCTCGCCGATCGCCCGGGCCGCGCTCACCCTCCGGCTGGTCGGCGGCCTCACCACCGCCGAGATCGCCCGCGCCTTCCTCACCACCGAGACCACCGTCGGCCAGCGGATCACCCGCGCCAAACAGACCCTCGCCGCCGCCCGGGTGCCGTTCGAGGTCCCCGACCCCACCGAACGCGCCGAACGAATCGACTCCGTGCTGGAGGTCATCTACCTGATCTTCAACGAGGGCTACTCGGCCACCGCCGGCGACGACTGGATGCGCCCCGCGCTCACCGACGAGGGTCTGCGCCTCGCCCGCATCCTGCAAGGGCTGATGCCCGACGAGCCCGAGGTGCACGGCCTGGCCGCGCTGCTGGAGATCCAGGCCTCCCGCACCGCCGCCCGCACCGGCCCCGACGGCGAACCCGTCCTCCTCAACGACCAGGACCGCAGCCGGTGGGACCAGCTCCTCATCCGCCGCGGGCTCGCCGCCCTCGACCGGGCCCGGGCGCTCGGCGGCACCCCCGGCCCGTACACCATCCAGGCCGAGATCGCCGCCTGCCACGCGCGGGCGCGTACCCCCGCCGAGACCGACTGGGCGCGGATCGCCGCGCTCTACGCCGAGCTTGCCCGGCGCGTGCCCTCGCCCGTGGTGGAACTCAACCGGGCCGTCGCCGTCTCCTTCGCCGACGGCCCCGCCGCCGGCCTGGAGCTGGCCCGCGCCCTCGCCGACGAGCCGGCGCTCGACAACTACCACCTGCTGCCCAGCGTGCTCGGCGACCTGCTCGCCAAGCTCGGCCGCCACGACGAGGCGCGCGCCGAGTTCGAGCGCGCCGCGTCCCTCACGGGCAACGCGCGGGAGCGGGCGCTGCTGCTCGACCGCGCCGCCGCCAGCGACCGGCAGAAAAAATCTTGAAAGGTGATGTCGGATCCCGGCCGACCCGATCGACGCGTCAGTGAGAGCCGATGACGAGGAGATCGAGATGACCAGTACGACGATGCCGCGAAGCGGGGTCACCGGCGCCCTGTCGACGCGGACCCTGCTCGCGGCCGGAATCGCCACCGGGCCGCTGTTCGGGGTGGTGGCGGCGGCGCAGGTGCTCACCCGGGACGGGTTCGACCTCAGCCGGCAGCCGCTCAGCCTGCTCGCCCTCGGCGAGCACGGCTGGATCCAGACCGCCAACTTCGTACTCACCGGGTTGCTGGCGCTCGCCGGTGCTCTTGGTCTGCGGCGGGCCCTGCGCGGGACGCCAGCCGGGACGTGGGGGCCGGCCCTGGTGGCGGTCTTCGGCATCGGCCTGATCGTCGCCGGGGCGATGCCCTCCGACCCCAGCATGGGCTGGCCGGCCAGCGCGCCCGAAGGCGCGCCCGACTCGCTGAGCTGGCACGCCATCGGTCACGGCGTCGGGGCCATGCTGGCCTTCGGATCCCTCACCATCGCCTGCCTGGTCTTCGCCCGCCGGTACCTGCGCACCGGCCGGCGCGGCTGGGCGGTGTTCTCCCTGGCCTGCGCCCTGGCGACCGTCGTCGTCATGGCCTGGCCCGACCAGGACAGCATCAGCGTCCGGATGGCGCTGGGCTCGGTCTTCATCTTCGGGTGGCTGACCACCGTGACTCTTGTGGAAAGGAAGCACTGATGCGTTACATGATCATGCACAAGCTGGACGAGGACGTCCCCGGCAACTTCGACCCGAGCCCGGAGTTCATGAAGACGATGGGCGCCTTCATGGAGGAGGTCGTCCAGGCCGGGGTGCTGCTCGCCGCCGAAGGGCTCTGCGCGAGCAAGGAAGAGGCGGCCCGGATCACCGTGTCCAAGGGCAAGACCACCGTCACCGACGGGCCGTTCACCGAGACCAAGGAGCTCATCGCCGGGTTCGCCCTGGTCGACGTGCGGTCCCGGGACGAGGCGGTCGAGTGGGGCAAGCGGTTCACCGACGTCTTCGTGCAGCACGGGATCGACGTCGAGGTGGACGTGCGGCGAGTCTACGAGGGCTGACGTTTCTGCTGCGGGGAGCCGGCTCTTCGGGGCCGGCTCCCCGTGTCACATCGTCCGGCGGTGTCCCGTCAAGCGGGCATGAGAAGAATTGTGCGGATCCTGGTCGCGCTGCTCGGCCTGGCGGCGATGGTCATCGGGGTATGGGCGCTGGTGGCACCCTCCTCGTTCAGCTCGGCGGTCGACTTTCCGCCCAGCGAGCACTTCGTGCACGACGTGGGGGCGTTCCAACTCGGCATCGGCACGACGCTGCTGCTGGCCCTCATCTGGTCCGACGCGCTCGCGGTGGCACTGGCCGGCTACCTGGTCGGCGGGGTGGCGCACACGGTGTCGCACGTCGTCGACGGTGATGTCGGCGGCAGTGCCGTGCAGACCTGGCTGGTCCTGCTGTTGGCCGTGCTTTCCCTGGTCGCGCTGGTGTTCCGGCTGCGCGAGCTGGGGTGGGTGATCGGTTACGTCTCGCCGTCCGCCGCCCCCTTCTGGTCTGGCTTCGTGCGGCAGAAGACGGTGGTGTTGACGACGTACAAGCGGGACGGGACAGCGGTGCCGACGCCGGTGAGCATCGCGGTGGTGGGGGAGCGGGCGTACATGCGCAGCTTCGAGAAGGCGTGGAAGACGGTACGACTGCGGAACGACCCGCGGGTGACCGTGGCGCCGTCGTCGGCCCTCGGCAAGCCGACCGGCGCGACGGTGCAGGCGGTGGCGCGGCGGCTGAGCGGGGCGGAGTATCGAGCGGCCAGCCGGGCGCTGCGGCGCAAGCAGCCGCTGCTGCACGGGGTGCTGGTACCGCTGACGCACCGCCTCGGCCGCCGCAAGACCGGCCATACTGTCCACTTCGAGCTGACTCCTGCACCGACCGCAGTTCCCGGAACCGTCACCGGGGCGGCGGACGTCCAAGGGGTGCGGAGGTGAACGGGAATGGCTGGACGGCGCTGGCTCGTATGGGTCGCCGCGATGGCCGTGCTCGGTGGCTGCGGCGCGACCGGCAGCGGTCCGGGCGGGGATGACCTGGACAGGTTGCGCCAGCAGGCGCGCGACGCCCTGAGCCGGTACGACAAGGCGGTCCGCGACGCCGGTGGGGCGCAGAGCTTCGTGCCGGTCGGGGAGCTGACCAGCCAGCTCGGCGACTGGGAACCGGCGAACGGGGACAACAACAAGCAGGCGCTGCTGGCCGGAAAGATCTTCCCCGCCACGGCGCTGCCCACCGCCGGGCAACCGACCGGGACGGTGGTCTGGGAGAAAGGCAGGACACAGCCGGTTCCCCTGATGTCGGCCGAGGAGGCACTCGCCCAGCTGAGAGCGACGGGCGGCGGGCACTGCGACTGCGTACCCCTGGAGGCCACCGCCGCACGCCTAACCACCGCGCGGATCCCCACCACGCGCGGCCCCGCCACGGCCCCGGCCTGGGAATACACCCTCAGGGGCACGGCGGTGCGGCTGACCCGGATCGCGGTCGCCCCCGCGGCCGCCATCGTGGTGACGCCGCCGGCGTGGGGTCCCGAGTACCCGCATGGCGGGCTGGCGATCGAGTCGGCGACCGGCACCACGACGAGCCGGCGGCTGACGGTCGCCTTCACCGGCTCCCCGGGCCCGGGCAGCCAGCCGTGCGGCGCCGACTACAGTGCGGAGGCCGCCGAGTCGGTCAACGCCCTCGTCGTGATCGTCATCGAGCAGCGCCACGCCGACGGCGCGGCGTGCGGGGATGTCGGAGCGCGCCGCACCGCCACCGTCGACCTGGCGCAACCGCTGGGGAGCGGGCGGTCCTTGAGGTGCGGCAGGGCCTGCCGGTCGCGCTGACGATCACCGGCTGACCCGACGGGCTACGTGAGGGAGACCTGGACGGCGACGTCGTGCTTCGGGTAGTTCTGGTCCACCTGATCCGAGCCGTACTTCTCGCGGAACATCTGCACCACGTGGTTGACCCGGTCCGCGTCGGTGATCGGCGTGGCGGTCGTGCTCACCGCCGTCCCGTTGGCGGCCAGCTGCACCATCGGTGTCTGCCGTACGTTCTTGTACCAGTCGCTGTCCGAGCCGGTGATCGGGACCAGGAAGGCGCTCTCCTCCTCCTGCACGAACCACACGGGGTGGGTGATCTGCCGTCCGGTCTTCCGGCCGGTCACGGTCAGCTGGACCTCGCTGACGCCCTCAAGCGCTTCCCTGACGGCCTTGGTCACGGTGTCCTCCGTCAACTTCTCGAAGTGCTCCCACCCGCCAGGCTATGGAGGTTCACGCTGGCCTGTTGCGCGATCCGCGAATAAGGTGCGTCCCGAGCTCCCCGGACCGGTGGATACTGAAAGACGTGGATGCGGTGCTCGATTGGGCGTGGCGACTCGATGTCGGCCAGATGGTCGGGCTCGCCCTGCTCGAGAACGTGATCCTCTTCCTGATCGCCGTCGGCCTCGGCAACGCCATGCTGAGGTTGCCGACGGTCGTACGGCTGCTGACCGACCCCGGCCGGATCAGCCGGCTGCAGGTGTGGCTCGCCGCCGGGGCGATCCTGATGAACGCGGTGGTCACGGTCGCCGGCTGGGGCCTGTGGCGGGCCGGGATCATCCACCTGAACGCGGACCCGGGCATCCGGATCCTGGCCGACTTCGTCCTGCTGCTCCTGCTGATGGACCTGCTGATGTACGCCGGCCACGCGGTCGCGCACCGGCCCCGGCTCTTCCCGCTCGCCCACGCGCTGCACCACCGGTTCGTCGACGCCCGCCCCGCCACGCTGTACGCGCTCCACCCGCTGGAGATCCTCGGATTCGGCGGGCTCTGGTTGGCCGCGCTCGCGACGCACGCGTTCTCGGTCTGGGCGATCCTCGCCTACACCGCGGTGAACCTCGTCTTCGGCATCTTCGGGCACCTGGGCGTGGAGGTGCTCCCGCCGGCGGCCCGACGCAGCCGGGTGTTCCGCTGGGTCGCCACCCCGACGCTGCACGCGGGACACCACGTCGAGCCGGCGGTCAACCTCGGCTTCTACACGTCGATCTGGGACCGCCTGTTCGGCACCCTCGCCCCCGACTACGACCAGCGTCGCGTCGCGGCCCACCCGGAGCCGTACGCCGTGGCGGCCTGACCGGGCGATCATCCGATCGGCACCTGGGCCCGGGGGTCACGCGACCACCGGATGTCAGTTCAGGCCGGCTCCGCCCGATTTCGCGTACCGGGGTGCGGCGCCGGCCGTACCTCTGGGTACGGCCGGCGCCCGTGAGCACTCCCCGGGCGGGCGTCGCCCGCCGGGCTCCTACGACGCCGCCGGTATCCGCTTGACCGGCGGGGCCGCGACCGGCCGGGATGCCGGCCGCGCGAGCGTGCTCGGCCACCAGGTCCGGGGGCCGACGTGCAGCGCCAGCGCCGGGACGAGCAGGCTGCGGACGAGGAACGTGTCGAGCAGCACCCCGACGCCGATGATGACGGCCGTCTGGACGGACGGCACCAGCGGCAGCACGCTGAGCGCGCCGAACGTGGCGGCCAGCACCACGCCCGCGCTGGTGATCACCCCGCCGGTCACGGTCAGCGCGTGCAGCACGCCCTGCCGGTGCCCGAGGCGGGCCGTCTCCTCCCGGGCCCGGGTGGTGAGGAAGATGGTGTAGTCCACGCCGAGGGCGACGAGGAACAGGAACGTCTGCAGCGGGATCCCGACGAAGAGCTTCGGGTAGCCCATCGCGTCGAGGATCAGCCCGGCCGCGCCCATCGCGGCGACGTAGGACAGGACCACGCTCGCCAGCAACAGCAGCGGCGCGACCAGCGCGCGCAACAGCAGCACCAGGATGACGAAGACGACGGCCAGCACCAGCGGCACCACGACCCGGTTGTCCCGGCCGACCGTCCGCTCCTCGTCGAGCAGGTACGCGGTGTCGCCGCCGACGAGGGCCTGCGAGCCCGGCACGGCGTGCACCGCGGCGCGGAGCCGCTCGACGGTGTCCAGCGCCGCGTCGCTGTCCGGCGTGTCGGCCAGGACCGCCGCGATGCGCACCCAGCGGCCGTCCGGCGAGCGTTCCGGCTCGCCCACCTCGGCCACCCCCGGCACGGTACGGGCGGCGGCCACCACCTGGTCGGCCGGGCCGGCGGCGGCCAGGATCTCGGCGGGTGCGACGGCTCCCCTCAGGTAGTGCGCCTCGATCATCCGCTGGCCGGTGACCGAGCCGACCTCCTTGGTGAAGGACTCGTCGTGCGGCATGCCGATGCTGAGGTTGCCGATGCCGAAGCTCAGGGCGACCAGCGCCGCCGCCGTTCCCAGCCACACCGCGCGGGGGCGCCGGCCGACGAAACCGGCGATCCGGCGCCACACCCCGTGCTCGGCCGCCACGTCGAGCCCGACCGCGTCCGGTGTGTACCGCGGCACGAACGGCCAGAACAGCCACCGCCCGAAGATGACCAGCACGGCCGGCAGCAGCGTGGTCATGGCGA
Organism: Micromonospora sicca; assembly: GCF_003172935.1. Taxonomy (GTDB): domain Bacteria; phylum Actinomycetota; class Actinomycetes; order Mycobacteriales; family Micromonosporaceae; genus Micromonospora; species Micromonospora sicca. Next base: position 25,993 of record NZ_QGKS01000285.1, on the reverse strand, counting down.
GGAACGCTGCGGCGATCCCGACGGCGCCGACCGGTCCGAGCCCCCGGGTGGACGGCAGTTGCGCGGCGAGCAGGCAGAGCAGGCCGATCGCGACGGTCGCCGCCGAGGCGCCGATCGCGCCGATCGACCGCCGCAGCGCGACGGCCATCGCCGTGTGCCGGTCGGCGTGCCGGCGCAGTTCCTCCCGGTAGCGGGCGATGAGCAGCAGGGCGTAGTCCACGCCGACACCGAAGACCAGCACGGTCAGGATGCTCTGGCTCTGGAAGTCCACGGCCAGCCCGGCGTGCCGGGCCAGCAGGTACACCACCGCGCTGGCGAGCTGGTTGGCCACCGCGACCGTGATGAGCGGGATCAACCACAGGACCGGGCTGCGGTACGAAACGAGGAGCAGCAACGCGACGGTCGCCGCGGTCGCCAGCAGCAGCGTGGTGTCCATGCCGCCGAACGCGTCGAAGACGTCGTCCTCGCCGCCGGCTGGACCGGTGAGTGCCGTCCGCAGGCCGGCCGGTGCGTCAGTGGTCAGCCGCTGCTTGACATCAGCCACCGCGTCGGCCCGCTGGTCGGCGTCCCCGGCGACCGGGAAGGAGAGCAGCAGCGCCCGCCCGTCCTCGCTGGCCACCGGCGGGGGCACCTGGCCGCCGTCGGCGTACCGGGCGAACGCCGTGCGGTCGCCGTCGACCTTCGCGCGATCGGCGTCGGTGAGCCCACCCTCGCGGACGTAGACGACGACGGCCAGGGGCTTCTGCGAGTCCGGGAACGCCTCCTCCGCCCGCTGCACCGCCCGGCTGGCTTCGGCGGTGGCGGGCAGCGCGCCGAGGGTGTCGTTGTCCTGCACCTCGGTCAGCTTGATCGCCAGCGGCCCGGCCGCCGCGATGAGGACGAGCCAGAAGATGAGCATGGCGTACTTGCTGCGGCGGCCGGACGGTAGGCCGGCCAGTCGGTTGGGTTTCTCTTGCAGCCTTGTGGTCATGTCGTCGATCCTTTGGCCGGCGCGAGGCGAAGACAGGAGTGCCAGGTCCCGAACGGAGGTGGTGGTAGCACCACCGAATCCGGTGGCACCCTGGCGGAGAATGGCGGCGTGGACAGCTCCGTACGTGCGGTCGTCTGGCAGCAGATCCGGCCGGGCGCGCTCGCCGCCGTGCAGGGCCTGGCCGTGGCCCTGCTGAGCCTGACCACCAACGCGTTGCTGTTCGCGCTGTCGGTGGTCTCGCTCGCGCTCATTCCCGTGTTCGGCATCGGGTTCGCGCTCTTCCCGACGGTGACTGTGCTGGTGCGGCTGTCGCTGACGCTGCAACGGAGACTGAGCCGGTGGTGCGGGCTGCCGATCGCGACGCCGTACCAACCGGTGCCGGCCGACGCTCAGCTCGGCACCTGGAAGCGGTTCCGGTGGGCGGTCGCGGATCCGGCGACCTGGCGGGACTTCGCCTGGCTGATTCCCGGCGCGATCACCGGCGGGGCCTGCCTGCTGGCGTTCGTGCTGCCGGCGTACGGGCTGGAGGGGGTCCTGCTGGTGCCGCTGGCGCTGCACCTCACCGTCGACTGGTACGGCTACGGCGTGTTCTGGCCGATGGACAACATCGTGAAGGCGTTGCTCTCCGTACCGCAGGGGTGGTTGTTCCTGGCCGGTGGGCTGGCCGTTGCGCCGTGGCTGGTGTGGCTGCACTTCCGCTTCGCCGGCTTCTTCCTCGCACCGACCCGGACGCAGGAGCTGGCGCTGCGGGTCCGGCACCTCGCCGCCACCCGCGCCGACACCATCGACACCCAGGCCGCCGAGCTGCGCCGGATCGAACGCGACCTGCACGACGGGGCGCAGGCCCGGCTGGTCGCGCTGCGGATGAGCATCGGCCTGGCCGAGCAGCTCCTGGCCGACGACCCGGCGGCGGCGCAGCGGCTGCTGACCGAGGCGCAGGAGGCCAGCGGCCATGCCCTTGCCGAGCTGCGCGATCTCGTCCGCGGCATCTACCCGCCCGTGCTCGCCGAGCGTGGCCTGGACGGAGCCGTGCAGGCTCTCGCCCTGGCCGTGCCGCTGCGTGTAGACGTCGAGGTGCAGCTACCGGGCAGCCCGCCGGCGGCTGTCGAATCCGCGGCGTACTTCGCGGTGGCCGAGGTGCTGACGAATGTCACCAAGCACAGCGGCGCTCGCCGCGCCTGGATACAGGTCTCTCACCGCGACAATGCGTTGAGCATGGTGGTCGGCGACGACGGTCGCGGTGGCGCGTCGCCGGAGGCGGGGACCGGCCTGGCGGGTGTGCAACGCCGTCTGGCAGCCTTCGATGGCACGATGACCGTGACGAGTCCGCCCGGCGGACCCACCGTCGTGACCATGGAGCTGCCGTGCGAGTTGTCATCGCGGAGGACCTCGCCCTCCTCCGGGACGGGTTGACGCGCATCCTCGACGCGTACGGCTTCCAGGTGGTCGAGGCGGTCGCCGACGGGCCGTCCGTGCTGCCGGCGCTCACCCGGCACCGCCCCGACGTCGCGGTCCTCGACGTACGCCTGCCGCCGACCTTCACCGACGAGGGCCTGCAGGCGGCGCTCGCGGCCCGGACGCAGCACCCCGGGCTGCCGATCCTCGTGCTGTCCCAGCACGTCGAGCAGCTGTACGCGCGGGAGCTGCTCGCCGACCGGGCTGGGGGAGTCGGCTACCTGCTCAAGGACCGGGTGTCGAACGTCGGCCAGTTCATCGACGCGGTGCGCCGGGTGGCCGACGGCGGCATGGTGATGGACCCCGAGGTGGTGTCCCAGTTGCTGGCCCGCAACAGCGGCGCGCAGCGGCTGGGGGAACTCACCGCCCGGGAGCGGGAGGTGCTGGGGCTGATGGCCGAGGGACGGTCGAACGCCGCAATCGCCGGGCGGCTGTTCGTCACCGAGAAGGCCGTCAGCAAGCACATCAACAACATCTTCAGCAAGCTGGGCATGCCACCGTCCGATGACGACAACCGGCGGGTGCTCGCGGTGCTCGCGTACCTGAACAGCTGAGACTCGCGTCTGCTCCCGTAGCCCCCATCGATCTTGACTGATGGTGAGGCGGCGATCACACTTTGCGCAGCTGCGGCAGTCGAGGTCGTCTACCGGACACCTTGACTGCGCGGCCGTCAGGATCGCCTCGCCGGAAGGACTCTCATGAGGAGTACAAGAAGATCCAACGGACCGCGCCGCTTGTTGGCCCTGCTCGTGCTACCGCTGGCGCTCGCCGTCGGCGCACCCGGTCTTGCGAATCCGACGTCGGGCGGCGGGGTGGTGCCCGACCGGTCGTCGACCGGCGAACAGAACGGGGTCGGCCTGATGCGCATCGTCGTCGCCGACAAGTCGGGCATCGACCGCCTCAACGACCTCGGCGTCGACCTCGCCGAGTACGTCAAGCCGGTCGACAACGGCATCGAGGTGCACGCGATCCTTAGCCCGGAGGAGAGCCAGGCGCTGCGGGACAAGGGCTTCGACGTGCAGGACGCCATCTCCGACCAGAGCGACTACGCACAGAACATGGCCGAGCGGTCCGCCTCGATCCGAGCCGCGACGGCTGCGACGGCCAGCACCGACACCTTGACCGTGCTGCGGGCCGAATGGTTCTCCAGCCTCAACGACCAGCTATTCCTCAACATCGAGGTGAAGTCGAGCGCCGGCACCGACTCGACGACGGTGCTGACGGCGAGCTGGGACAGCGGGCCGGGCACGGAGATCGGCTCCGGCGGGACCGCCACCATGTCCCGGTTCACCGACGCCGGCCAGTACATGTATCACCGGTTCAGCAACCCGGTCGCCATCAACGCCGCGCCGGCCAAGGCCACCATCACCAGCAACAAGGGCGGCTCGGTCACGGTCGACGTCTCCAAGTGGCTGGGCAGACCGCGCAAGGACCCCGGCAAGCACCCGTACGTGTCGGACTTCGTCGACCACTACCTGGACCCGACGGAGGTCACCGCGCGGTTCACCGGACTGGCCGCGGAGTTCCCGAAGCTGACCGAGCTGATCGACCTGCCGTACAAGACGAACGGCTACCGGCGCAACGCGCAGGCGCAGTTCGGCACCGCCGCGGCGAGCATCGTCTACGTCACCTCGACCGCGTACGGCTCCGGGGGCGGCAACGACGTCACCATGTCGCTGGTCGACCCGGGCACGGCGAACGCCCCGCTGACGGTGAGCGTGTCCGGCAAGGCCGTCACGGTGAGCCTGGCCACCAACGGCTCCGGCGCGATCACCAGCACGGCCGCGCAGGTCGTCGCCGCGGTCAACGGCAACGCCGACGCGGCCAAACTGCTCACCGCCAGCACGTACCGGGGCAACGCCGGCGCGGGCGTGGTGGCCGCGGCCGCCGCGACCACGCTGACCGATAATCTGAAGGCACCGGCGAGCGTGTCCCGCGAGCCGTTCCAGATGAAGGTGCTGCGGATCGGCAAGCACCGCGACGGCTCGAAGGTCGGGGTCTTCCTCTACTGCCAGGAGCACGCCCGGGAGTGGGTGACCCCGCTGGTCTGCGTGGAGTCGGCCGAGCGGCTGCTGCGCAACTATGCGAAGGACCCGGACACCCGCAAGATCGTCGACGACCTGGACATCTTCATCCTGCCGGTCGTTAACCCGGACGGCGCGCACTACAGCATGTACGACTACAACATGCAGCGGAAGAACATGACCAACTACTGCTCGGCGTCATTGGGGGACCCCGCTGCCCGCAACGCCTGGGGCGTGGATATCAACCGGAACTTCTCCGTCGGTTCCGTCTTCGACGGCTACGTCGGCGCGTCAGCGACCAACTGCACCGGCGAGACCTTCGCCGGCCCGGGTGAGCTGTCCGAGCCGGAGGCGCGCAACGAGGTCTGGCTGGTCGACACCTTCCCGAACATCAAGCTCTCCATGAACACCCACTCCTACGGCGGGTACTTCATGTGGCCTCCGGGGGCGTACAAGGCCGCTGGGCGGGAGGTGCTGCCGCGGGTGGACCAGGGCACCGAGGCGTACTTCTGGACCTCCTCGGACTACATCCTCTCCCGCGTGCAGGAATACCGTGGCACGGCGATCTGGCCGGGCCGCACCGGACCGGTGACCGACGTGCTGTACTCGGCGGCCGGCAACAGCGCCGACGAGCACTGGTACAACCGGGGCATCATCGGCTGGGACTTCGAGGTCGGCGCGGACGTCTACAACCCGACGACCAAGCGGTTCACCGCGGTCGGTTTCCAGCCGCCGTTCGCCGAGGGGCATGAGGAGGCGATGGAGTTCGCCAACGGCAATATCGCCATCCTCGAGGTGGCCCGGGCGTACGCGACGGACAACATCCAGCCGCAGACTAGCCTGAAGATCGTCAAGCAGGAAGCGGGTGCCACGGCCTTCACCTTCAGCACCAGCGAGCCGGCGAACGTCTACTACACGCTCGACGGCAGCCGGCCGACGTACACCTCGCCCAAGCTGGCCCTGGCCGGCATGCGCGAGGGCGTCCAGAACATCACGGTGAACAGCGACACCACCGTCAACTGGTTCTCGATCGACATCGCCGGCAACGTGGAGAGCAACTACAAGCCGGACGGTGAGGGCAAGAACTACAACAAGCAGGCGGTAGCCGTCCAGTAGCCTCACCGCTTGAACACTGGTGGCCGCCGACTACGTCGGCGGCCACCAGCCTGTGGAAGGCCGGCCCGGGTACTGATTGGTTGACGTCGCGCGTACCGGAGTGCGGCGCCGGTCGCTGCGGTACGGCCCGCGGCGGTGCTCGCGTACCTGACGGCTCGGGAGCGTGCCTTACGCCAATGTGCTAACAGTGGTCCTTCTGGGATTTGGCAGCGACGGCCCTAGCTTCCTTTAGGAGCTTGGCGACGGCGGCCTGGTAACTGGCTCCCTTTCTTTTCCAAGCCGCAGTCTTCACGGCTACCTGGTTCAAGAGATCCTTGATGTCGTCGGCATCCGGTGCGTTAGGCGGCGTGTATCCGGGTAGCGCAGCTGTGGCCTGCTGGTATGCAGACAGATCACGGTCCAGCTGGGCGGCAGCATCCTTAGCTGCTTGGATGTCGCCGGTCAGGCTGCTCATATCGCTGTCGATGCTGTAGGAGTCGCTTTCGACGCTGTAGGCATCGCTTTCTGCACTGTAGGCGTCGCTGCACGCCGACGACTCGTCCTGCTCCCTATTGGCCTTCGCGGCGTTGGTCTTCGCGCTCGCGAGGTGCTCCTTCGCAGCGGCCAAGTCCCCTTCAAAATCAGAAAATGAGGGCGGCTTGGCAAGCTCATCCCGCACGGCCGCAACGTCATGCGCCACTGCTTCAGCTGCCCTTGTTATCTGCTTCTGGCTCTCCTGAAGAGAAGCTGCGGCGCCGAACTCGCTACAGCTGCCTGGCGAGCTGACAGGTTGGCATCGGCCTGGGCTTGCACCTCCGCAACCTTCCGGTTGTAGGTGTCGGTGGAGCCGGATGCGAGCATAAGAGGGGCGGTCGAGCCGTCTTCTTGCGGCACCTGCAACGTCATCTCAGAGCCGGAGACCGTGCCCGAGAGGTTGGTGACGAGTCCGAACCCCTGGGGGAAGCTGAGGGTCATTGCCTCGCCGTCCATTGTGCCCGTGAAGGCGGCGTGCGTCGACTCCGTCGTGGTCGGGTCGGAGCTGTTCAGGCTCGTCTGGTCCAGCGTTCCTGAGAGGGTGCCTTCCTTCCGGGAAACTTGAATCATGACGGCGCTCGTGGTGGCCGCCCCTACCCAGGTGTGTGGAAATCCCCCGACTCGGCTGGTGATGCTCGAACACGATGTCGCGGTTACACCCGGTGCGAGTAACAGGCCGGCAACCAGGAGTCGGGCAGGCCGCAGACGCATTTGCACCAGCGGAATTTAGCGACCTTTCTGGCAGGGGAGGTAGCCGCCGTTCGGACGACGAAAGTGCCAGTTTGCATGAGAGCCAACGGGCTCGCGTCACGGGTCGTGCACCTCGTATGGTGACGCGTCATGCGGCGATCGCCCGGGCCGCGGCGTACATGTCGGCGGGGAGCGGATGCTGCAGCCGCCAGAGGATCCGCATCGGCCGGTCGCCGCTGTGCTCCTGGTACGTCATCGGCCCGACATACAGGTACGGCGGTGCACCCAGGTCGCGGTCGGCGACCTTGTTCTCCCGGACGAACAGGTGCACCGTCGACCCTTGCTTGACGTGGTTGATGTAGCGCTGCCCGGTCGCTGACGCCGACGACGTGGTGCTCTGCGACTCCCACTGGAACAGGCTGTCGGTGATGGCCCGGTCGGCGTACATCGTCGTTGGGGAGTAGTGCTCCTCGGACTTGACCAGGGTGACGAAGAAGAGGTCTGCCTGCTCGTCCGGCAGCCACTTCACGCCCTCGCGCAGCGACCCCGGGTTCGTCATCCCGAAGGCCGCGCACGCCTCGTTGCGGCTGTAGCGGGCGTGCACCCGCAGCGGCACCCGCGCCGACTCCGGCTCCGCGGTGACCCGGTGGATGCGGTCCCGCAGCACCTCGGCGACCTGGCGCAGCTCCGCGCAGCGCGTCGGCTCCGCCCAGAGCCGCTTTAGCCGGGCGTCTCGCTCGGCCAGCGGCACCGACGGCCCCCAGAGGCTGAAATGCAGCATATCCAGCAGCCGGCCGCTGCCCGGGTGTTCGCCGCTCGCGACCCGAGTGAGGACGTCCAGCCGGTCGATGTCGTCGATGTGCAGCATCCGCCCGATGGCCCGGCCGAGCTCGCGATCGTCCGGCCCGCCGGCCGAGGTGTCGATGCCGGCGAGGCGCCGCAGCCCTGCCCAGCCGCCGATGCTCGCCGACCGGTAGACGTCCTCGATTTCGAGGCCGCTCTCCCGCAGGAACTCGGCCAGGCTCACGTCACCGAGCTGCCGCAGCTCCGCCACCAGGCCGTTCTTCGACGTCGGTAGGGCCGACTTCAGGTTGGCGAGCACGCGCTCCTTCGCCACCCGGTCCAGCTCGATGTGGCAGCCACTCGGCAGCGACGGGAAGTCATCCCGGACAGCCGCCTCAACCGTCCGCCGACTGACCCCGGTCAGCGCCCGCCAGCGCAGGTCGAAGCGGAAGTTGGCGTGCTGCCCGCCGATGAAGTCGAGCACGGTCAGGCAGGGCTTGTCGTCGTCCAGGCGCAGACCCCGGCCGAGCTGCTGCAGGAAGATGGTGGCGCTCTCGGTGGGGCGAAGCATGAGGATCGTGTCGACCATCGGCAGGTCGACGCCCTCGTTGAACAGGTCGACGGTGAAGAGCACCCGTAGCTCACGGTTGCGGAACGCCGTCAGCAGCGCCTGCCGCCCGGCGGCGTCGACCCGCGAGGTCACCGCCGCCGACGGTACGCCGTGCTTGGTGAACCAGTCCGCCATGAACTCGGCGTGCCCGATGCTCACGCAGAAGCCGAGCCCCCGCATCCGCCCGACGTCTGCGGTGTCGCGTACCGCCCGCAGGACCATCCGGGCCCGGGCGTGGTTGCCGGTGTAGACGCCGTCCAGCTCGGCCGGGTCGTACCCCAGCCCGCGCTTCCAGCGCAGCTGCGACAGGTCGACGTCGTCGTGCAGCCCGAAATACTGGAACGGCGCCAGCAACTGCCGCTCGAGGGCCTCCCACAGGTGCAGCTCCACCGAGGCGCGGCCGTCGAACCACCGCCGCACGTCGCCGCCGTCGCTCCGATCGGGGGTCGCCGTCAGCCCCAGCAGCACGCGTGGCTGCAGCCGTTCCAGCAGCCGCGCGTACGTCGGCGCTTCGGCGTGGTGGAACTCGTCGACGATCACCATGTCGTACGCCGCGGGGTCGATTTCCTGCCGATGCAGCGACTGGATCGAAGCGAAGACGTACTTCCAGTCCCTCGGCCTGTCGCCGCCGACGAGGGTCTCGCCGAAGCTGCCGTCCCCCATCACTTGCCGGAACACCGAGCGGCTCTGCCGCAGGATCTGCTCCTGATGGGCGACGAAGAGCAGCGAGTCGACTTGGCCGGCCTTGCGCAGCCGTCGGTAGTCCAGCGCCGCCACCACGGTCTTGCCGGTGCCGGTCGCCATCACCACCAGATTTCGCCAGCGGCCGTGCACCAGCCGCTCGGCGTCCAAGTCGTCGAAGATCTCCTGCTGGTAGGGGAACGGGCGGACGTCCAGGTTCGCGATTTCGGTCGGCGCTTCGTCATGGCGCTCGCCGCGCAGCGCGATGCGCAGCCGGTCGGCGTCCTTCGCCGGGTCGTACGCCTCGAAGGCGGAGTCGTTCCAGTAGTCGGTGAACGTCGCCTCGAAGGTGTCGATGACGTGCGGCTGCTCAAGGTTGGAGATCCGCACGTTCCACTCCACGCCGTCGACTAGCGCGGCCTTCGACAGGTTCGATGAGCCGACGTACGCGGTGGTGGTGCCGTTGTTGCGGCGGAACAGCCACGCCTTGGCGTGCAGGCGGGTGGTCCTGGTCTCGTAGGAGACCTTGATCTCCGCGCCCAGCTCCGCGAGCCGGTCCAGGGCCCGCTGGTCGGTGGCGCCCATGTATGTCGTGGTGATGACCCGCAGCCGACCACCGCGGGCGATCAGGTCGCGGACGGCGCCCTGCACCTGGAGCAGGCCGTGCCACTTGATGAACGCGCAGAGTAGGTCAACCTCGTCGACGGAGGCCATCTCGTGGGTGACCTCGTGGCCGATGCGCGGCTGGTGGCGGCCGTTGACCAGCAGCGCGCCGGTGGAGAGCGGGGTGGTGGGGCGCACCGGGAAGGTGGGTGCGGCGGGCGGCGTCGGTGGGGGCGCGATGGAATGCAGCAGACGCTGCGCGTCGGCAACCTGGTCGTTGGCGCCGACCGCGCGCGGCTCGGCCTGGGCGATGCTGTCGGCGATGTGGTTGGCCAACTCGACCTGGCGGGCAACCTTGTCGTCGCCGCCGCCTACGGCGAGCAGGGCGCGGCGGGCCAGTGCCGCGATGTGCCTGGCGAGTACGTCGTGGGCGTCGGCCGGGTCGAGCTTGTCGTGCTGGACCAGGGCGGGGTCGACGTGCTTTAGCCGTTCGGCGAGCTGGTGGGTGATGAGGTGTTCGTAGATCCCCCGCTCAAGATCAGTCACGCCGTGAACCTAACCGACCCGCGCCGTAGTGCGCTGCCCGTGGCGTCCAGCGCATGCGTCCCGCCACCTGTTTCGCGCACGGAAGGAATTCTCATCCTCGCTGGTCCCTGGTCTCCTCGGTCTCCTTCGAGAGGAGTTCGGAAACGCGCTTAAGGACCTGCATATAAATGCCTTCGTTTACTGTGCAATAGACCGTTTCCTGGAATTCTTGGGCGAGTGCTTGGGCGATCGGCTCGACGAGCGGGTCCGCTTGTGACGGTCCCGACCTTGCCAGCCGGGGACGGATGACGGGCGTGCTAGCCGGCAGCTCAGCGCTCTCTGCCGGCTCAAGAACAGGTGCCTGGTTCGGCAAATCAAGGGGAGGCACGTTCGGGTCTGCGTAGACCACGTCGAGGAACTTTGTGGTCCGCGTCAGCGCGATGTACAGGAGACGCTCCCCACGCGGGTCCTCACGAGCGATGTGAGCAGGCTCAACCACGATAACGCTGTCGAACTCCAGGCCCTTAGCGCCGCGAGGGCTCACGACGTTGATGGAACTTCCGAGCTCACCCTGATCGGCGTCCATCCACGCCACTTCCTGCTCTGTGAGCGCTTGCTCCAGCTCTTGACGGCAAGACTCGGCGCAAACGATGCCGACAAAGCGGCCCTTGCCAGCGTGTGCCTGAGCGATCTCAACGGTGGCCGCAGCGCGACGAGCCGGCGTCACATGGTGGCGGCCCGGATCGGCCGGTGCGTCACGCACCACCGTAGGCTGGGCAACTCCCGGGGCCGCTGTTGCTAGCAGGGGCGCTGCAAATTCATACACCTGACGCGGAACGCGGTAACCGTACTTGAGATCTTCCACCTGATGAGGGTGTTTGCGGGGAAGGTGGGCAAGGACATCGCTCCAGTTGTCGCGAGCGGCAGCGCCGGTGGACTGCGCGATGTCCCCCACCAGTGTGATGGCTCCACTACTGGAGCGTCGCGCGATAGACCGGAGTTGCATCGCTGATAGGTCCTGAGCTTCGTCAACCACGATGAGGCCGTAGCGCTGTGGCGTGCCGTTGAGCAGGGCATCAGCCTCGTCGAGCAGGGCGAGGTCAGCCTCGCTCCACGTCTCGTCCCCTGGCCCTTTCCGCGAGCCGCGGTGTAGCAGCGCAAGCTCCTCGGCGTTGAAGTCCTCGGATGCTGGCGTCTTGAGCCGGTCAGGTGCGGCGAAGAGCTCTCCGACTAGGTCAGTGGCCGCGAGCCGGGGCCAAATCCGATCAGTAAGATCGGCTGCTGCAGTACCGAGCGCGCTAGGGGTGAGTCGGCGGTCCGCGTGCTGGATAAGAGTCTTGACTCGATCCCTTAAGGACCGACGGCGTACGTTGTATGGGCCTTGCTGGCGAAGTGTGCTGTTAAACGCTTCAGTAACTTTCTCAAGGTCAAGCCGGACCTGCCGGTTGTTGCCGCGGACGGTGGTGAGCATCGCCGATGACGGGGGATTGATCCTGGTGGCCAAAGCTATCCGAAGCAGCTTGGACAACCTAGCCTCGCCTTTAAGTCGGGCCGCCTCGGGGGTGTCAGTACGTCCAATAGGGACAGCGGGGGCTAGTCGGTTGATGGACAGATGCTTGACGTCGTGGTCTCCGAGGCTAGGCAAGAGCCCTTTGATGTAGCGAGTAAAGGTTGTGTTAGGTCCTACGACGAGGACTTCGTGAGCCGGAAGGCGGGACTGGTTGTTGAAGAGAAGCCAGGAGACGCGGTGCATCAAGATAGCCGTCTTGCCGGTTCCGGGGCCGCCCTGAATCACGAGCACCTGATCCATCGGCGCGGTGATGAGGTCATACTGCGCAGCCTGGATCGTGCGGACGATCTCCCGCATCTCGCCCGAGCGTTTGCGATTGAGCTCGCGGAGCAGCGCGGCGTCGGGCCCCTTCTGTAGAGGCTCATCTGCCTTTGCGTCGAGCGCCTCAATTTGGCGGGCCAGAGCGGCAAAGACAGTCTCCTCGAAGTCGACGACGTTGTGTCCGTCGAATTCGAAGGTTCTCTTGCTGATGAGGCCGTGGGGGTCCTGGGGCGACGCGTTGAAAAACGGCTTCGCGGCGCCGAGCTTCCAGTTGATGACCAACATCGTGCCATCGGCATCTCTGATGGAGGAATGGCCGATATACAGGGTGTCCTCGGCGTCGACTATCCGGCCCAGGGCCACCGGGCTGTCTGGGGGGGCCGAGGATCTCCGCGAGGTTGGACGAATCGCGGTGGCCGTTGACGGTGATGGCAGACCTCAGCTCGCGTTTCTGCTCGCGCACCTTCAGTGCATGCCTGAGGTAGGCCTGCTCCCGGCCCAGCTCGTCCGCCTTCGCCACCGCGTCAACCTCCATGGTGCTTGTTATGGGGTGCACTGTAGGGCCGATGTCGCGCTCGCGGGGGACACGCAGATCGCACGCCTGCCCGTGGGTGCGGAAACTGCCTGTGACCTGCGCCTTTCTGCCCCGACGATCGGCATTGAAGCAGCGCGCGTGATCCGTTGCTCCGGAGCGGGATCCTGCCCTACCAGCCGTTTCATGTCGCGCCTTCGTCGAATCGGTGCGCCGATCAGAAGGAGGGGTCTTCCACGCTTCCTCCTGGTCGCGGCACCCGCTCCGCGGCGAGGTCGCTGACAACTGCCGCCACCATCTCGCGGAGCCGCCGGAGCTCCCCTGCGGTGAGGCCGAGCTCGTAGCAGTGGTGGTGGCCCGCCCGGGACAGCGCCGCCCAGGCGTAGCCGGCCCGGGCGGCGATGTGCCGGCCAGCGTAACGATCGAGGATCAGGAACTGCGGCGATCGGGCGCGCAGCCCGGCCACCTCCGGATGGAGCCGCAGCCAGTAGTCGTCCATGGCCGCCTCGAGCGCGAGTCGAAGCAGCCAGGCACACGCGCGCGGCCAGGCGCCGCGGGTGCCGCGCACGACGCTGGTCAGCAACTGGTCGGCCGCCTGGAGGCAGCTCTGCGGCAAAGCGGCGGTCGGAACGGTCGTCATCGCAGCTCCTCGGCGAGTCGGCAGCAGTCTCGGACGAGCACGTCGAGGTCCAAGGTCCCGGGCCCGTGCACCCCTTGCTTGCAGGCCTTGAATGCGTCTCCGGCCCAATGGCCGAACTGATTGAGCCGGCTCAGCACCTTGCCGCCCTGGTGCATGTCACCGAAGAGCGCCAGGGCCGCCACCTGGTTGAGCGCCAGCGCCTTCTCGATGAGCTCCTCGACGTCGCCGTGCCGCTCGCCGCGACCGATGCGTTCGCGTCGGATCCGTTCGTGGCAGGCAGCTTCGAGCGCCGACCGGCAGAAGCCGGAGACCAGGGGATAGCGGGCGTTGTCGGCCAGCCCTTCCGCCTTGAGGATCGCGTAGGCGTCGTTCAGGTACCGCTCGATCGGGTCGCTGTTCTTCCGGATCTCGACGACCGACTCATCGCGGCGGGTGACCGCCCAGATGGTGGCCTCGATGCGCAGCCGGCGGATCGCCTCGGGCAGCCGGTTGTCGTGGGTGAAGACGACGACCTGCCGGGTCTCCGCCAGGCCGGCGAGCACCTGGGCAAGGCCGTCGACCTTCGATGGGTCCATGCTCTGCACCGGGTCGTCGATGATGACGAACCGGAACGGGCTGTCGTCCGCGCAGGCGCGGGGCAGGAACACCGACAGGCCAAGCGCCTGGAGTTCACCCTGGCTCATGACGGCCATCGCCGAGGTGGTCGTCCCGTCTACCTTCGCCGGGAAGGAGATCTTGCGGCGGGTGTTGGTGCCGTCGAGCCGCATCCCGCTCAGCTCGACGTTGCTCTCCTGGCGCAGCTCCTCCCAGATCTCCTGCGAGCGCTGGGCGAAGGGCTGGAAGAGCTCGTTCCGCAACTCGTCGATGGCCTTCGTCAGCCACTCGCGGGCGGCCTTGACCCGCTTGAACTTGGCATCGCTGTCGGTGCCGACCCGAGCCCGAGTCAGCCAGTCCTGCAGGGCGACGGCGTGCTCACGCCAGGCATCGTGGCGCTGCCGCAGCCAGGCGAGCGTTGCTTCTTGCAGCTCGATGAACGCCTCGAGCAGCGGCGGATAGGCGGCCCGCAGGTGGGCGGCCAGCTCGTTGGAGGAGAGCTCGGCCCCGGCCGAGCGCAGCTCGTCGGCCCGCAGGCGGAACCGCTTCACCACGTCGGGCTGGTCGAGCGCGCCGGCCATTGCCTCCAGGTCGTGGGCGCTGATCCGCCGGTCGAGGTCGAGCAACCGCGCGGCCCGGGCCTGCGCATCCTGGAGCCGCCGGGTTCCCTCCGCTACGGCAACGGTGTCGCGCTGCAGCTGATCCAGGGTCTCGCCGGCCTGCGCGCGCCACGTGGCATCGAGCCTTCCCGCGCCGCAGACGGGGCACGGGCTGTCGCCGTGGTCGTCGTGCAAGGTGACCGCCATGCGCAGCAGCTGGGCGGCCTGGTCGGCGGTGCCGGCGCGGGTCGTGGAGAGCTCCCCGACCAGTGCCGCGGCGGCGGCGAGTCCGTCCGCCACTTCGGTGGCGTACCCCTGGTCCGGCAGCGCGACGGCGACCAGGCGGCGAGCCGCGACGGCGACCGGGTCGTGGGTGTCGCTGCCGGCGTCGGCGAGCAGCTGGTCGAGGGCGTCGAGGTCGGGGGTCCGCTTGGCCAGGATCGCAGCCGCGGCCTGTGCGCGCTGGTCGTCGACCTCGGCGAGCGCGGTACGCAGCGCGTCACGCGCCGCCTTGACGGCGGCGATCTGGTCGTTCAGCTCGCGGCGGACCCGCATGAGCCGCCTGTCGGCGTCGACGACCGGGTCCATGCCGAGGATCGGCGCGAGGGCGTCGAAGAGCCCGCTGGGCGTGGAGGTGACGAGCCGGCCGAGGTCGCTGGCGGTGAGGAACGGCCGGTACGCCTCCAGCGGCTTGCGCCACCCCAACTCCGCGGTTTCGGTGTAGCGCTGCCCGTCCTCGGCCAGCACGCTACCGATGCCCTGGTTGGCCTCGGTGTGGTCATCGCGCCAGGTTCGGCGTACACGAAGGGGCTTGCTGGCCCCTTCGGCGCGGAGCTGGACCTCGATCTCGCACGGCGACCCGCAGTGTAGGTTGCGCCAACCGTCCTTGAAGACGCTGTTACGGTCCGCCCAGCGTGCGCTGTTGCCGCTGACGGCGAGCTCCACGGCCTCGGCGTAGCTCGACTTGCCGGATCCGTTGCGACCGATGACGAGGGTGAGCCCGGCGTGGGGCTGCAGTCGCAGGCTCTGCTGTGGACCGACGCCGCGAAACCCGGCGACGGTGACCGACTCCAGGTAGAGCGGCTGCGGGCGCGGCCGCGTGGACGGGTCGCGCTCCGGCAGGTCCACCGGCTCCCCGCTTAGGACGGCATCGAGCGCAGCGTCGCCGACGTAGGCCCCGAGCACGAGGTCCACCACGTCGTCGGCGATGTTGTCCTCGGCCAGCCGGTCGAAAACCTGGTCAAGTAGGGACTGGTCCCCGGCCATATGGCTCTCCCTTCCAGGCGCCACGGTAGGTATTGTTTCCCCACGGCAACAATCCCGAAGACGGGGGATTGCTGGGAAACACTGGAAGTTGTACCATGCCTCTCATGGCTGAGTCCATAGAGAACCTTGAGCGTCGGATTGACGACCTCCGAGCGGCGGTCCGGCGGGCGGTCATCGCGCGCGATCAGCCTCGAGCCCGGGCGCTGCGCGCCGAGCTGCGAGGCGCCGAGCGCGCCTGGGAACAGGCCCTCACCGACCTCGCCGACGACGCCGAGGTCGAAGCTCAGCCGTCAGAACACGACGCCCCGCTAGTGTCGGTGCGTGAACAGGTCCACCACGCCCTCACCCTGCTGTCGGCCCCAGCCGCGCCGAAGCTGATCGCCGAGGTGCACAACGCCTTCTTCGGCTCGGCCGCGACCGGTCTCGCGGCCGGCAAGCTGACCCACCTGCGCCGTGACGAGGAGCGGTCGTTCCGGACTGCGCGGCACTCCCGGCCCTACTACCTCTGCTCAGCCCTGACCGCCGAGCACCTGGCGCCGGCCCGCGGCCTGCTCGCGGTCTCCACGTGGCCGCTCGAGCGGCGCATCATCGGGCCGCTGAGCCCTCGTGTTGATTTCCTGACCGCCGCCATCAAGGTCGCCGAGCATGCCTCGCGGATGTCGAAGGAGAACCTCGGCGTCGTTCGCCTCCTCCGGCGGTTTGCGTCCACCATTCCCGGCGCCGTCGACGGGTACGAGTCCGTGGACTCCGCCGTCGTCATCAAGGCCGCGCGGGCCGAGCTCGAGGTGCACGCCGACGCGGATCGGTCGCAGCGGGAAGCGGCGGCCGAGCGGGGTCGCCGACAGATGGACGAGGCCGAGCAGCTCTTCGGCAGCAAGCTGCGGGTACTCAGGGGGACGGCATGACCAACGTTGGCCAGCGGCTGGCCGCGATTCGGGGCGGAGGCGTCCCGAGCCGGCACAACGCCCGGACCATCGCCGCCCTGACCACGAACCCGGGCTGCGCCCGTCGGGCGGTGCTCGACTGCGCCGGCGTGGACAAGCAGCGACTGGCTGCCTACATCGACTACCCGGCCCGGTTCGGTCAGTCGCAGTTCGCCATCACCCGCGGCAACACCTCACCCTGACCAGCCTCGATGAGGCCACTACCCTCGCCGTAGCCCTACGCGACTCGCTCGGCCACGTCACCGCCATCGACTTCGGCGAGACCACCCTCAGCGAGGAGGATCGCCAGTTCCTGCGTACCCGAATCTGGTGCGACGCCAAGCTCGACAGGGCCGCCCGCTGCCGCCGCCGCAACGACCACGACGGCTCCTGCGGGGCCACGGATGAGGGCCCTCACCGGTAGCCTCCGGGGATGCCCGACGCCACCCACGACGATCTGCTGGCCGGCTTCACGGCTCCCCAGCCGTACACCATGGAGGCCGTCGCCAGCGCTCCCCGCGCGCCCGGCGTGCACGTGGTCCTCGACGGCGGCGTGGTCATCTACGTCGGCCGGACCAGGCGAGGTCTGCGGGATCGCCTCCGGCAGCACCTGACCGGCAACCGCGACTCATCGGTGCTGCACGACCAGGTCGGCCAGCTCCTCGACACCCCGGGCAACGCGGCGTCGGCCGCCGACATCGCCAGCTGGCTGGGCCGCTGCGACGTCCGCTGGCAGGAGACCGACAACCCGGAGGGTACGAAGGAAGCCCTGGTCGTCGCCCTGAAGCCGCGCTTCAACCGGCAGGTGCCGAAGCCACGTCAGGCAAGCGGTGGCGAATAGCGGACCGGCGCGTGGGTGACTGCCCCAAGCCGGAACGGCTCCGTGCTCCGACCTTCGGCGCAGATTGATCTCCATACGGCTGAATGGCCCCGTCGAGAATGTCGAAGCGTGCCTATGCTCTGGGCATCGGGCGAGGCGGCGGTTGAGGACCAGCCGCGTGGGGCGAGTTCGAGGGGCGTGCGTGGGATTCAACGTCGGTGACATCGTTGCCGTTCAAGCCGACCCCGGTCGAGTCGGACCGGTCATCCAGATTCTTCAGAGCGTCGATGGGTTCGGCCGCTATCGCGTCTTCCACGAAGCGGGAAGCATGCGCGAGTACGCAGAGGACCAACTGGTGCTCGCAGCGGCGCAGCAGGAGGCAACGACTGGCGGACTGTCTCCCGAGGAGTTCCGAGCCCGCCTGGTCGCCGCTCGGCTCAGTCACCCGCTCACCGATCACGTCTATTCGCTGCGGGCAGCGCGGATCAAGTACGTGCCGTTTCAGTTCCGGCCGCTCCTGCGCCTCGCCCGCGCCGACGAGCCGCGGCTGCTCATTGCCGACGACGTCGGCGTCGGTAAGACGATCGAAGCCGGCTTGATCATGAAGGAGTTGGCTGCCCGACAGCCGCTGGACCACGTGCTCGTCCTCTGCCCCAAGGCGCTCACGGTCAAGTGGCGCGAAGAAATGCGCCGCTTCGACGAGGACTTCCGGGTGCTCGACTCGTCGAGCTTGCGCTACTGCCTCAACGAGGCTCACCTGGAAGGTGCCTGGCCCGAGGAGTACCGGCGGGCGATCGTGCACTACGAGCTCTTCACCCGCACGGCATACCTGAAGGGGAATGCCAAGCGGAAGAAGGACAAGGGCCTGCGCGAGCTGGACCCGCCGCCTGCCTTCGACCTGGTGATCGCCGACGAGGCACACCACCTGCGTACGCCGGGCACAAACTCGCACGAGCTCGCCGAGTACCTCAGCGAGATCAGCACTGCCCTCGTCCTGCTCTCGGCCACACCGGTGCAAACGCACGCCCGGGACCTGTTCACCCTGCTCAACCTGCTCCGCCCCGACCTTTTTCCGGATCGGCAGACGTTCTTCGAGGTCGTCGAGCCCAATCGACACCTCAATGCCGCCGTGCGGGCACTGCGCAGCGGCGCGCCCGAGGCCGCCAAGGAGGCGCTCGAGGCGTTGGACACTGCGGCGTACACCAACTGGGGCCGGCAGGCGATCGCGATCGATCCCCGGTATGACGACGTGCGCAGGCGTCTGGACGCGGTCAGCTTGACGACCGACGACCGGGTCCGCTGCGTGCGTGAGATCGAGGAGCTGAACACTCTCGCGCCACTGGTGAACCGCACCCGCCGACGGGACATCGGAGGGTTCACCATCCGTGAGCCCCACACCGTGTCGGTGCCGTTCACTCCGGTGCAGCGCCAGTTCTACGATCGCCTGCTGGAAGCCCGCCGGGACCAGTTGCTCATCCGCTACAACCCGGTCGTGGTCCGGCTGATTCTCGACACCCTCGAGAGGCAGGCGTCGAGCTGCCTGCCCGCCCTCGCTCGACGCATCGCGGCGGCCGGCGAGCCGGCCATCACGGATCTGACCGACGCCCCCGAGGCCCAACCGGACGAAGATCCGCCGAGGCTTCCCCTTCCGACGGACCCGGACCTACGTGAGCTGGCCCGTCAACTGCCGCCGGACGATCCCAAACTCCAGCGGCTCCTCCAGGCCGCCAGCGAAGCCCGCACCGTGGACGGTCCCGGAAAGCTCCTCGTCTTCTCGTTCTTCCTCGGCACCCTCGACTACCTCGCCGAGCACCTGACGGCGGCCGGCGTCCGCGTCGGGGTCGTCACCGGACGAGTAGCCGAGCCCGACCGGCAGCGCCTGCGGGACCGGTTCCGCCTCGACCGTGAAAATGCGGAGGCCATCGACGTCCTGCTCTCCAGCGAGGTCGGCTGTGAGGGCCTCGACTACGAGTTCTGTGATCGGCTCGTCAACTACGACATCCCCTGGAACCCCATGCGGATCGAGCAGCGCATCGGCCGCATCGACCGGTTCGGGCAACGCAGCCCCAAGGTACTGATCCTCAACTTCGTCACACCGGACACCGTCGAGGAGCGGGTCTTCTATCGCTGTTGGGACCGGCTGGACCTCTTCCGGGACACGGTCGGCGACCTCGAAGGCGTGCTCGGCGAGATGACGCAGGACCTGGCCGCCATCGCTACCAGCCGGGACCTGACGCCCGAGCAGATGGAGGAACGGGCTCGACAGCTCGCCGACAATGCCGTCCGACTGGTCGCCGAGGCCCGCGGCGTCGAGGACGCGAGCCAGGACTTGCTTGGCTTGGACGACAGTCTCACCCAGGACCTCGACGCCCTCGTTGAAGAGGGCCGGGCGGTCACCGAACAGCAGTTGGAGGAACTGGTTCGGGCGTACCTGACGCGGCCCCCTCTCTCCGGACAACTGGATCGGCTGTCCGAGGACGAGCTGCGGCTCCGACTGCCTCAGTCCGCTCGGTCAGAACTGCTCGCCGCCATCAATCGAAACGAGGCGAGGCTCGGCGGCGGCCGGCCCGTCCAGCAGCTGCGCCATTGGCTCAATGACAAGGACAGCGGCTTGCGGCTGACCTTCTCCGACGAGGCAGCCAGCCGGGATCGGTCGATCACCTTCTTGACCGCCACCCATCCGCTCGTTCGCCTCGCGGTGTCGACCCTCGCGCCCGCTCAGGACCAGCAGCTGCGCGCGCAGCTTCACGTCGTCGATCCGGATCTGCCGGAAGGCCGCTATGTCTTTGCCTGCGACACCTGGGAGACCATCGCCGTGCGGCCGGAGTTCCGCACCGTGGCGTTCGTCGTGGACGCAGCCAGGCTGACGGCCAGCAAGATCGTGGAGCGTCGCCTCTTCGCGCTGCTCGCCAACGCGCTGCCCGGGGATGGCGGACCCGCCGCAGACCTGCAGGACGCGGGAGCGGCACTTGACAGGTACGCCGAGCAGCGCCGCCGAGACGCCGCGAGGGATGCCCACGCCCTCAACCAGGTGTTGCTGGCCCGCCGAACCGGAAGCCTCGAAGCTCACCACCAACGAGCCCTGCAGCGCCTCGACGATCGCCTCACCGATGAGACCGAGCCGCGTATCCGGACAATGCTGACGGCGCAACGAGCCCGGATCGTCCGCGACTTCGATCGGCGCCGGGAGCAACTGGAGGAACGACGCCGGGTCGACATCGTCAGCCACCGGATCGCGGAGGGAGTGCTGACGATCAGCCATGCCAAGTGACTACAAAAGCATCCGCCAGGACAACATTCGGGAGTACGGCGAGGGCACCCGCCACCTGGACTTCCTGCAACGGCTGTACGCCGACCGCACCCACTTCATCCTCGAGTTGCTTCAGAACGCCGAGGATGCTCAAGCGTCGCACGTCACGTTCACACTGCATCCGGACCGACTCGTGGTCGAGCATGACGGCCGGCCGTTCAACGAGCGGGACGTCCGGGGCATCTGCGGGGTCGACGCCTCAACCAAGACCAGCGAGCTGACCAGCATCGGCAAGTTCGGCATCGGCTTCAAGTCCGTCTACGCCTACACCCTTGCGCCCACGGTGCACTCCGGCTCGGAGCACTTCCGCATCCGTCACTACGTGCGCCCCGAGGCCGCCGATGTCCCGCCGGACCTCCCCGACGGCCTCACCCGGTTTGAGTTCCCCTTCGACCGCGAGAATGTGCCTGTCGAGACCGCGTACACCGAGATCGGTGCCGGTCTGAAGAGGTTTGATCCGGTGGCCCTGCTGTTCCTTCAGCATGTCCGGCAGGTCATGGTGGTGGGAGGCAGCGGAGCGGTCACCTTCACGCGGCTGGAGCGCGGCGAGTTGTCGCCAGACGTGGAGCTGGTGGTCCGCCAAAACGATCGGGTGATCAACCACCAGTACTGGGAGGTTTTCCGCCGGAGCTTGGACGGCATCGGCCACCCCGGCCGGCGGGTCGAGATGGCGTTCAAGCGGACGAGTGGGGCACCAGACGCTCCCGTGGAACGGATCCCCCACGCGCCGCTGGTCGTGTACTTCCCCACCGACAAGCCGAGCGGCCTGGGGTTCCTGTTGCAGGCGCCGCTGCGAACGACCCCGGCGCGGGACAACATCCCCGAGCGGGATCCGGACAACGCCCGAGTCATCGTGGAAGCCGGCCACCTGCTGATCGAGGCTCTCGAGGAGCTGCGCCGTAAGGGGCGTCTTGGGTTGGACGTGCTCGACGTCCTGCCCATCACGGCGGTGGATTTCCCAGAAGGTTCCCTGTTGCGGCCGTTGTTCGACGCACTTCTCGAGGCTGTACGGACCCGACCACTTCTGCCGGTCGCCGGACCGTTGGGACACGCTCCCGCCACGCGGATGCGTCTTGCGCGGAGCGCGGGCCTGCGCGAGTTGTTGACGCCGGAACAACTCGGTGCCTTGGAGGGGACGGTCGAGCCGCTCCAATGGCAGCCAGCGCGGCTCACTCGGGAACGGAATCGCGACCTGTGGGACTACCTCCACGACGTCGTGGACATCGACGAGCTCGACGCCGAATGGCTCGTCGACCAGCTCGACAGGACGTTTCTGGAGTCAGCTCAGGATGCGTGGCTCGTTCAGCTGTACCGATTCCTCGCGCAGAGCCCCGCACTGTGGCGCAGGCCGCGGCCGCCCTGGAACCGGCCGGGACCCGCACGGGAGCTACCGACGATCCGGCTGTGCGACGGCCGTCATGTGGTGCCATTCGGTGCCGACGGACGTCCGCAGGCGTACCTGCCCGGACCCGTCTCGTCGAGCTTTCCGACGGTGCGGACGGAGGTCGCTGCCAATGCAGAGGCGCGGGCCTTCCTCGAAGAACTCGGCTTGTCCGAGCCCGACGCCGTGGACGAGGTTCTCGAATACGTCGTGCCGAAGTACGACAATCCGTCCACTGCCATCGACGACGAGCAGCACGACGACGATCTTGCGAAGATCTTCCGCGCGATGCAGGCTGCGACGAGAAGACGCCGGGACACCTTGGTCGAGGTGCTACGCAACACGCCCTTCCTGCAGTGCCGTCCAGCCGGGAGCTCGGCTCTCTCGTTTCGGTCTCCAACCGTCGCGTACTGGTCCCATGAGGACCTGGAGCACTACTTCCTGCCAAGCCCGCACTGCTGGTTTCTGCACGAGCGCTATCGGCCTTACCAACAGGAGCTGAGCGTTCTAGGGGTGGCGCAGGCGGTCCGGGTGCTGTCGTCGCCGCCGAACCCACTCGGGCACGTTGTCATCCGCGCCGACTGGGGCGACCACAGCCGCGGGCTGCACGGGTTCGACCCGAACCTACGCTTCGCCGGCCTCAAAGCTGCCGTGACCCGCCCCGATCGTCGACGATCGACGTACATCTGGAATCACCTGCTGCTGCCTTATGCGAGCCGCCTGCGAGGAATCGTCGAGTCCTCAGGGCGGCAGGACTACTCGAACAGCAAGTCCGTTGAGACGATGTCCGAGGCGCTGGAAGTCCTGATCACTCATGCTTGGATTCCGACGGCAGCGGGCGAGTTCGTAGAGCCTGCCAAACTTTCGCTGGACGACCTACCCGACGACTTTGAGTCGAGCCAAGCCCTTGCTGACGCCCTCGGTATGGTTTCCTCCGCCATCGTGCAGGTGAGCACAGAACTCAACCTGTCTGTGGCGACACTGCGCTTCCTGGCTGAGAACCCGGATGCGGCCGCTGAGCTCGACCAGATGCGTCAACGCCAAGAACAGAAGGAGCAGGATGATGCTCAGCCGCCACCCGGCGCCGCTCTTACTCCTGAGGGGTACGCCGACGCCCTAAAGGATGCTTTCGACAAGCCGGCGGTACACGGCGAGCCGGAAGCTGCCCCAGTGTCGTCCGGCGGTCGAGTTGTAGCCCCAGCAGTCCGCAGGCAGCGGACCCGAGACGCTATCAGCGACGATTTGTCGGAGGAGCCCGCGTGGCGGGACCGGTTCCGAGTCATCGGGCGCAAGGTCTGGGACGGCAAGGACCCGGCAGTCCGGCAGTTCTTGTTGGAGCAGTACGCCGGCCGCTGCCAGATCTGCACTGCTTCCTTTCCCAAGCGCGATGGGACGCCGTACTTCGAAGTTGTTCATCTCGTCTCACATACGGCTGCGGCATGGGTTGATCGTGCCGGCAACACCCTGTGCCTCTGCCCGACCTGCACCAGCAAGTTCCTGCACGGGCAGGTCGAATCTGGCGACCTGCTTGAGCAGATCCAGCAGTGGAAGACAATCGCGGAGGGCGGTGAGGGTAACGGCCTGCGCATCCAGCTTTGCGGGTCGCCCGTGGTCGTCAGCTACACCGAAAAGCATCTCCTCGACCTTCAGGAAATGACCCGCACGGATGAAGCGACGGTGCCCGGGACGTAGACGGACGCTCGTCACCTGGCACGCTGGAAGCTGACTCCCGCTTCTGGGAATGCATCGCGGAGTGTGTTCAGCGTCGGCTCGGTGTTGCGGCCCCAGATCTTGCGCACGACCCAGGTCGTGCCGTCCTCGACAAAAGCGTGCTCCGTGAACCAGCGGCTGACATCTACACCCTCGTACTGCTCGGCGAGGGCGGCGCGGACCTCCTCGTCGGTGTGGTGCTCCCCCTTAATCGGCCGGAAGCGACCTGGAGTGAGCACCTTGCCGATTGCAGCCGCAGGCACCCCCCGCTCCACCAACTTCTCAAGCATGAGACGCACTGCCCGGCGCTTGTTCTCGTCCGGCAGTACCTGGCCATCGACCACAATGTGATAGCGGGTCCAGTCCCGGTTGTCGCTGCTCCGCCGTTCCTGCTCGATGACCTTGCGGCCAACGCGAATCTGATAGTCCGCAGCCTCCGGCAACGGAATCACCTGCTGGATGTCGAGCAGGATCCGCCCGTCGATCTGGTAGGGGATGAGCCGCACGCAGCGGACGTCCATGCCTTCGAACCGGTTGAGCCACAGCACTGCGGTGGTGAGCTCCCGGCCGAAGTCCGCCGAGACCAGCATGATCCGCACATCTGAGGAGACGATCGGGGCTTCGTCACCGTCGCTGACGTCCAGCCAATTGAGCAACTCGATGCGCGCGTCGACCTCGTCCTCCGGCCGTGTCTTGGCCAGATGAGCCTCGTAGGCCGCAACCACCTCCTCGAAGCTCATGGCTGACACCATCGCCGCGTACCGCAGCGCCTGGAGCTCCATGTGCCCACCGTCGTCGGTGCGTTTGAGCTCAATTACAACCAGATGCCCTGCTTTGTCAACGGCGAGCAAGTCAATGCGGCGTCGTGAGTCCTCCCAGTTGCCGAATTCCTCGGCGACGACCAGCAGATCGGGGCTGAGCACGGCGATGTCGTCCCGGAGAAGCCGTTGGAGATCGTTGCGTTCGTAGAGCCCGAGGGCCGCGAACCGCGCGGCGTCGTGCCGCCGCAGGCCTTCCCCATCGATCTCGTAGAGTGGCACGCTTCCTCCTCGCCTATACGACTCGCCCCCATGCTGCCTGAGGTGCGGGCAAGCCTAGGGGCTGGTGAACGAAGGCAGGCTGCCAACCAGGGCCCCGGAGTAGTCCGCGGATGTCCTCTTTGGCCTGATCTTGGTTGATGCCCGACGTAGGGCGAGCACGGCATCTGTGGATCATGGAGTTGTCTAGGCTTCAAGATCCGCAAGGGGTGCCGTGCTCGCCGTGTCATCATCGCTCATGGTCTCGGCGGGTCGCGCCGCGGCTGTCTCCGCGGCACCTGGGTCGGCCACTGCCGAGGGGCTACTCGACCGGTTGGCGGGGGTGACTGACCCTCGTGACCCGCGTGGCGTGCGGTACGCGTTGGCGACCCTGCTCGCGATTGGTGTCTGCGCGATGAGCGCGGTCGGCCATAACTCTCTGACCGCGATCGCCGAGTGGGTTCGCCGTTGTGACCAGCGGGAACTTCGCCGGCTGGGCTGCCCATTCAATCCGTTCACTGGCCGCTACCGGGTCCCGGACGAGCGGACCCTGCGCGACGCGTACAGCAGAGTTGATCCGACTGATCTGACCGCCGTCGGATTCGGGTACCTGGCCACCCTCGCCAGACCCGGACCCGCCCCGCTGACGCCAGACGGTGTGGCGGAGCGGGAGCAACGCCGTGCTCACCGCGCCGTTGCCGCCGACCCTCCGCGCCGCCGGGCCATCGCCGTGGACGGCAAGTGTCTACGCGGCGCCAAGCGCCCCGACGGCAGCCAGGTATTCATCTTGTCCGCCGTGCGTCACGCCGACGCGGTCACTCTCGCGGCCCGCCAGATCGGCGCGAAGACCAACGAGATTCCCGAGTTCGCGCCCCTGCTGGACCAGATCGGTGACACCGACCTCACCGGCTCGGTGATCACCGTGGATGCGCTGCACGCGCAACGCGCCCACGCCGTCTACCTCGTCGAGCAACGCCACGCCCACTACCTGATCACCGTCAAAGACAACCAGCCCACCCTCGCCGCCACACTGCGGGCGCTGCCTTGGAAACAGGTACCCGTCCTGCACCGACAGACCGGCCGCGGCCACGGCCGCGAAGAGATCCGCGAGGTCCAGGTCGTCACCGTGGATGATCTGCTGTTTCCCCATGCTCGCCAGGTCGTGCGGATCCGCCGCCGGCGCCGCCAACTGGGCACGAAGAAGTGGACCACCGAGGTCGTCTATGCAATCACGGACCTGCCCACCCACCAGGCCCGACCCGAAGAAATCGCCGCGTGGGCCCGCGAACACTGGACCATCGAGAACAGCGTGCACTGGATACGCGACGTGACCTTCGGCGAAGACGCCAGCCAGATCCGCACCCACCACACCCCCGCCGTCATGGCCGCCCTCCGCGACAT
>NZ_QGKS01000283.1 GCF_003172935.1 Micromonospora sicca | reverse complement strand
CCCCGCCGAGCAGCACGCCGACCGCCCCGCCGGCCCCGTACGCCCCGACTACCGCCCCGGCCAGCGCCTCGGAAGCGCCCCGCACGCCGGTGAGGTAGAGCGACAGGAACAGCATCGCGAACGCGCCGGCCCGGTTGATCAGCAGGCCGGACCAGAGGTACCAGAAGGTGGCAGTAAGCCCGCCGGCCGTGTCGTGCCACCAGCGCCGCAGCCCCCGCACCTGTCCTCCATGAAGGTTTGTCAACAGACCACACCCGACCGTAGGGAGGGGCGGACCGGGTCGCCAGGGTGACCGCGGTCACCGCGCCCTGATCATGCCGCGGCACTGCAGGTCACGGCAGGAACAGCGGCGACCTCGCAGCGGCCGGGCGTATCTCAGGAGCGGGTCGGGACGGGCTCGGCCGGCGCGGTCGCGGCGGCCTCGGCCGCCTCGGGGGCCGGGGGCTGGATGACGGTGACCGGCCGGACCGGCACCACGGCCGTGCGGAGCTGGACGGCCCGCCGCTCCCGGGCCGGGCCCGAGACCAGGTGGGCCACCGCCATCACCGCGCCGATCGCGGCGCAGCCGAACCACAACGCGCCGTTGCCGACGTGCTCCCGCACCAGGCCGCCGAGGATCGGGGCGGCCGCCCCGGCGATCTGCCAGGAGAGCGAGAAGGCGCCCTGGTAGCGCCCGCGCAGTTCGGCCGGCGAGAGCTCGGCGATCAGGGTGGAGTTGGACGGCGAGTTGAGCATCTCGCCGAGGGTCCAGATCAGCACCGTGACCCCGTAGAACCAGGCCGTGCCGGCGAACGCGGTAAGGCCGAAGCCCACGCCCATCACCAGCGAGGCCAGCGCCAGCACGTGCGACCGGCTGCGTCCCTTGATCAGCCGGGGTACGAAGAGCTGCCCGACCACGATCAGCACCCCGTTGAGCGCGATCACCGACCCGTAGGTGGCCGGGCTGAGGCCGGAGTCGCCCATGGCGATCGGCAGCATCGAGATGTGCTGGAGGAAGACCAGCGCGGCGAACAGGTTCAGCGCGACGAAGCCCAGGTAGACCCGGTCGGTGAGGATGGTCCGCAGCGCGCCCGCGGGCGCGGCGTCGCCCTTGGCGACGGGGGTCGCCGAGGCGGTGCGGGTCTCCTTCACCCGGGTGAAGATGATCAGTGCGGTGATCAGCGTGGTGGCCGCGTCGACCACGAAGAGCAGCAGATAGCCGGCCTGGGCGGCCATTCCGGCGAGCACGGCGGCGCAGGCGAACCCCAGGTTGATCGCCCAGTAGTTCAGCGAGAAGGCGCGCAGCCGGTCCTTCTCCGGCACCACGTCGATCATCATGGCGCCGAACGCCGGCCGGGCGGCCTCGGCGAAGGTGCCCAGCAGCAGCGCGCCCAGGGCAACCGCCCAGAGCGGCCGGGCCAGGCCGAGCGCGAGCATCATGGTGGCCGCGCCCAGGTGCGCGGTGAGCAGCGTGGGGCGCCGCCCCCACCGGTCGGCGAGGGTGCCGCCGACGGTGGTGCCGACCGCGCCGCCGACGCCCCATGCGCCGAGCACCAGGCCGGCCTGCGAGGCCGAGAAGCCGCGCTCCTGGGTGAGGTAGATGGCGAGGAAGACCAGGACGAACGAGCCGAGCCGGTTGATTAGCGTCCCGGTCCAGAGGTACCAGAAGGCCCTCGGCAGACCGCCCGTCGTGTCCCGGAACCAGCCCCGTACCGTCCGCACCGCGTCGCCCCCGTTTGTAATGACCGGCATATCTCAAGCGCCTTACAACCTAGTCCCGCCCCGGAACGCCGGTCATCAGCTTTTCCACGTGGTGGTCGTCACCGACCGGTCCCCGCGTGTCCACCGGCGGCGTACGGCAGGATGATCGGCATGACTGCGAGCGAGGGGCCTACCGTCGGGACGCTGGTCCTGCTGCGGCACGGCGAGAGTGACTGGAACGCGAAGAACCTCTTCACCGGCTGGGTCGACGTCGACCTGACCGCCAAGGGCGAGGCGGAAGCGCGCCGCGGCGGCGAGCTGATGCGCGAGCACAGCCTCCTGCCGGACGTCATGCACACCAGCGTGCTGCGCCGGGCGATCCGCACCGGCGAGCTGGCGCTCGACGCCGCCGACCGGCACTGGATCGCGGTGCGCCGGTCGTGGCGGCTCAACGAGCGGCACTACGGCGCCCTGCAGGGCAAGAACAAGAAGCAGACCCTCGACGAGTACGGCGAGGAGCAGTTCATGCTCTGGCGCCGCTCGTACGACACGCCGCCGCCGCCGATCGACGACAACGACGAGTGGTCCCAGGCCGGCGACCCCCGGTACGCGCTGTTGCCGACCGAGCTGATGCCGCGCACCGAGTGCCTCAAGGACGTCGTCGATCGGATGCTGCCCTACTGGTACGACTCGATCGTGCCGGACATCCTGGCCGGCCGGACGGTGCTGATCGCCGCGCACGGCAATTCGCTGCGCGCCCTGGTCAAGCACCTCGACCAGATCTCCGACGAGGCGATCGCCAAGCTGAACATCCCGACCGGGATCCCGCTGCGCTACGACCTCGACCCGCAGCTGCGTCCGCTGACACTGGGCGGGACGTACCTCGACCCGGCCGCCGCCAAGGAGGCCGCCGCCGCGGTGGCCAACCAGGGCCGCTGATCCGACGACGAAGGCCCCCGGGTGACCGGGGGCCTTCGTCGTGTCCGGCTCAGCTCGCCGAGGGGCTGTTCACCCCGGTGATCAGGTAGACCACGTGCTCGCCGGCGTTCACCGCGTGGTCGGCGAAGCGCTCGTAGAACCGGCCGAGCAGGGTGGCGTCGATCGCCGTCTCCACCCCGTACGGCCAGTCGTCGCCGAGCAGCACGCCGAACAGGCTCTTGTGCAGGTCGTCCATGGCGTCGTCGTCGCGGTCCAGCTCCGCGGCGAGGTCGGCGTCGGGCTTGGCCAGCACCGAGCCGATCTTCTCGGCCATCCGGTCGGCGATCCCGGCCATGTCGGTGAAGACCGGCCGCAGCTCGGCCGGCACGGCCGGGGACGGGTGCCGGCGCAGCGCGGTCTTGGCGACGTGGTCGGCCAGGTCGCCCATCCGCTCCAGGTCGGCGGCCACGTGCAGGGCGGTGATCATGGCGCGGAGGTCGGAGGCGACCGGCGCCTGCCGGGCGAGCAGGTCGCACACCCGCTCCTCGACGTGCCGGTACAGCTCGTCGATCTCGGCGTCCCGCGCGATCACGGCCTCCGACGCCTCGCGGTCGGCGGTGAGCAGGCCGCGGGTGGCCTGGCGCATCGCGGCGCGCACCCCCTCCGCCATGTCCACCAGCAGTTGGCTGACAATCTGCAGGTCGGCCCGGAATTCGTCGCGCATCGTCACTTCCTGGGGTCGGTGGCCGCGCGCCGGCCCGGGGATCCGGTGCCGGTGCGGCTTGAGCAGGTGCGCGACAACCGTAGGCCGGGGGAGCGGACCCGAGGTGAACGAGGGTGAACGACGCGGGACCCGCGGGTGAACATTCCCGGAAGTGAGAGTGATTCGTCCCGGTCTGGGCGATCCCCAGGTTAACAATGACCCTACGATCGCCAGGTGGAATGGGCGGTGGCGATCGTGGTGGCCCTGGCTCTGGTGACCGGACTGGTCGCCGGGCTGCTGCTGTCCCGACCCCTCGGCGACCGGTGGCGCCGCTCGCGGCTGTCCGGGGACGGGGGCTTGCGCCCCAGTGCAGGGAGGCCGGAGATGCCCGACGACCAGCAGAGCGGGCTCTCCGGGCTCGGCCGCAAGACGATCGACTCGTTGCGGGCCGGCGTCGTGGTGCTGGATCCGGGCGACGTCCCGGTCCTGGTCAACCCCGCGGCGCGGGCCCTGGGCCTGCTCCGGACCGGCCCCACGCCCGGCTCCATCGCCGCCCACCCGCTGATCCGTACCCTCGCCGGGCAGGTCCGCCGCACCGGCGTACGGCGGGAGATCGAGCTGGACCTGCCGCGCGGACGGGACAATGCGGGGGACAACCCGCTCGGGGTGCACCTGCGCGCGATGGGGCTCGGCGCCGGCTACATCTCGGTGGAGGCGGCCGACGTCACCGAGTCGCACCGGCTGGCCCGGGTCCGCCGGGACTTCGTGGCCAACGTCAGCCACGAGCTGAAGACCCCGATCGGCGCGCTGCAACTGCTCGCCGAGGCGCTGGTGGACGCCACCGAGCCGACCGGTGACGGGGCGCCGGACCTCTCCGAGGACCTGATCGCCGCCCGGCGGTTCGCCGAGCGGATCCAGCACGAGTCGACCCGACTCGGTCGGCTGGTGCAGGAGCTGCTGGAGTTGACCCGGCTCCAGGGCGCCGAGCCGCAGCCCCCGCCGGAGCCGGTGTCGGTGGACTGGGTGATCGCCGAGGTGATCGACCGGACCCGCACCGCTGCCACCGCGCGCCGGGTGGACGTCGTGGTCGACGGCGCGCGCGGCCTGACCGTGTACGGCAGCGACACCCAGATCGCCACTGCGGTGGCCAATCTGGTCGAGAACGCCATCAACTACTCGGGCGAGGACACCACCGTCCGGGTGACCGCCCGGGCCACCGACGAGCACGTCGAGATCGCCGTCGCCGACCAGGGCATCGGCATCGCCCCGAACGAGGTCGACCGGATCTTCGAGCGGTTCTACCGGGCCGACCAGGCCCGCTCCCGGGCCACCGGGGGCACCGGCCTGGGCCTGGCCATCGTCAAACACATCGCCAGCAACCATGGCGGTCGGGTGGATGTGTCGAGCACTCTTGGTGGGGGGTCGACGTTCACCCTCCGGCTGCCCGCCAGCCCCCCGGACGACCTGGAGGCGACACTCTCCTCCGCTGGGATCGAGGCCGGCCCGGCCGGGTTCCGGCAGGCCTGACCACAGGAAAGGAAACACCCGTTGAGCCGCGTACTGGTGGTCGAGGACGAGGAATCGTTCTCCGACGCCCTGTCCTACATGCTCCGCAAGGAGGGTTTCGAGGTCTCCGTCGCCGCGACGGGTCCCTCCGCCCTCACCGAGTTCGACCGGACCGGCGCCGACATCGTGCTGCTCGACCTGATGTTGCCGGAGATGTCGGGCACCGAGGTCTGCCGGCAGCTCCGGCAGCGCTCGCACGTGCCGATCATCATGGTCACCGCCCGGGACAGTGAGATCGACAAGGTGGTGGGCCTGGAGATCGGGGCCGACGACTACGTGACCAAGCCGTACTCGCCGCGCGAGCTGGTGGCCCGTATCCGGGCGGTGCTGCGCCGGCAGAGCGCGGAGGTGGCCGAGTCGGGTGCCCCGACCCTCGCCGCCGGCCCGGTCCGGATGGACATCGAGCGGCACGTGGTGACCGTCGACGGGGCCGCCGTCCATCTGCCGCTGAAGGAGTTCGAGCTGCTGGAGCTGCTGCTGCGCAACGCCGGCCGGGTGCTCACCCGGGGGCAGTTGATCGACCGGGTCTGGGGCGCCGACTACGTGGGCGACACCAAGACCCTGGACGTGCACGTCAAGCGGCTGCGTTCCAAGGTCGAGCCGGAGCCGTCCGCGCCGCGCTTCATCGTCACCGTCCGCGGTCTCGGCTACAAGTTCGAGCCGTGACCGGCCGGGCCCGCGCCCGAACGACCTCCGCGCGGCGTCACGGCGAGGCGGCCGGCGCGGCGGGCGAGGCGGGCGAGACGGCCGGGGCGGCGACCGGCGCGCGGCGGGCGAGGCGGCCGGGGCGGCGCCGGGCAGGTGCATGCCTGAGCGGCGATATACCTGAGAGGAATATTTATGACTCCCAGGTATATCGCTCGTCGGGGTGTTGCTCTTCGGGAGTCCGGACCGGGCCCGAGCGCCTCTTCGCCGCGAGACCGGCGTCAGCGCCGGGTCAGCCCACCCAGCAGTATCGGCGTTCCGGCCGGCCGGCCGCGCCGTACCGCAGACTCACCTCGGCCCGGCCGGTACCGGAGAAGTGCTCCAGGTAGCGGCGGGCACTGACCCGGGAGATGCCCACCCGGTTGGCGCACTCGGCGGCCGAGAGGGTGCCGGTGTGTTCGCGGAGCGCGCGTTCGACCAGCTCGGCGGTCTCCGTGCTCAGCCCGCGGGGCAGGGCCGGGGTGGCGACCGAGCCGCTGCGGGAGAGCACCCGGTCCACGTCGGCCTGGTCGCTGACCACCGTGGCGCGCAGCGTGTTGCGGCGGGCCGCGTACTGCTCCAGCCGGGTCCGCAGCTCGTCGAACCCGAACGGCTTGAGCAGGTAGTTGACCGCGCCGTAGCGGACCGCCCGGCGGACCGCCTCCGCCTCCCGGGCGGCGCTGATCACCAGGACGTCGCAGTCGTGCCGGGCGGCCCGCAGCCGGGTCACCACGTCCAGGCCGAACATGTCCGGCAGGTAGAGGTCGAGCAGCACCAGGTCGGGGTGGAGTTCGTCGACCGCGGCGACGGCCTGCTCGCCGGTGCTGGCGGTGCCCACCACCCGGAAACCCTCGATCCGCTCGACGAACCCGCAGTGGATCCGGGCCACCATGAAGTCGTCGTCGACGACGAGCACGTCGATCATCGCGCCTCCTCCATCGCTCGGGACACCGACATCCGGGCGGTGAACATCGCCCCCTCCTC
The DNA here is from genome assembly GCF_003172935.1 of Micromonospora sicca. GTDB lineage: Bacteria > Actinomycetota > Actinomycetes > Mycobacteriales > Micromonosporaceae > Micromonospora > Micromonospora sicca. The sequence continues at coordinate 29,048 of NZ_QGKS01000283.1, read as the reverse complement.
GGTGTTGGTCACCGCGATCTCACCGCCGCGACGGTTGCAGACCAACCGGGTGAGCGCCAACCCGATGCCGCGCTCGCCACCCTGGGCCGCCTTGGTGGTGAAGCCGTGCGTGAACACCTCCTGGGCCAGCTCCGGCGCCACCCCGGGACCGGAGTCCCGGACGACGATCTCCACCGACGAGGCGTCCTGCCGCAGCTCGACCTCCACCCAGGCGGGCCGCTCCGGCGGGCCGCCCGCCTCCCGACCGCCGGCGACCGCCTCCACCGCGTTGTCGACCAGGTTGCCGAGCACCGTCGCGACGTCGGCGGAGACCTCCGGCTCCAGCCGGTCGAGCCCGGTCCGCTCGGAGATCCGCAGTTCCACCCGGCGCTCCGCGGCCACCGCCGACTTCGCCATCAGCAGCGCCGCCACCGCCGTGTCGTGGATCCGGCTGGTGACCGTGAGGTCGAGCGAGGCCCGGTGCCGGCTGAGCGCGTCGACGTACCGCACGACCTCGTCGTGCTCACCGACCTGGATCAGCCCGGAGATGGTGTGCAGCTGGTTGGCGAACTCGTGGGTCTGCGCCCGCAGCAGCTCGGCGGTGCTCCGGAACGAGCCGATCTCCCGCTCCAGCCGGGCCAGTTCGGTCCGGTCCCGCAGGGTGGTCACCGAGCCGAGCCGGCGGCCGTCCTTGCGAACCGTCATCCGGTTCATCACCAGCACCCGGCCGCCCCGGACCACGACCTGGTCGCGCGCCTCCGGTCCGCCGCCCGCACCGGCCAGCACGTCCCGCAGCCGGCCTGAGATCCGCAGCTCGGCCAGGCTGTGGCCGAGGCAGTGCTCGGGCAGGTCGAGCAGCCGCCGGCCGACCGCGTTGACCAGCGTCACGCGCAACTGCGGGTCCAGCGCGATCACCCCCTCGGCGATGCCGTGCAGCAGCGCCTCCCGGTGCTCGGCCAGCCCGGCGATCTCCCGGGGCTCCAGGCCGAGGGTCTGCCGCTTGATCCGTCGGGCCAGCAGCCAGGACCCGACCACGCCGAGCGCGCTCGCGATGCCGAGATAGGTGAGCAGGTACGACGAGGCCCCCACCAGCCGTTCCGACCAGGTCGGCGACGCCTCGCCGACCACCACCACGCCCAGGTAGCGTCCCAGGTTCTCCTCGCGGGCGCCGAGCACCGGCACCTGAGCCACCAGCTCCCGCGAGCCGTCGACCTCCAGCTCGCCGAACCAGCTCCGCCCTTGCTCCACCCGGGGATCGCCGAGCACCACCGGGCTGCCCACCAGGGTCGGGTCGCTCGAGCTCACCACCCGGCCCCGGGCGTCCGCCACGGTCACCGAGGTAACCCCGGACTTGGTGAGCATGTTCTGCACCAGCGGCGCGATCGTCTCGGCCGGCGCCGGCTGGTTGAGCCGGTCGCGCAGCAGTCGGTCGGCGGCGAGCTGCTCGCCGAGGGCGGCAACCCGATCCCCCTCCACCCGGTTGAACGTGGCCTCGGACTGGGCCAGGGAGACGGCGGCGACGGCCACCAGCACCACGACGATGATCGCGAGCTGGAGGACCAGCAGCTGCCCGGCCAGGGTTCGGCGGCGGGACGTGATCGCGACCACAAAGACCTCAACTTCCGCTGGTGACACAACGCAGACAGGCGGCCCGCGCGGAGGTCACCATCTTGCCGCTGGACTCATTCGAAACGGAAGAGAAACAAGATGGCAACTAGGAGAAACCTGCTGGTCATGGGGGTCGCCGCCGCCTCGGCGCTGGCCCTGGCTGCCTGCGGCGCCACCGCCGACAAGAACGAGGGCGGCTCCAGCAACGACGGCAAGCCGGTCAGCGGTCTGCGGATCATGGTGCCGAACACGCCCGGCGGCGGGTACGACACCACCGCCCGGACCGCCGCGAAGGTGATGGAGGACGCCAAGATCGCCACCGGTGTGCAGGTGTTCAACCTGCCCGGCGCGGGCGGCACGGTCGGCCTCCAGCGGACCGTGAACGAGAAGGGCAACGGCAAGCTCGCCATGCAGATGGGGCTGGGCGTGGTCGGTGCCTCGTACACGTCCAAGTCGTCGGCGACGCTGACCCAGACCACCCCGCTGGCCAAGATGATCGAGGAGGCCGGCGCCATCGTGGTGCCGAAGGACTCGCCGTACAAGACGATCGGTGACCTGGTCGCGGCCTGGAAGGCCAACCCCAAGGGTCTCGCGGTCGGCGGCGGCTCCTCGCCCGGCGGTCCGGACCACCTGCTGCCGATGCAGCTCGCGAAGACCGTCGGCATCGACCCCCGCCAGGTCAACTTCGTCTCCTACGACGGCGGCGGCGAGCTGCTGCCGGCCGTGCTCGGCGGCAAGGTGGCCTTCGGCGCCAGCGGCTTCGGCGAGTTCCTCGACCAGGTCGAGGCCGGCCAGATCCGGGTCCTCGCGGTGACCAGCGAGGCGCCCATCGACGCGCTCAAGGATGTGCCGACGCTCAAGTCCGCCGGCATCGACCTGGTCTTCACCAACTGGCGGGGCATCGTCGCGCCCCCCGGCATCAGCGACGCCGACAAGAAGGTCTGGATCGACGTGCTGACGAAGATGCACGAGTCCGAGGAGTGGAAGGCCGAGCTGGCCAAGCGCGGCTGGACCGACGCATTCGTCACCGGCGACGAGTTCGGCACCTTCCTGACCGAGCAGGACAAGGCCGTGGCCGACGTGCTCAAGCAGCTCGGGTTGGCATGAGCGGCATGACCACCCGACCGGACCGGGGCGGCGAGCAGCCGCCCCGGCCTCCGGCCGTGCAGGCCTCCGTACCGCCGGACCCCGATCAGGCGGGCGTGGAGACATCCGTGCCGCCGATCCCGGCACAGGCGGGCGCGGAGCGTACGCCGGATCAGCCGGAGGTGGCGCGGCCCGCGACGGCCGACGTCCCGCCGACGGTCGCGGACGCGGCGGGGGCGGAGGACGGCCCGGCGCCCAAGCCGGACCGGGCGCAGTACGGCGTCTGCGCCTTCCTCGCCCTCGTCGGCGCGTTGGTCATCGCCGACGCGACGCGGATCGGGCACGCGGTGAACACCGCCGACCCGATCGGCCCGAAGCCGGTGCCGATCCTGCTCGGCGTGCTGCTGCTGATTGTCGCGGCGATCTACGCGGTGGACGTGGCCCGGGGCGGTGCGGGCGAGCCGGAGGCCGGCGAGGACGTCGACCTGACCACCCCGATCGACTGGCGGACCGTGCTGCTGCTGATCGGCGCGTTCCTGGTCAACGCCGTGCTGATCGACCGGCTCGGCTGGGTGATCAGCGGGACGCTGCTCTTCTGGGGCTCGGCCTACGCGCTGGGCAACCGCCATTACATCCGGAACCTGCTGATCGCCGTGGCGCTGTCGTTGATCACCTTCTACACGTTCGCCATCGGGCTCGGCGTCAATCTGCCCGCCGGCGTGCTGCAAGGAATCCTCTGATGGACAATTTCGGGCACCTGCTCGACGGGTTCGCCAACGTGGTGACCCCGATGAACCTGCTGATCGCGCTGCTCGGCGTGACCATCGGCACCGCTGTCGGCGTGCTGCCCGGCATCGGTCCGGCGATGACGGTGGCACTGCTGCTGCCGGTCACCTACGGGCTGGAGACGAGCCAGGCGTTGATCATGTTCGCCGGCATCTTCTACGGCGGCATGTACGGCGGCTCGACCACTTCGATCCTGCTGAACACCCCCGGTGAGTCGTCCTCGGTGGTGACCGCGATCGAGGGCAACAAGATGGCGAAGGCGGGCCGGGCCGCGCAGGCGCTGGCCACCGCCGCGATCGGCTCGTTCGTCGCCGGCACCATCGCCACCCTGCTGCTGGTGGTGGTCACCCCGCCGGTGGTGTCGTTCGCGATCAGCCTCGGCGCGCCCGACTTCTTCGCGCTCATGCTGCTCGCGTTCGTGGCCGTCACCGCGGTGCTCGGCGCATCCCGGGTACGCGGCTTCGCCTCGCTGCTGCTCGGCCTGGTCATCGGCGTGATCGGGATCGACCAGAGCGGTCAGCAGCGGCTCACCCTGGGGATTCCGCAGCTCGCCGACGGCATCGACGTGGTCGTGGTGGCGGTCGGCATCTTCGCCGTCGGCGAGGCGCTCTGGATCGCCGCGCACCTGCGCCGGAAGGCCGGCGAGGTGATTCCGGTCGGCCAGCCGTGGATGGGGAAGCAGGACTGGAAGCGGTCCTGGCTGCCGTGGCTGCGCGGCACCGCGTTAGGGTTCCCGTTCGGCGCGGTGCCGGCCGGCGGGGCGGAGATCCCGACCTTCCTGTCGTATGTGACCGAGAAGAAGCTGACGAAGCACCCTGAGGAGTTCGGCCGGGGCGCAATCGAGGGCGTCGCCGGGCCGGAGGCCGCCAACAACGCCTCCGCCGCCGGCACGCTGGTGCCGATGCTGGCGCTCGGCCTGCCCACCAACGCCACCGCCGCGGTGATGCTGGCCTCCTTCGAGCAGCACGGCATCCAGCCCGGCCCGCTGCTCTTCGAACGGGAGTCCGGCCTGGTCTGGACCCTGATCGCCAGCCTCTTCATCGGCAACCTGCTGTTGCTGGTGCTCAACCTGCCGCTCGCCCCCGCCTGGGCACGGCTGCTCCGGATCCCGCGTCCGTACCTCTACGCCGGGATCCTCTTCTTCGCGTCGATGGGCGCGTACGCGGTCAACGCCCAGCCGTTCGACCTGTTCCTGCTGCTCACCCTGGGCCTGCTCGGCTTCGGCATGCGGCGCTTCGGGCTGCCGATCCTGCCGCTGATCGTCGGGGTGATCCTCGGCCCGCGCGCCGAGCTCCAGGGCCGGCGGGCGTTGCAGCTCTCCGGCGGCGAGCTGGACGGGCTGATCGGTGGCTGGGTGTCCTGGCTGATCTACGCCGTCGTGCTGCTGGTGCTGCTCTGGCCGCTGGTCGGCCGGTTCGTGGTCCGTCCGCTGCGGGGAAGGTTGGTGACCGGATGACCGTGCTGGTGGGGTACGTGCCCTCCCCGCTCGGCGAGGCGGCCCTGCAGGCCGCCATCGAGCAGGCGAAGTTCCGCGAGGAGCCGGTGCTGGTGGTGAACACGTCGCGCGGTGACGCGTACGTCGATCCGCGCTTCGCGCAGGAGCCCGACCTGGAGCAGGTCACCCGCGAGTTGACCGCCGCGGGCGTGCCGCACACCGTCCGGCAGCTCATGCGCGGGCGGGACGCCGCCGAGGAGATCGTGGAGATCGTCGAGGCGGAGGACGTGTCGCTGGTGGTAATCGGGATCCGGCACCGGACCCCGGTCGGGAAGCTGATCATGGGGTCGACCGCGCAGGAGGTCCTGCTCCGGGTCCCGTGCCCGGTGCTCGCCGTGAAGGCCGACTGAGTGACCGGTCGCGTCACGTTGTCGGCGGGGACCCCTGCCTGAGGTGGGGGTCCCCGGCCGCGCCCAGACCGCCCTGCTCCTTACGCACACCGTCGTGGTGCAGGCGGTCACCTTCATGCTGCGCCCGGCCTCGACCTACCGGGCGCTCGACCTCGACGTGCCGTCGGCCTGGCTGGGCGTGCTCGGGGCCAGCTTCGCCGTCGTACCGCTGGTGCTGGCCGTCCCCTCCGGACACGCCGTCGACCGGTTCGGCGAACGCCGGATCGTGCTGGCCGGGTCGGGGCTGCTCGCCGTCGCCGGCCTGTGCTTCGTCTTCCTCGCGGACTCGGTCGCCGGCCTGGTGTTGGCCAGCATGGTGCTGGGCACCGCGCATCTCTGCTCGGTGGTGGCGCAGCAGGCCCTGGTCGCGAACCGCACCCCGGCGGACCGGTACGACGCGGCCTTCGGCTACTACACGTTCGCGGCCTCACTCGGCCAGGCGCTCGGCCCGGGCCTGATCGTGGTCTTCGGCGGGGACCGGCCGATGCCGGACACCCGGGCCATCTTCGTCGGCGCCACCGCGCTCACCGTGCCGCTGCTGGTCGCCGCCGGGTTCCTCCGCCCGTCGGGCCACCACCGGCAGGTGGCCGGGCCGGCTGCCGGCGGACTGCGTGGCCTGCTCCGCGAGCCCGGGCTGGTCCGGGCGCTCACGGTCAGCTGCGTCGTGCTGGCCGCGGTCGACATCACCCTGGTCTACCTGCCCGCCCTCGGCGCCGAACGCGGCATCGCCGCCGGCTCGATCGGCGTCCTGTTGGGGCTGCGCGCGGTGGCGTCGATGGCCTCCCGGCTGCTGCTCGGCCGGCTGGTCGCCACCGTGGGTCGGCGCGCGCTGCTGATCGGCACCGTCGCCCTCTCCGCCGCCGGTCTCGGGCTGCTGCTGCCGCCCCTGCCGTTCTGGGCGATGGCCGTCGTGGTCACGGTCGCCGGGTTGGGGCTGGGCGCGGGCCAACCGCTCACCATGTCGTTCCTGGCCGAGGTCGCCCCGCCGGGCCTGCGCGGCCGGGCGATGTCGCTGCGGCTGACCGGCAACCGGCTCGGCCAGGTGCTCATCCCCAGCGCCGCCGGCGTGCTGGCGGCCGGCGCCGGGGCGGCCGGGGTGCTCGCCTGCACCGCGGCGGGCCTGGCCGGCGCGGCCGTCGCCGCCACCGGCCTGCACCGGTTATCCACCCCCGCAACCGAATGAGAGAGGGAAGATCCATGCTGATCCCGACCGCCGACCTCTACGACCGGTACGGCGACACGCTCGGCTCCTGCGACACCCAGCTGCGCCAGTACGGCGGCGTCGCCGCCTTCGCCGGGCCCGCGGTCACCGTGCGCTGCTTCGAGGACAACGCCCTGGTGAAGTCGATCGTCGGCGAGCCGGGGGCGGGGCGGGTGCTGGTGGTGGACGGCGGCGGATCGCTGCACACCGCCCTGATGGGCGACCTCATCGCCGGCACGGCCGCGGAGAACGGCTGGGCGGGCGTGGTGATCAACGGCGCGGTTCGCGACGTCGCCGCCCTGCGGGCCCTGCCGATCGGCATCAAGGCGCTCGGCACGAACCCCCGCAAGAGCGCCAAGACGGGCGCCGGTGAGCGGGACGTGCCGGTGTCGTTCGGCGACTGCGTCTTCGCGCCGGGCGCCGAGGTGCACAGCGACGACGACGGCGTCGTGGTCGTGCCGCCCGGGGGACGGCCGTAGCGTCGGCCGCGCCGGGTCAGCCCTCGCTGGCCGGGTGCGGGGCGATCTGACCCTGCCGCAGCCGGGCCGCGCACAGCTCCGCCAGCTTCGCGTACGCGGGGGCGCCGATCAGCGCGGTCAGCTCCGGGCCGTACGAGACGTACATCGGCTCGGCGCCGACGTGCGCGTCGGTGGAGGAGGTGCACCACCAGTCCAGGTCGTGCCCGCCCGCGCCCCAGCCCCGCCGGTCGAACTCCGACAGCGTGGAGATCAGCACCTTGGTGTTGTCGGTCCGCTTGTGCCAGTCCTGGTCGCGGCGGATCGGCAGTTGCCAGCAGACGTCCGGCTTGTACTCCAGCGGATGCACGCCGTCGCGCAGCGCCTGGGCGTGCAGCGCGCAGCCGCCCCCACCCGGGAAGTCGGCGTCGTTGAGGAAGACGCACGGCGCGTCGACGTCCCGGGTGGCGGTGCGCCGGGCCGGGTTCTTGCCGTCGATGGTGTCGTTCTCGGTCCAGTTCTTGAAGCCGCGGCGGAAGTGCTGCCAGGTCGACGGGGTGAGCCGCTTGACCGCGGTGCGGACCCGCTTCTCGTCGTCGGAGTCGGTGAAGAACGCGCCGTGCGAGCAGCAGCCGTCGGCGGCCCGGCCGGCGACGATGCCGTGGCAGCCCTTGCCGAAGATGCACGTCCAGCGGGAGAGCAGCCAGGTCAGGTCGGCCCGGACCAGGTGCTTCTCGTCCGCCGGGTCGACGAACTCGATCCACTCCCGGGGAAAGTCGAGCCCCACCTCCCGGCTGCGCGGGTCGTCGGGGTCGTCCACGAGTACCTGCAGCTCGATCTGGCCTGTCACCCGGACCAGCGTACGCGGGGTGCCTCCGGCCGGCTGGCGAGCCGGGAAAACGTGTTGCGCCTAGGGTCATCAGCATGCGACTGGGTGTCCTCGACGTCGGTTCGAACACGGTGCACCTGCTGGTGGTCGACGCCCACCACGGGGCGCACCCCTGGCCGGCGCACTCGGAGAAGGTGGTGCTCCGGCTGGCCGAGCAGATCGGCCCGGACGGCGCGCTGACCGAGGCGGGCGCGGACGGGCTGGTCAAGGCGGTCGGCATGGCCCGGGCGGCGGCGGCCGGGCTGGACGCCGACGACCTGCTCGCCTTCGCCACCTCCGCCGTCCGGGACGCCACCAACGCCGCCGAGGTGCTGGCCCGGGTCCGGGAGGAGACCGGCGTACGGCTGGAGGTGCTCGCCGGCGCGGACGAGGCGCGGATGACCTTCCTGGCGGTCCGGCGGTGGTTCGGCTGGTCGGCCGGCCGGCTGCTGGCCCTCGACATCGGCGGCGGCTCGCTGGAGCTGGCGGCCGGGATCGACGAGGAACCGGACGTGGCGATCTCGTTGCCGCTCGGCGCCGGGCGGTTGAGCCGGGAGCGGCTGCGGGTCGACCCGTCGGGCACCCTGGCGCCGCCGGCCGAGGCCGTGGAGGAGCTGCGGGAGTACGTCGACGAGCGGCTCGACCCGGTGGTGGAGAAGTTGGCGGCGGTGGGCTGGGAACGCCCGGTCGCCACCTCGAAGACGTTCCGGACGCTGGCCCGGCTGGCCGGCGCCGCGCCCTCCGGCGCCGGGCTCTGGGCCCGGCGCAGCCTGACCCGCACCGGGCTGCGGCAGGTGCTGGGCTTCGTCCGGCACATCCCGCCGGCGCAGCTGCCGGAGCTGGAGGGGGTGAGCGCCGCCCGGGCCCACCAGCTCCTGGCCGGCGCGGTGGTGGCCGAGGCGGTGATGCGCCGGCTCGACGTCGACGCGCTCGACGTCTGCCCGTGGGCGCTGCGCGAGGGGGTCATCCTCCGGCGGCTCGATCAGCTCGCGCCGATGTGATCCCGGTCGGTCGTTCTGGGCTTTTTGCGGGTGCTCGTCCTGATGCCGTGCGACGGGCCGGGCTACCCTGAGGGGCGTGACTTCCCGCGTCCCGGTGCTCCTCTCCAGTTCCTCGGTCTTCCCTGAGCGGACCGCGGCGGCGTTCCAGCTCGCCGCCGCGCTCGGCTACGACGGCGTCGAGGTGATGGTCTGGACCGACGTCGTCAGCCAGGACCCGGGCGCGCTGCGCGGGCTCGCCGACCACTACGGCGTGCCGGTGCTCTCGGTGCACGCGCCCTGCCTGCTGGTCACCCAGCGGGTGTGGAGCCCGGACCCGTGGGAGCGGCTGCGCAAGGCCGCCGAGCTGGCCGAGACCCTCGAAGCGCCGACCGTCGTGGTGCACCCGCCGTTCACCTGGCAGCGGGACTACGCCCGGAACTTCACCGACGGCCTCGACAAGATCGCCGGGCAGTTCGGCGGGCTGCGCTTCGCGGTGGAGAACATGTACCCGGTGCGGATGGCCGGCCGGCAGTTCGTCCCGTACGTCCCGGGGTGGGATCCGACCGACACCGGCTACGCCGCGTACACCCTGGACCTGTCGCACTGCGCCGCCTCGCACACCGACGCCCTGGAGATGGCCGACCGGATGGGCGCCGGCCTGGCGCACGTCCACCTCGGCGACGGCACCGGTGAGGGACGCGACGAGCACCTGGTGCCCGGGCGGGGCGGCCAGCCCTGCGCCGAGCTGCTCCGCTCGCTCGCCGGGCGCGGCTTCACCGGCTCGGTCGCCGTGGAGGTCACCACCCGGGGCGCGAAGAGCCGCGCGGTGCGGGAGGCCGACCTGCGCGAGGCCCTGGAGTTCGCCCGCGCCAACCTCACCGCCCCCTCCCCGGTCGACGTCTGACGGGGAGGGCGCGCCCCCGGTCAGCTGACCGGGGTGAGGGTCTCCGCCTGGGCGGGCACGGTGAGCTGGTCGCCGACGGCCGCCCGCTTGCGGGCCCGGTGGGCCGCCACGTGCGAGCGGGTGGCGCAGCGCTCCGAGCAGAACCGCCGGCAGCAGTTCGACGAGGTGTCCAGGTAGACGTTGCCGCAGCGCTCGTCCGCGCAGACGCCGAACCGGGCGCTGCCGTACTCGCAGAGCCAGACCGACAGCCCCCACACCGCGCCGGCCAGGTACTCCTGGCTGACCGAGGCGCCGCGGCTGGTCACGTGCATGTGCCAGTCGCTGGAGTCGTGGCCGGAGATCCGCGGCTGCACCGGGAACGCCTCCAGCAGCGCGTTCAGCTCGGCCACCGCCTGACCGTCCCGGCCCGAGGTGCCGTACTCGAAGACGTCACGCAGGCGCTTCTGCGCCCGCCGGAAGATCGCCAGGTCCCGCTCCGCGACCTCGTCGCGCATCCACGCGTTGTCGTCCGGGAAGAGGGCCCGCAGGTCGTCGAGGTCGTCCAGGCGGGCGTTGACGAGGTCAACGCCGGTCCGGGCGTACGCGTCGAAGTTCACGACACCAACGGTAGACGACTCACGGGGTACGCGGCGCATCGATGTAGTGCGGCAGGAACCGCGCGTAACCGTCCGTGATGAGGCTCTCGCTCTCGCGTACGCCGGCGCCAGCCGACTCGCCGTCGACGATCCAGCTCCCCAGCACCATCCGGCTGCCGGCGAACTCGGGCAGCGCCCGGAACTGCTGGTAGCAGAACCCCTCCTCGCCGTAGCTCCCCGGATTGGTGATCTCGGCGCCGCCGGTGACGATCCGCACCGAGCCGCCCTCCCGGCCGAGCAGCGGCTTCGCCACGTACTCGGTCATCCCGCGCGGCGAGTCCAGGTACGCCGGGAGCAGGTACTCGTGGTCCGGGTACAGCTCCCAGAGCACGGCCAGCAGGGCCTTGTTCGACAGCAGCAGCTTCCAGGCCGGCTCGATCCAGGTGGTCGGGGTGCCCGGGTCCAGCGCGAGCGGCCCGTACGGCTCGGCGAGCATCCACTCCCACGGGTAGAGCTTGAAGCAGGTGGTGACCGGGCGGTCGGCAGCGTCGACGAAGCGCCGGCCGTCCCAGCCGACCTGCTGGATGGGGAGCAGCTCGACGTCCAGCCCGGCCTGGCGGGCGGTCTCCGCCAGGTAGCCGGCGGTGATCTGGTCCTCGCCGGACTCCTCCTCGCCCGACCAGACCACGTGCACCCGCCGGTCGTGCAGGTCGGCGCCGATCTTCGCCCACGCCCCGACCAGGCGCTCGTGCAGGCTGTTCCACTGGTCCGCCGCGGGCCGGATGTGCTCCAGCCAGTACCACTGGATGATGCTCGCCTCGACCAGCGCGGTCGGGGTGTCGGCGTTGTACTCCAGCAGCTTCGGCGGCCAGGAGCCGTCGTACCAGAGGTCGAAACGGCCGTAGAGGGAAGGCGCGGCCTCGCGCAGCGACCGGGCGACCGCCTCGGCGGCCCAGGCCGGGATGCCGAACTCGGCGTACCGGTCGCGGGCCACCACGTGCTCCGCCGCGGCCACCGACATCCGGTGCAGCTCCTCGGTCGCCTCCTCCAGCCGGAGCACCTCGTCCAGCGCGAAGGCGTACGCGGCGGTCTCGTCCCAGTACGACATGATCCCGCCGTCGGGCAGCTCGGTGTCGACGTACACCAGGCCCTGCGAGCGGATGGTGGCGTCCCAGCCGGGGCGGGGGGTGCTGGCCTCGCGCCGCACCTCAGCCCCCGCAGGCGGCGAGGTGGGTGCCGAAGCCGCCGCGCTCGGGCACCGCCGCGGCGACCGGCTCCGGGGCGGTCCGGGCGGCGGCCGGCGCGGGGACCCGCAGCGCCAGCGCCACCGTGTCCCCACCACCGCCGGCCGGGCCCAGCGCGCAGTCGTCATCGTCGTCGTCGGTCAGGTTGCAGCCGGAGAGGGCGAGCGCCAGGGCGGTCAACGCGCCGAGCTGCACGGTGGCCGACCGGAGCCGGCGTCGGGGGCGTGGTTCCACGTGAACGTTGTAGCCGATCACCGCCACGTCGTCGGTCCCGACGGCCCGCTCGCAGCAGTGCGTGACGTACGCCCCGCCCCCCGGCGGGGGTGGCTCGCCGGGCGTTACCCTCGGCTCATGCTCCGTTCCGTCATCCTCGCCGCCTCCCGGTCATCCCAGGTCGAGCGGCTCGTCGCGACGGCCCCGTTCACCCGGGACGTCGTCCGCCGGTTCGTCGCCGGCGCCGGCACCGACGACGCGTTGCGCGCGACCCGCGAACTCGTCGCCGACGGCCTCGCGGTCACCCTCGACAACCTCGGCGAGGACACCGTCACCCCCGAGCAGGCGAACGCCACCCGGGACGAATACCTCAAGTTGCTGCGGCTGCTCTCCGCCGCCGGCCTCACCCCCGCCGCCGAGGTGAGCGTGAAGCTCTCCGCGCTCGGGCAGATGTTCGACGAGCAGCTCGCCTACGACAACGCGCGAGCGATCTGCGCGGCCGCCGACGCGGCGGGCACCACGGTCACCCTGGACATGGAGGACCACACCACCACCGACTCGACCCTGGACGTCCTGGCCAAGCTGCGCAAGGACTACCCGTCGACCGGTGCGGTGCTCCAGGCGTACCTGCGGCGGACCGAGTCGGACTGCCGGGAGCTGGCCGGCGCGGGGTCGCGGGTGCGGCTGTGCAAGGGCGCCTACAAGGAGCCGGAGTCGGTGGCCTACCAGTCCGCCCGCGAGGTGGACAGGTCCTACGTCCGCTGCCTGAACGTGCTGATGGCCGGCGACGGCTACCCGATGCTGGCCACCCACGACCCGCGCCTGATCGCCATCGGCGAGGACCGGGCCCGCTGGTTCGACCGCGGCCCGGACCGTTTCGAGTTCCAGATGCTGTACGGCATCCGCCCCGAGGAGCAGGCCCGCCTCGTCGGCGAGGGCTACACCGTGCGCACCTACCTGCCGTACGGCGAGGACTGGTACGGCTACCTGATGCGCCGCCTCGCCGAGCGCCCCGCCAACCTGATCTTCTTCGGCCGGGCGCTGATCTCCAAGAAGTGACTCACCGGTTCGACCAGGCCCGGGTGCTGAGCACCAGGCGGTAGCCGTCCGGGATGGCGAAAGGTCACCCCCGGCGGTAGCGCCTTGACGATTGAAGCTAATGGCATTAGCTTTGTGGCTATGACGATTAGCCAGGTGGCGCGGGACGGCGGAACCATCGCGTACGAGGTGCACGGGGAGGGGCCACTGGTGGTCCTCTCGCACGGCATGGGGGAGAACCGGCGGTCCTTCCGCCACCTGATCCCGCTCCTGGTCCGGGCCGGTTACCGGGTGGCCTCGGTGGACGTCCGGGGACACGGCGACTCCAGCCCGCACTGGCCGACGTACGCCCCGGCCGAGGTCGGCGCCGACCTGCTCGCCGTGGTCCGGGCCCTCGGCGGCGGCCCGGCCACCCTGGCCGGCAGCTCGTCCAGTGCGGCCGCCGTGGTCTTCGCCGCCGCCGACGCGCCCGACCTGGTCAACGGCGTCGTGCAGCTCAGCCCGTTCGTCGCCGAGCCGAAGCCCAACCCGGTCATGCGGGTCGCCCAGGCCGCGGTGCTGCGCAGCCCCCGGCTGTTCGGCATGTTCCACCGGACCCTGTTCCCCGCCGCGCGGCCGGCCGACGACGCCGCGTACCGCACGGAGCTGGTCGCCGGCCTGCGCGGGCGGATGGACGCCGTGCGCGGGGTGATCGCGCCGGCCGCGCCGCACTGGACCGCCCGGGCCGCCGACGTGCGGCAGCCGGTGCTGGTGCTGATGGGCACGAAGGACCCCGACTTCACGGACCCGGGCGCCGAGGCGCGCGCCGCCCGGCGGCTCTTCGCCACCGCCGAGGCGCGCATGGTCGACGACTCCGGGCACTACCCGCACGCCGATCAGCCCGAGGCCACCGCCGCCCAGCTCGTCGAGTTCCTGGCGGTGACCACCGGTGCCTAGGGCCGGCCTCACCCCGCAGACCGTCGTCCGGGAGGCCGCCCGGCTCGCCGACGAGGTCGGCTACGACCGGCTCACCCTGGCCGCGCTCGCCGGCCGGCTCGGCGTCGCGCTGCCCAGCCTTTACAAGCACGTCAAGGGCGCCGACGCGCTGCACCAGAAGCTGGCCGCGCTGGCCACCGCCGAGATCGCCACCGTGCTGACCGGCGCCGCCGCGGGTCGAGCCGGCGACGACGCGCTGCGCGCCGTCGCCACCGCCTACCGGGCGTACGCCCACCGGCACCCCGGCCGCTACCCGGCCACCCAGCGGGCCCCCGACCCCGCCGACCCCGACCACGTCGCCGCGGCCGAGCGGGCCGTCGGCGCGATCTACGCGATCCTGTTCGGGTACGGCCTCACCGGCGACGCCGCGGTGGACGCCACCAGGATGTTCCGCGCCGCGGTGCACGGCTTCGTCACCCTCGAGGCGGCCGGCGGGTTCGGGCTGCCCAGGGACATCGACCGCTCCTTCGACGAGCTGGTGGCCGGGCTGGACGCCGCGTACCGGAGCTGGAGGTCCCGATGAAGGGGTTGCTGTTGGCGCTCGCCTTCCTGCTGGAGCTGGCGATGCTCGTCGCCGCCGGCTGGTGGGGCTTCACCCTCGACGCCGGGTGGCCCGTCCGGCTCCTCGCCGGGCTCGGCGCGCCCCTGCTGATCGCGGTCGTCTGGGGCACCTTCTGCTCGCCGAAGGCGGCCGTGCCGCTGCCCGCGCCCGGCAAGCTCGCCGTCCAGGCCGCCTGCTTCGTGACCGGCGGCGCGCTGCTCGCGCTGGCCGGCCGCCCGGTGCCGGCGATCCTGCTGGTCGCGCTCTGGGCGGTGGACAAGGCGCTGCTCAGCCTGGCCGGCGACCCGATCTGACCTACCCCTCGCCCGTCACCGGTCCGACGGGGGAGGGCCGCAGCCGACGCCGCCGGCGCGCGGCCCTGGCTCGATCGCCCGAATGGTCGTACCCTTCGCCGGTGACCGACGGCGACCAGCAGCCCGGCGAGACAGCCGCGGACCGCGAGCCGGGCGTTGCCCCCGTCGCCACCCCCGAACCGGTCCCGGCAACCGGCGAAAACGTCACCCAGGCGCAGGCGGCGCCGGAACAGGCAACGGCAGCGGTCCCGGCACGTCGGCGCCGGTGGCCGTTGTGGGCGGCGCTCGCGGTCGTGGTCGTGGTGCTGACCTGCGCGCTGCCCGCGGTGCTGCTGGTCGGGCTGGTCGGCGGCGCGGCCGGACGGACGGCCACCGGCGACGACCGCGCCACCGCCGCCGCCCGTCGTCTCGGCGCCCGGATGACCGCCCAACTCGACCGGCAGGCCGCCGCGCTGCTCGGCGGCGACCGGAACGGCTTCCTCGACGTCGCCGAGCCGGGGGCCCGCGCCGACCTCACCCGCCGGTACGCCGCGCTGCGGGCGCTCCGGGTGACCGTGTGGCGGCCGGCGGCGGACGGGATACCCCGCACGGTCACCGGCCGGCCGGGGGAGTGGCAGCTCGCGGCCCGGGTGGAGTACTGCTTCGTCGTCCCGGGCTGCACGGCGGCCGCCACCGTGTTCGGCACCCGCTGGCGGGACGCCGGGGAGCAGCCCCGGCTGCTCGCGGTGGAGGAGTCCCGTACCGCCCCAGCCGGCGCCCGGCCCTGGGAGGTCAGCGACCTGGCGGTGGCGTTCGGGAAGCGGACGGTCGTCGCCACCACGCCCGCGCTGCGGGCCAAACTGCCCGGCCTGCTCGCCCAGGCCGAGGCGGCGGCGAAGGTCGCCGACCTGTACACGGTGGGGGGCGCACCCCCCGACCGCTACCTGGTCTACTACGCCGGTCGGGCGGAGTGGCGGCGCTGGTACGGCGGCGGCCGTCCCCGATGGACGGCCGGCTACGCGGTCGGCGTGGGCGGTGGCCACCACGACGTGGTGCTCAACGCGGAGAGCCTGTCGCCCACCGGGGTCGACGACCTGCTCCGGCACGAGCTGACCCACGCCGCCTCGCTGCCCGAGCGGGGCTACTCGGACCGGGCCACCTGGTGGCTGGTGGAGGGACTGGCCGAGTACGCGGGCGCCGACGGTCAGCCGGTGGGCCGCTACGACGGACTGCCCGAGGTGCGGGAGCTCGTCCGGGGCGGCTGGAACGGCCGGCTGGACGGGCTGGCCCCGGCCGACGACGCGGCCGACGACCGGGTCGGCGGCAGCTACGGGGTCGGCTACCTGGCCGTCCGGCACCTCGTCGACCGGTACGGGGAGCAGCGGGTGCTGGACTTCTTCCGCCTGGTGGTCCACGACCGGCGGTCCGCCGAGGAGGCCTCCGACCAGGTCTTCGGCGAGCAGTGGGCCACCCTGCACGACGACTGCGTCCGGTACGTGCGGGCCGTCGCCGGCTGACCGGTGGCGGGCAGGTCGACGATCGCCGACGGGTCGTAGCATGGGCCAGGTGGCCCGCACCCACCCGCCGCGGCCCCCGATCGTCACGCGGCCCCGCCTGCTCACCGCGCTCCTCGCCGTCGTCGCCCTGACCGGCACCACCGCCGCCTCGTGCGGCGACGAGAAGTCCCCCGTCGCGCTGGCCCAGGTCGGCCGGTCCGCCGTCGCCGAGGTGATCGACGCCCCGGCCACGGTGACCGCCCGGGCCGCCGCGACCCTCACCGCACCCGCCGACGGCACCCTCGCCAGCCTGCGCGTCCAGCCCGGACAGCGGGTACGCCGAGGGCAGGTGCTCGCGGTCATCAGCTCACCGTCCGCGCAGGACCGGCTCCGGCAGGCCCGCGAGGCGCTGCGCGCCGCGAAACGGGCCGGCCGGGGCGTCGGCGTCGGCGACCTGGGCGGCAGCCGTCGCGGCACGGACCAGGCCGCCGCCGAGGCCTTCGACACGGCCCGGGCCGCCGCCGGGAAGATCGGCGACCCACAGCTGCGGTCCGCGTTGCTGCTCCAGGTGGAGTCCGCCCAGCGGCAGTACGAGTCGGCCGCCCGCGCCGCCGACCGGGCGGTCACCGCGGTGCAGCGCGGCGTGGCCGGGCTGAACTCCGCGGTCGGCGCGCTGTCCAGCGCCCAACGGCTCCAGGCCCAGCAGGCGTACGACCTGGCGAAGGCGACCGTCGACGCGCTCACCCTGCGCGCGCCGGTCGACGGGGTGGTGCAGCCCGGGGGCACCCGGTCCGCGAGCGGGTCGGCCGAGCTGGCCGGGCTGCTCGGGGCGGGCGGCGCCACGGGGCTCGACCCGTCGGCGTTCGCGCCGGCCCAGGGCGGCCCGCCAGCCGGTGTGGACGACGCCGTGCCGGCCGGTGGGCGGGTCACCGCCGGAACGCCGGTGCTCACCGTGGTCGACACCGGCGCGCTCGGCCTGCTCGCCGAGGTCGACGAGACGGACGTGCTCCTGGTTCGGGCCGGCCTGGCCGCCTCGGTCGAGCTGGACGCGGTCACCGGCGCGACGTACGACGCCCGGGTCCGCTCGGTCGACGTGCTGCCCAGCACCTCCGCCCGGGGCGGGGTCACCTACCGGGTGCGGTTGGCCCTGGGCGCGGGCCGCCTCGGCGAGGGGGAGGCCGCGCCGGCGCCCCGGCCCGGCATGAACGCCGTGGTCCACCTCCGGGTCCGCGAGGCGGCCGACGCGGTCGCCGTGCCCGCCTCGGCGGTCTTCTCCACCGACGGTCGGGACGCGGTCTGGGTGCTGCGGGACGGGAAGGCGGACCGGGTGCCGGTCACCGTGGGCGTGCAGGGGCAGGACCTGGTGCAGATCGTCAGCGGCGTGCAGGCCGGTGACCAGGTGGTGGTCCGGGGCGCGGACCAGGTTCGCGACGGCCAGGAACTCCGGTGAGCGCGAGGAGTGAGCCGGGCCTGCGAGCCCCGCAGTCGCGAACGAAGACCGGCTCTGTGACGCCGCCGCCCGGGGTGCCGGCGATCGAGGCGGTCGACGTGTCCCGGACGTACGAGCTGGACGGCGTCTCGGTGCCGGCGCTGCGTGGGGTGTCGTTGACCATCGCGCCCGGCGACTACGTCGCCGTGATCGGGCCGTCCGGCTCCGGCAAGTCCACCCTGATGCACCTGCTCGGCGGCCTGGACCGGCCCACCGACGGTCGGCTGGTGATCGGCGGCCGGGACGTGGCGACGCTCTCCGCCCCGGAGCTGGCGACGCTGCGCAACGAGACCATCGGCTTCGTCTTCCAGGCGTTCCACCTGCTGCCCCGGACGTCCGCGGTGGACAACGTGGCGCTGCCGCTGGTGTACCGGGGAATCGGCGCGCGGCAGCGGCGGGAGCGGGCGGCGGCGATGCTCGGCCGGGTGGGCCTGGGGCACCGGCTGCACCACCGGCCCAACCAGCTCTCCGGGGGCGAGCAGCAGCGGGTGGCGATCGCCCGGGCGCTGGTCACCGACCCGGCGGTGCTGCTCGCCGACGAGCCGACCGGCAACCTGGACAGTGCGACCGGCGAGGCGGTGCTGGAGCTGCTGGAACGGTTGAACGCCGAGTCCGGGGTGGCCCTGGTGATGGTCACCCACGACCAGGAGGTGGCCGCGCGGGCCCGCCGGCGGATCGCCGCGCGGGACGGCATGGTCCGCTCCGACACGGTCACGGCGGGCGGCGACCGGCTCCATGATCGACCGCTGTCCGACCGCGAGCGTCGACCTGAGACACTGGACCCCGCTCCCAGCGCGGAGCCCCGGTCCGTGTCCGGAAGCGGCCCGGGGCACCCGTCCGGTGGCTCCGGTGGCGCCGCCGGAGCCACCGGGCGCCTTCCGCGCCATGAGCAGCGCGGTGGGGGCGCGCCGTGAGGGTGGCCGAGGCCTGGCGGGTGGCGCTGGACGCGCTGCGGGCCAACCGGATGCGCAGCGCCCTGACCATGCTCGGCGTGATCATCGGGGTGGCCTCGGTGGTGCTGCTGGTCGCCATCGGCACCGGCACCAAGCAGAAGGTCGAACAGCAGGTCGAGGGGCTCGGCTCGAACCTGCTCCTGGTCGTGCCCGGCAAGATCGACGTGGGTACCGCCCCGGTGGTCTCGCCGCTGACGTTGCAGGACGTCGACGCGGTCTCCCGGGTGGTCGGCGACCCGGGCCGGGTGGCCGTCACCGTCGCCTCCGGGGCGACCGCGCGGGCCGGCAACCGGTCGGACTTCACCACCGTCCAGGGCGTGCTGGAGAACACCCCCACGGTCTTCACCCGGTCGCTCGCCCGGGGCCGCTACCTGACCGGGGCGGACGTGGACACCAGCCGTCGGGTGGCGGTGCTCGGCGCGTCCGTCGCGACCGCGCTCTTCCCCGACCGCGACCCGCTCGGCCAGCAGGTCGCGCTGGCCGGGGTGCGGTTCCGGGTGATCGGCGTGTTCGCCCCGCTCGGGCAGAGCCTCGGGGTGGACCGCGACGACGAGGTGCACGTGCCGGTCACCGCGGCGCAGCGGCTCTGGGGCACCCAGCGGGTGGACGGCATCGCGGTCAAGGCGCCGGACCGGGAGCGGATCGGTGAACTCGGCGACCGGATCGTCGCCGAGCTGTCCCGCCGCCACCCGGACACCGAGTTCAGTGCGGTCACCCAGCAGCAGATCCTCGGCGTGCTCGGCGACATCCTCGGCGTGCTGACCGGCGTGCTGGCCGCCATCGCCGGCATCTCGCTGCTCGTCGGCGGGGTCGGCGTCTCCAACATCATGCTGGTCTCGGTCCGCGAGCGGACCCGGGAGATCGGCCTGCGCAAGGCGGTGGGCGCCCGCCCCCGGGACATCGGCGTGCAGTTCCTGCTGGAGGCGGTGCTGCTCACCGCCATCGGCGGGCTGACCGGGATGGCGCTCGGCGTGGGCGCCGCGTTGCTGGTGGACGCGGTCTCGCCGATCCCGGCCGCGATCACCTGGTGGTCGCTGGCGCTCGCCTTCGGGGTCTCCGCCGCGGTCGGCATCGTCTTCGGGGTGGTGCCGGCCCAGCGAGCCGGCCGGCTCGACCCGGTGGTCGCGCTGCGCGCGGAGTGACCGTGGCCTGGCGGTCCCGGCAACGGGACGAGACGCGCATCGGGGAGGAAAAAGCCAGGTCAACGCGGGGGAAAACAGCGGCCCGTCCATGATCAGTTGCAGGAAGGGATCGCGCCGGTCACAGCCGTCCCGTTACCGTACTGGTAACACGCGCGTTGCCCGTCCTGGCGGGAGCTCCCGTCCGGTGGCACGCGCCGGGCACGGGAATGGGTCGGTGAGCCATGGCC
This sequence comes from Micromonospora sicca, assembly GCF_003172935.1. Classification (GTDB taxonomy): domain Bacteria; phylum Actinomycetota; class Actinomycetes; order Mycobacteriales; family Micromonosporaceae; genus Micromonospora; species Micromonospora sicca. The sequence continues at coordinate 9,111 of NZ_QGKS01000283.1, read as the reverse complement.
GCGTCGCAGTCCGACGGTCGACTGTCGGATGTCAGGTTCCTGACCGTCGCCGAGGTGGCGACGGTCATGCGGGTCTCCAAGATGACGGTCTACCGTCTCGTGCACAGCGGTGAGCTGACCGCGGTACGGGTGGGCCGGTCGTTCCGGGTGCCCGAGCACGCCGTGCACGACTATCTCCGGGGCGCGTTTCAGGAAACCGCCTGACGCACCGCCGAGTGCGACGTAACGGGCATCGACGGGGGCGCGTTGGTCCTGCTGATGCACTCCAGCTACCCTGGACCCCGACCGTGACCGCACCCTGGTGCGCCCTGCCCACCACGCTGGTCCGGTCCGTTGTCCGCAAGCGGTCACCGACGCCACCCGCGGTGGTGTCTCCCGGTCCGCCCCGCACGTTGCATCGAAAGGCTGTCGTATGGGCTCGGTGGTCAAGAAGCGCCGCAAGCGCATGGCTAAGAAGAAGCACCGCAAGCTGCTGCGCAAGACCCGCGTCCAGCGTCGCCGTCTCGGCAAGTGACCGGGGCCGGGCCATGGCCCGGCATCCGGCACCACTTGCCAACTGTCGACTCTCGGAGGCTCAGGTGATCAGGCCGCGGACGTCCCGGCTCGATCCCGCCTGCCAGACAAGGCGCACGACATGACCCCCGGTGGCACCCCAGGTGCTCCGGGGGTCGTCGTCGTCACCGGGGTCGGCCGCTACCTCGGCGCCCACGTCGCCGCCCGACTCGCCGCCGACCCCCGGATCGAACGGGTCATCGGCGTCGACCCGGCCACCCCCGGCCCCGAGTTCACCGACCTGCTCGACCGGGTCGAACGGATCCGCCTCGACCTCGACTCGCTCGGCGGTCTCCTCGCCGACCTCGAGGTCGACGCCGTGGTACACCTCGCCCTGGTCAGCGCCCCCGACCAGCAGCACGGCGGCCGGGCGGCGATGAAGGAACAGAACGTCATCGGCACCATGCAGCTGCTCGCCGCCTGCCAGCGGGCGCCCCGGCTGCGCAAGCTCGTGGTCCGCTCGTCGACCGCCGCGTACGGCGCGTCGTTCCGCGACCCGGCGGTCTTCACCGAGGAGACCGAGCCGCGCGAGGTGCCACGCGGCGGTTTCGGCCGTGACATCCTCGACATCGAGGGGTACGTCCGCGGTTTCCGCCGCCGACGTCCCGACGTCACCGCCACCGTGCTGCGCTTCGCACCGTTCATCGGCTCCACCGCGGACACCACGCTGACCCGCTACTTCTCCCAGCCCGTGGTGCCCACCGTCTTCGGCCGTGACCCGCGGCTGCAGTTCGTCCACTTCGACGACGCGCTCGAGGTGCTACACCGGTCGATCGTCGAGGAGCACCCGGGGACGTACAACGTCGCCGGCCCGGGCGTGCTCTCCCTCACCCAGGCGATCCGGCGGGCCGGCCGGGTGGCCATGCCGGTGCTGGAGCCCGGTCTCTCCGGCGCCGCGGCGATCGCCCGCAACCTCGGCTTCGGCCGCTACGGGTTGGACCAGGTCGACCTCTTCGTGCACGGTCGGGTGGTGGACACCACCAGGCTCGAGCGGGAGTACGGCTTCACGCCGCGCTCCACCGCCGCCGCGTTCGACGACTTCATCCGCGCCCACCACGGCGGTGTGGTGGTGAGCCGGGATCAGCTCGCCGCAGCCGAGCAGCTGGTGCTGGAGGGCATCCGGCAGGTCCGCTCGGCCGTCCGGGAGCGATCGTGAGCGGCCGGGACGAGCGGCGCGACGGCCGGTACGACGTACCGCTGACGGTGGCCGGGCCGGACGCGGAGCCGGCGCGGCGCAACGGACACCGCCGGACGACGGCGGCCGCCGCCGAGCCGGCGGCGCACGACGAGCCGGACACCGCCACGGACGAGCCGGACACCGCCGCCACGGACGAGCCTGCGACGGCTGCGATGGACGAGCCGTCCGCGGACGAGCCGGACCCGGCGGCGGTGGCCGCGGCGGACGAGCCGTTCCGCATGGCGGACCAGCGGTCCGGCGGCCCGGAGCCGGCGGCGGTCGAGGAGCCGGCCGAGGCGACGCCGGACGACCACGGGGCGGTGGCGTTTGCCGGGCCGGCGGTGCCGGACCGGCGGGACCACTGGGACCGCCGGGTCGCGGGCGGGCTGGCCTTCCTGCGGCGACGGCTCGCCGGCGACTACGAGGTCGACGAGTTCGGCTTCGACCCGCACCTCACCGACGCCGTGTTCCACCCGCTGGTCCGGCTGCTGTACCGGGACTGGTTCCGCACCGAGGTCGGCGGCCTGGAGAACGTGCCGGCCGACGGGCCCGCCCTGGTGGTCGGCAACCACTCCGGCACGGTGGCGCTGGACGCGCTGATCCTCTCCGCCGCCCTGCACGACCAGCACCCGGCGCGCCGCTACCTGCGGCTGCTCGGCGCCGACCTGGTCTTCCGGATGCCGGTGGTCTCCGAGATCGCGCGCAAGACCGGCGGCACGGTGGCCTGCAACCCGGACGCCGAGCGGCTGCTCGGCAACGGCCAGCTGGTCGGCGTCTTCCCGGAGGGCTTCAAGGGCGTCGGCAAGCTCTACTCCGACCGCTACAAGCTCCAGCGGTTCGGCCGGGGCGGGTTCGTCTCGGCGGCGCTGCGTACCGGCACCCCGATCGTGCCGGTGGCCATCGTCGGTGGCGAGGAGATCTATCCCATGCTCGCCGACATCAAGCCGCTCGCCCGGCTGCTCAAGCTGCCCTACTTTCCGGTCACGCCGACGTTCCCCTGGCTCGGGCCGCTGGGCATGGTGCCGCTGCCGAGCAAGTGGCTGATCGAGTTCTGCCCGCCGATCCCCACCGCGCACCTCACCGACTCGGCCGACGACCCGCTGGTCGTCTTCAACCTCGCCGACCAGGTCCGGGAGACCATCCAGCAGACCCTGCACCGGCTCCTCGAACGACGCCCCGACCCGTTCGGCCCCTGAGGGGACCGCGCCGTCAGGGCGTCCGGCGGCGGCGGTGCAGCGCGAGGCCGGCGCTGACCGCCCCGGCGACCAGCCCGGCGGCGGCGGTGGACGGTACGGCGATCTTGACGGCCCGACGGCCGGTGCGGAAGTCCCGGACGTCCCAGCCCCGCTCGCGGGCCTGCCGGAGCAGGGCGGCGTCCGGGTTGACCGCCACCGGGTGCCCGACCGTCGAGAGCATCGGCAGGTCGTTCGCGGAGTCGCTGTAGGCGGCGCAGCGGGTCAGGTCCAACCCCTCGACCGCGGCGAGCTGGGTCACCGCCTCGGCCTTGGCCGGCCCGTGCATGAGGTCACCGGCCAGCCGCCCGGTGTACGCCCCGTCGACCACCTCGGCCACCGTCCCGATCGCACCGGTCAGGCCGAGCCGGGTGGCGATCACCCGACCGATCTCCACCGGGGCGGCGCTGACCAGCCAGACCCGCTGGCCGCTGTCCAGGTGGCGCTGGGCCAGCTTGCGGGTGCCCGCCCAGATCCGCGGGGCCATCAGCTCGTCGAAGATCTCCTCGGCGAGGCGCTCCACGTCCTCCACCCGCCACCCGTGGATGAAGGCGAGCGCGGCCTCCTTGGCCTGCGACATGTCCCCGGCGTGCTCGGTGGCGAGCAGCCGGAATCTCGCCTGCTGCCAGGCGAACCGGGCCAGGTCACCGGTGGTGAAGTACTTGCGGGCGGCCAGCCCGCGGGCGAACCAGTAGATCGAGGCGCCCTGCATCATCGTGTTGTCGACGTCGAAGAAGGCCGCCGCGGTGGGGTCGGGTGTGGGCGTGGCCGGCGGCGCCTGCTCGGTCTCCGACCAACCGGCGGTGTGGCCGTGGACGTCGGTGCTGACCGTGACCTTCCGGGTGCGGACCACACGACCCCCTCCGCTCGACGACCGCGACACTGTTCCCACGGCGAGAGTAGCCGGACAACGGGGACGGCCGGTCGTACGTGTGGAGAACTGTGGCGTAGACGGCTGCCGCGCCGGCCGGGGTCAGCGCTCGCCGGGGCAGGTGCCCGGGGCGGGGCCCAGCGCGTCGCTGGCGGTGGGCGTCGGCAGCCCGCAGGCGATCGCCGCGCGGAGCGCCTCGGAGCGCTTGCGGACGGCGTCGAGCAGGGCGAGCGAACGCCGGGTGCGGTCCTGCTCGACGTGATCGGTCCGGTCGAGCAGCCCGCTGACCGCCCGGCGCTGGCCGGTGACGAAGACGTTGACCGCCTCCAGGCCGGCCGGGTCGGAGCGCTGCGCCGCGACGGTGGTGAGCAGCCGTACGCCCTGGCGGGTGTCGGCGTCCATGTCGTCCAGGACGGCGCCGAACCCGATCCGGTCGTCGCGCACCGTGTCGGCCTCGTCGAGCCGGGTCCGGGCGAAGTCGAGGAAGAGCTGGCCGCGGCTGATGTCCGAACTGGCCAGGGCGAGCTGGGCGCGTTCCGTGGAGCGCTTCATGCCGTAGAGCGCGTCGCCGGGCAGCGCGTTCTCGCTGGCCGCCGAAATGCCGGAGAGGGCGACCGCCCCGGCCGCGATGCCGACCAGGATCGCGCCCCGGGCGCGGGCCCGCCGGGCGGTGACCGCCGGCAGGAGGGAACCCCGGATCCCGCTGCCCGCCGCCGCGGTGGTCTTGGTCTTCGCCGCCGGGGTGCCGATGCCCTCCCGCTCGGCGGTGGCCACCAGCATCGCCCGGAGTCCGGCGCGGAACTCGGCGTCGACCTCGACGTCGGGCCGGTCGGCGGTGAGCCGCTGGCTGACCGCGACGAGCGCGGCGAGTTCGTCGTCGACCCGGGAGCGCACGTGGTGACGCCGGCCGCCGTTGGCCTCGTCGAGAAGCTGTGCGAAGCGCTCGGCGCGCCGACGGGAGAAGAGGTCGCTGTCCACCGCAGGCACCTCCTCTCGCTGGTCACGGCCCGTCGGGCCGTATTCGTCACCAGCGACCGGTGGCAGCGTGACGCCGACGGGCGACCAGGTTGGTCGACCGTGCCCGCCGGACCGGGTGGCCCGGGGCGCCGGGACAACCACTGGTCGCACCCGGAGAAACGGTCCGCGCCGGGTGGCGGTTACGGGGCGGGCGGAGGCGAAATCACGAAGCGTGATCGTCGTCACGGACGGGCGGCGTCCCGCGCACCCGTCCACGGAGCGGGGACGGGTCGGCGCGAACCAGGGCGGTCAGGGCTGGAAGCCGTCGGGCAGCAGCCGGGCCAGGGCCCGCACCGCCCGGTACTGCAGCGCCTTGATCGCGCCCTCGTTCTTGCCCATGGCGCGGGCCGTCTCGGCCACCGAGAAGCCCTGGAGGAAGCGGAGCACGATGCACTCCTGCTGCTCCGGGTTGAGCTGCTTCACCGCGGTGAGCAGGGCGACGTTGGTGATGTGCTCGACGACTGCGGCCTCCGGGCTGCCCTCCGGCCCGCGGTCCTCCCGGTCGGCGTCGAGCACGTCGCCGGTCGTCACCTCCAGCCGGTAGCGGCCGGACTTGAAGTGGTCGGCGACCAGGTTGCGGGCGATGGTGACCAGCCAGGCGCCGAGGTCCCGGCCCTGCCAGGTGAAGCTGCCGATCCGCTTGAGCGCCCGGAGGAAGGTGTCCGAGGTCAGGTCCTCGGCCAACTGCCGATTGCCGACGCGGAAGTAGACGAACCGGAAGACGGTGTCGACGTACCGGTCGTAGATCAGGCCGAACGCCTCGGACTCGCCCGCCTGGGCCCGCTCGACCAGGGTCCAGACCTCGGTGGCCGGGTCCGACGGGTCGGGGCGGCTCGGGAAGCCGGTGGCGGTGACGGGCGCGGCCGGCACCGCGGGCAGCACGGCCGTGTCCGCGGCCGGCACCGCCGGCAGGACGGCGGTCTCGCTGGTCGACGGGTCGGCGGCCGGCGGCGTCTCCGCACCCCGGCGGCCCTGCGCCGGCATGGTCGGGCGGGACGGCGCGCCGACCCGGCTCGCGTTGCCGCCCGGCAGCGCCGGGCGGGGCGGCGCCTCGTTGTGGTGCGGGCGGTTGCGGACCCGACGGGCGCCCTCGCCGCGGACGGCGAGGCCCCACGAGCCCTCCGCCGCACCGCGCGGCGTCTGCTCCAGCCGCTCGTTCACCGGCGTCCTCGGTGTCGGACCGGTCAGGCCGGCCGGCCGCTCCGCGTAACCGAAGGTGGTCACCGGGCCTCCCCGATCGAGGCGGGGCACGGCCGCACCGGATGCCGCGGCGTCGCGGCGGGACCGGGTACGCCCCGGTCGGGCAGGGCCGTTCCGGGACGTGCCGACGGGCGGCAGATCCCCTTGAGGTGCTGGTCCAATGCGCTCACAGGCACGGGGGCCTCCTCGGGCTGAGGGGTGTCGACTCACGGCAAATGGGGTGAGCCGACCCGAGTGATGATAGGGGCCAACGTCACCCGCGCGTGGCAAGTCCGTTACACAGGGCGGAAGTATTTCCCTCTCCGTCGCACGAATGGCGGACCCGTTGTCCGTCGTGTGCGGTTGACTTTGCCGGCGAAAGCTGGTCGCAGTGGAAGGTCCTGGTCGGAGCGATTTCGACCCGCCGCTCGGCGTGTCGCGCCGGGCCTGCCGGGCCGGCGTCGACGGGGGCGGGGGAAGGAGGCCGGACGGTCGCCGCCCCAGTCCCGTGAGCGGGACCGAACGGACCGTCCCGGGCGTACGGACGCGCGGGCATGGTCGGCCGGCGGCCACTGTGCCAGACTCAGCCACCGTGCAGGACGCAGCCGACAGCTCCGCGCCCAACCTCGCCGACCGGCTCCGGCGGGCGGCGCTGGCCCACGCCGACCGCCCCGCGTTGCACTGGCGGGAGCAGACCCTCACCTGGTCCGAACTGGACGCCGCGGTGACCGCCACGGCCCGGGCGCTCGCCGCCTCGGTGCCGGCCGCCCCGCCCGGCGACCGGCACCCAACCCGGGTGGCCGTGTCGTTCGGCAACACGCCGGACTTCGTGGTCAGCTACCTGGCGGTGCTGCGTGCCGGGCTGGTCGCGGTGCCGGTCAACCCCGGCCTCACCGCCCGGGAGCTGCGGCACGTGCTCGCCGACTCCGGCGCCGCCGTGCTGATCTGCGCCCCGGAGGTCCGCGACCGGGTCGCCGGCCTCGCCGCCGAGCTGCCCGCGCTGACCGCCGTGCACACCGCCCCGCCGGTGACCGACGGTGACGCCCGGGAGGAGTTCCCGACCCGGGGCGGGGAGGAGCTGGCGGTGCTGCTCTACACCTCGGGCACCGAGGGCCGGCCCAAGGGGGCGATGCTGTCGCACCGGGCGCTGGCCGCCAACCACGAGCAGGTCGGCCGGATCACCCCGCCGGTGGTGGGGCCCGACGACACCGTGCTGCTCGCGCTGCCGCTCTTCCACGCGTACGGGTTGAACTCGGGGCTGGGGGCGGTCGTCCACCACGGCGCGACCGGGGTGCTCGTCGACGACCTCGGCCCGGCCGGAGCGCTCGCCGAGCTGGCCCGGCACCGGGTCAGCGTGCTGGTCGGCGTACCGTCGATGTTCCTGACCTGGGCCGACGCGGACCGCGAGGCGGTGGCGGCGGCGATGGCGTCGGTCCGGGTGGCGGTCTGCGGCGCGGCGCCGCTGCCGCCGGCCACCGCGGCGCGGTTCGCCGAGGTCGCCGGCCGCCCGCCGCACGTCGGGTACGGCCTGACCGAGACCGCCCCGGTGCTCACCTCCACCCTGGTCGGCGGGGAGCCGAAGCCCGGCTCGATCGGCCGTCCGCTGCCCGGCGTCGAGGTGCGCCTGGTCGGGCCCGACGGAATCGACCTGTGGCGGGACGGAGTCGCCACGCCCGAGGAGGATCCGGACGAGCCGGACCTCGCCGACGACGGGCCGGGCACCGACCCGGGCGAGATCGTGGTCCGGGGCGCGAACCTTTTCGCCGGTTACTGGCCGGACGGCCGGGGCGGCCCGGACGGCGACGGCTGGTGGGCCACCGGCGACATCGCGTACGCCGACGAGGACGGTGACCTCTTCCTGGTCGACCGGCTCGGCGAGCTGATCCTGGTGAACGGCTTCAACGTCTACCCGCACGAGGTGGAGCTGGTGCTGGACGCGCATCCCCAGGTGGCCGAGTCGGCGGTCCTGGGGGTGCCGCACCCGCGGACCGGGGAGACTGTCCGGGCGTACGTGGTACGGGCGCCCGGCTCCGCGGTGACGGAGGCGGACCTGCTCGGCCACTGCGCCGCCAACCTGGCCCGGTTCAAGTGCCCGACCGCGGTCGAGTTCGTCGACGCGCTGCCGCACTCGGCGATCGGCAAGGTACGCAAGACCCAGCTCCGCCCGTCGGCGCCCCCGGTGCCGTCGCCGGCGCCGCCGACCGACACCCGCACGGAGGTACCCGATGTCCACTGACGCCCGGCTCACCCTGATCACCCGGCCCGGCTGCCACCTCTGCGACGACGCGAAGGTGGCGCTGGACCGGGTGGTGGCGGTCACCGGCGACCGGTGGGTCGAGAAGGACGTGACCGGCGACATCGAGCTGGAACGCGAGTACGGGGACCGGCTGCCGGTGGTGCTGCTCGACGGCAAGGAGCACGGCTACTGGCGGGTCGAGGAGGACCGGCTGCTGCGGGACCTGACCACCCCACAGCTCTGATCCCGTCGGCGGGCTCGATTATGGTGCTGCGATGACCCCTGCGCGGCGCCACCTGGTGTGGGACTGGAACGGCACCCTCCTCGACGACCTCGACCTGGTGGTCCGGGCCACGAACGTCGCCTTCGCCAGCGCCGGCGGGCCGGCCGTCAGCACCGACGAGCACCGGGTGCGGTTCCGCCGGCCGATCGCCGACTACTACGCCGAGATGCTGGGCCGGGCGATCGACGACGAGGCGTTCGGCCGGCTCGACCGGATCTTCCACGACGCGTACCGCGCGGAGCTGACCAGCTGCGCCCTGGCCGCCGACGCGACCGCCGCGATCGCGGCCTGGCCGGGCAGCCAGTCGCTGCTCTCCATGTGGTTCCACGACGAGTTGGTGCCGACGGTGCACACCTACGGCCTGACCCCGCACTTCACCCGGGTGGACGGGCTGCGGTCGACGGTCGGCGGCGGCTTCAAGGCGCAGTGGCTGGAGAAGCACCTGGCCGAGCTGGGCCTCTCCGGCGGTGCGGTGGTGCTGATCGGCGACTCGCTCGACGACGCCGACGCGGCCGAGAGCGTCGGGGCCGCCTGCGTCCTCTACACCGGTGGCCTCTCCGACCC
>NZ_QGKS01000312.1 GCF_003172935.1 Micromonospora sicca | reverse complement strand
GGGTCAGGTGAGGGCGGTCAGGGCCTTGGCGTAGGCGGTGGGGACGAAGTTCGGGCCGCCGGGGGTGAAGACATTCGACGTGGCGGCGGCCGACCAGGCGGTGCCGGGGAGCGCCTGGACCAGGGCGCGGACCACCGACGCCGCGCGCCACTGCTCCTGCTGGGCGAGGAGGCTCAACGCCACCACCGACTCCTCGACCTCGCCCACGCACTCGAACGGCTTGTGCCCGTCCACGCCGAGCAGCTCCCGGTAGCCGGGGATCTGGGCCTCGTCGGCCAGCAGGTCGCCGCCGAAGATGTGGCTGATCCGCTCGCGCGGCATGAACGCCGCCATGGCCAGGAAGACGAACCGGCACTTCGGGCAGTTCCGGCACCACCGCTCGCTCGCATCGCGCAGCTTGAACGCCGCGTTGCAGCTGGTCACCACGTCGTCGTACCGCTCGATCGCGGCGAAGAGCCGGGCGATGTGCAGCTCGGACAGCGAGCGCAGCAGGGAGAAGTACGGGTCGGTGAGCCCGGCGTGCTCGGCCAGCGCCGCCCGCAGCAGCCCCTCCGCCTCGACGCCCTTGGACCACTGGTGGTTGATCTCGTGGCCGTTCCAGACCAGATTCGGGTCGGAGGCGGAGCGCTCGTTGGACATCACCACCGGGCCGAGGCCGTGCAGCACGGCGGTGGCGACCGCGATCAGCGAGTTGATCGCGGTGACCGGGATGTGCCCGTTCAGCGCGCCGGCCGCGTTGAGGTCGAACAGCACCGGGTCGATCCGGCGCCGGGCGGCCAGCGGGGTCAGGTCGGAGGCCTGGTTGACCGCGACGATGACGTGGTTCGGGTTGACCGAGAAGGGCACCGGGTCGAAACCGGCCCGACGCAGCGCCTCCAGGCTGACGATGGAGTCCTTGCCGCCGCCGACCGCGGAGAGCGGCCGGCGGTCCGAGTCGTCGTACGCCCGGGGTGGGGTGACCTCGCCGGCCGGCACCTCCGGGCGCAGCTCCAGCACGTGCGGCAGCCGGTTGCGGTACGCGTACTCGGCGAGGCCCTTGGTGTAGACGGCCGTGACCAGCTCGACGGCGGCCGCGCCCAGCGGGGCCGGCAGCACCAGCCGGTGCGGCGCGGCGGTCTTGTAGTAGCTGACCCCGGCGACCACGTGCAGCAGCTCGAGGACCCGGCCGAGGGTGGCCACGATCTCGTCCGACGGCGGCTCGGCCGGCAGCGGGAGCGTGATCACCTCGGTGAACCGCTGCTCGCCGTGCGGGCCGGTGAGCTTGTAGTCGAACAACGCCTCGCCGGTGGCGAGGTCGATCGAGTAGGACGGGAAGGTGAAGGCGTCCATCCGCCCGAGCTGTCCGTTAGGCACAGGTCATACTAGTCCGGGCCGACCCGGACGCGAGCGAGGAGATCACACGTGCACCTGTCTGACCTGCGCGGACGCTCTGTGGCTGTCTGGGGTACCGGCCGTGAGGGCATGGCCGCCGCCAGGGCGGTCGCCGCGCACGGTCCGGCCAGTCTCGTTGCCGTGGATGACCGGACGAACTTCCTGTCCCTGCCCTGGGAAGGCCCGCTGGCGGAGGCCGCCCCGCTGGTGACCGGCGAGGAGGGGCTCAGTCGGCTCATCGCCGCCGACGTGGTGGTTCGCTCTCCCGGAGTGCCGCAGACCCACCCCTGGATGCTCGAACTGCGGCGACGCGCGATTCCCGTGACGCAGGGCACGGCGCTGTGGATGGCCGATCACGCCGACCGCACCGTCGGGGTCACCGGCAGCAAGGGCAAGAGCACCACATCCAGCCTGATCAGCCACCTGCTGACTGCGGCGGGCCGGCCGAACGTGTTCGGCGGCAACATCGGCGTGCCGACGCTGGAGCTGCCCGAGGCGGAGCTGTACGTCCTGGAGCTCTCCAGCTACCAGTGCAGCGACCTGACCGACTCGCCGCGTGTCTCCGTGGTCACCGCACTCTTCCCGGAGCACCTGGATGCGCACGGCGGCGAGCGGGAGTACTACCAGGACAAGCTCAACCTCATCGCGCACGGCCCGCACGCCGTGGTGGTCAACGGCGCCGACCCCCGGCTCGCCCTGGAACTGGGGGACCGGGCCGCGGTGCGGGCGGGCCGCTCGGACAGCACCCACGTCGCCTCCGGCCCGGACGGCGCCCCCTGGTTCCACCTGCGGGACCAGCCGCTCTTCCCGCGCGCGGTGCTGCCGCTGGTGGGCCGGCACAACGAGGGCAACCTCTGCGTCGCCCTCGCCGTGCTGGAGACGCTCGCTGTAGACGTGGTGGAGCGCAAGGACACCCTGGCCGTCGCGGTCGCCGAATTCCAGGGACTCGCCCACCGGCTCACCGAGATCCCGGACCCGTCCGGGCTGGTCTTCGTCGACGACACTCTGGCCACCAGCCCGTACGCCGCCATGCACGCCATCGACGCGTACGAGGGGCGGCCGCTCACGGTGATCGTGGGCGGCAACGACCGGGGGGTGGACTACACCCCGCTTCGCGACCACCTGGCCGAGCGGGAGATCACCGTCATCGGTATTCCGGACAGCGGGGCGCGGATCGTGGCGGCGCTCGCCGGACTGCCCGGGGTGCGGAGCGAGGTCGTCGAGGATCTGACCGCTGCCGTTCGGCAGGCGCGTCGGCTCACCCCGTCCGACGGGGTGGTGCTCCTCTCGCCGGCCGCGCCCAGTTACGGCCGGTACCGCAACTTCGAGCACCGGTCGGAGGCCTTCCGCGAGGCTATCGCGGAGACGGCGATCGGTCAGCCCGGCACCATACGGAGCGCCAGCAACGCAGTGTGAAGGGCTCGCATCGACCGGATCGCCGACCGTAGCTCCTGCAGCACGTCCGACGGCAGGTAGGCGTGCCGGAGCAGGGGGTCGGCGAGCGCCGTCGGCTCCAGCCCGACGGTCTCGACGCCGCAGCCGTACTGCAGGGTGAGGGTCCGCACCGCGTCGCAATGCTGGAAGGGCACGTGCAGATCCGTGGTGATCACCAGGACCAGGTCGGTGGGCTCGGGCCGGCTCACCTGCTCCGCCCAGAAGCGCAACGTGTCAGCGGTATTCGCGCGCCGGGTCGCCGGCTCCGTGGAGGGCGCCGCCAACGTGTGGGTCGTCCGGGTCGATGACCGGTAGGTGCGAATACGCCACCCTCCGGAGCCCGCTCCGGGGGCCAACTGGTCGTCGGCCGGGCGGCCGAGGTGGAACGCCCGCCGCAGGCCGGCGTCCATGGCGTCGAACTCCGTCCCGATGCCTGTCAGGCCCAGGCTCCGCGCATGGTCCAGTTCCCGGTCAGAAACGGGCCGCAGACTGCCAAGCCCGGCGACCTCCTCGGTGTCCAGCCCACCGGCGACCAGCTCGGCAGCGAAGGCCGACCGGGCGGCGCAGGTGCGTACCCCACCGCCAGCGACGAGGACGTGCCGGTACCGGTCGTGCGCCGGCCGGTTGCGGCCGCTGAGGCCGAGCGAGTCACCGGCCCGGCTGACCAGGTCATTGATGTACCCGCCGTACTTCACCTTCTTCGATTCGTACCGCTCCCGACCGTTGCGGAAGTCCCAGTACCGCGCCGAGAACATGTCGAGCCACTCGAGCCGGTCAGCCACCTCCAGGGGTGGTGAGGCCCCGCCGAACGCCCTGACCAGTTCCTGGAGCGCCGCCGCGCTGGTCCACTCCTCGATGGCACGGACGAGCTCCGACGGATCTCCGCCGGGCGGACAGCACGGCAGGCCGACGGCGGGGAAGTCCGTCATACCGGGGCCGACGCGGGGGTCGTCACTTCCACCGCGGCGAGGAGCGATCGCATCGAGCGGATGCCGGAGCGGATCTCCTGGAGGTACTTCCCCGGAGTCACGGGCTGGTGCAGGGACGGCTCGTGGGACCAGTCGGCCTCGACCCCGACGGTGTCCACATCGACGTCGAAGGGGACGCCCAGCGTACGGAGCGCGTCCGCGTGCTGGAACGGTACGTAGATGGCCGACGTGACCACCAGCACCCGGTCGTTCGGCGTCAGGGTCACCTGCTCGGCCCAGTACCGCTGGGTGTCGGCGGTGTTGGCGCGTCGCCTTTCCGGGTCACTCGACGGGGCCGCGAGCACCCGCACGGTCGGCCCGCCGTCCCGCTGGTAGGTGCGAATGCATGAGGACAGGTTCGTATTGTCCGGGTCGAGGTGGGCCTCCTCGGCCACCGGATCACGGAAGCCCAGGTAGCGCCGTACGCCGACGTCCATGACGTCCATCTCGTTCCGACATCCGGGTGCGCCCTGGTCGCGGAGGAGCTCGTGTTCCAGTTTGGTGAGCTCCCGACCGCTGCCCAACGCGGCCACCTCGGGTCGCCCGACGCGACCGCTGGCGAGCAGTGCCGCGGCATAGGAGTTCCGCTGCAGGCAGGCCCGGGCCAGGCCGCCGAGCACGATCAGGTGGGTGTAAGAGTCATGCCGCGGCGTCGTGGCGCGGACCAGCCCGAGCGCTTCCGCAGCGGCGAGCACCAGGGCCCGCTCCGCGGCATCCAGGTCGGGCTCACGGGCGTCGGGCCGTTCCGCTCCCTTCCTGAAGTTCCAGCAGCCGTCGGAGAAGTCGTCGAGCCAGGCGAGAAGGGACGCGGTGGCCGCCTCGCCAGCGGTCGCCGGCAGCGTGCCGCCGAACGCGTCGACCAGATCGCGCATCGGCGGGGAGACGACCCACCGGTGCACGTCCGCCGCGATCTCCTGCCGGGACGGGCGCGACCCGCAGCTCGGCAGTGGTACCGACTCGTAGGCGACCACGACTCTCCCTTCTGCGGCCGCGGTGCGACGCGACGGCGTGGTGCCGATACTAGGTCCGTCGCGGGCCGATCGACAGGCGGCGCTCCGATGTCCGACGGCCACGGAAGGCCCGCCCGGCGGTCGCCTGCCACCGTGCTCCGGGCGGGGGAGAACCGGCATCGTCCGGTCGACCCGTTGTCCCGGCGGGACCGTCATCGCCTCCGGCGTATCTCCGTTCGTACCTGTCGGCCTGAGGTGGCGGGCACGAAAGCTCTCGATTCTCTTGCGGCGGGCGACGCGGGATAACACCTGCGCTGCGGTGGGCGATCCTCCGACCGATTATGGTGCACCCGCTTCGAGTAGAGGCCATTTCCTGTCGAGGAAAACAGTCGGTCCTCTCGGGTGGAGTCAGTCGTCGCGGGGCGGCCGCTGGCCGTGGACCTTCATGCGACCGCCGATCGCCGGCCTCGTGTCCACTGTGATCTGATGATCATTCGCTGGGGTTGTCTCTTCAGGGGATGATCCCTGTCGGCGGGCTCACTACCATCATGTCAATCGTCCAAGCCCAATGCCCGGATCGTCTGCGCGCCCCTTTCCGCCCATTGAGGTTCGAGGTATGAGTCGTCCATCCGACAAACCTGTTCCGCTAGTGATCGTCGTTCCAGGAATTGGTGGCAGTGTGCTGGAGTCGCAGTCGGGACGGGTGCTCTGGGGCACCGGCGACGGGAATGGCGAGGCGCTGTTGCGGAATCCGCGCCGACTGGACGTCGACCACCCGGTACGTCCAGTCGGACTGGTCAGCGGCCGGATGTTGTTCCCCGGCTTCGCCAGGATCCACGGCTACCGGGAGCTGCTCGATCGGATGGGGACGATCGTCGGAGGACCGGTCGACCACGGTGCCCCCGGCAGTCGGCGGGCCGACGCCCGGGTGGTCGGGTTTCCGTACGACTTCCGGCGGAGCATGGCGGATTCGGCGGACGAGCTCGGCCATCTGATCAAGACGCGTCTCGATCTCCTCGGTCTGAGCGGCCGGTACGACCAACTGATCATCGTGGCCCACTCGACCGGCGGCCTGGTCGTGCGGCACTGGCTGGCGCGGCAGACCTCGCCGGTGCAGGCCGTGATGACGCTGGGCACCCCCCACCTCGGCTCGGTGAAGGCGCTTCACCATCTCGTCAACGGCGCGGACTGGTGGACGGGCGCCCTGCCGGAGCTCCGTGACGAGCTCCGCCGATGGCCGTCGATGTACGAGCTGCTGCCACAGTGCCCGTCGATTGAGGACGAGCGCTCGTCGGAACGGCTGCACCCGGCCGACCTGCCGCTCGACTGGCTTCGTCCCGGGGCGCGTCAAGCCCACGCCGTGCACGGGGAGACCCAGAGGTCGATGCACAAGGGCCTCGTCACCATCGGATACCGTGCCTTCCTCGGCTACGGACACTCGACACTGCTCTGCGCGACCTGGGACGGCGCGACCCTGCGGGCACACAAGGACCCGGTCCCCTGGCTCGGGAAGGGCTGGGGCAGCAAGGGGGACGGCACCGTCCCGGCGTACTCCGCCCTGCCGATCGACGGAGAGAGCTTCGTCCGGCGCGACTACCTACCGGCCGGCCACACCTGCCTGGTCGTCGAGCGGGAGCCCCTCTCCGCTTTCGCCCATCTGATCCGCCTTGCGCACTGCGCCGAGGAGCGGCACCGCGCCGAGGAGCAGCATCGGGCCGGTCGCGTCCCGATGATCGGGCTCGATCTTGACGACGCCTACCTGGCCGGTGAGCCGGTGGCGCTGAGGGCGGAGCTCGACCCGTTGGGGTCCCGACCGGCCGGGATGACGTTGGCGTACGAGGTGACCGGTGACACGACCTACAGACGCGGATCTCTGGCCTACGGCGACGGTGTCTGGTCCGCGGCCCTGACCGGACTCCCACCGGGCCGGTACGACCTCACGGTTCGTGCCGAGCCCGCCGATGTGTACCCGGAACTTCGCACCTCCGATTGGTTCGACGTGGTGGGCGAGGTGCTGGACACCTCGGCCCGATATCCCGAGAGGTGATGCCGATGATGAGTCAGGACGAGCTGCTCGAGCTGGCGCGGGAGCTACGCCAGCGGCGCCGCGCGGTGGATGAGGAGCTCATGAGCGGCATCGAGAAGGACATCGCGGAATACCGGGCCTTCCTGGCCGAGCCTCGCCCGGCGGTGCCCGTGCCGGAGCTGCTGTCCCGGCTTCCACTGATGGGCTGGATCATCTACGAGGCGTCGTACATCGAGGTCGAGAACGTGCAGGCGGCGTTCGAGTCGTTCACCGACGACCGCCGTGCGGCAAGCCGGGCGGCGTTCGAGGCGGTCGTGCGCATCGCGAACGCCGCGCGGACCCTGCCGTGGCCGCACTTCGCCCCCAGGGCGCTCGGTGCGATCAGGGCGCAGGCCCTCGCCGCGTCGAAGCGGGACACCACGCGCGGGTACGACGACGCCTGGGCGGCGCACCAGGATGCCCGCAAGAGGTACGGGTCGTACCGGGTGGACCTCACCGGCACGGGATTCGACGGCCACATCCTGTCGCTGGACGAGACATTCCTGCAGTTGACGCTCGCCGAGACCGGCACAGCCTGCCGCACCGCGGAGCGGGTCATCGGCCGCTGGGCGGAGGGCGTCGAAACGAGTGAGTGGAAGGGGGACGACTGGAGCGACGAGGAAGCGGACAACGCGCGGTGGACCCAGCGGATGTTCCGTGAGCTGACCGACGGAGCGATGTTCGGCCGCGAGACCCTCGACCTCGCCTCGAACATCGCGGAGGAGCACGGACTCGTGCACACCGTGGACGAGCACCGACTGGCCCAGGTGACGAGCTTCCGGAACCCGGGCATCATGACGGCGCGCGCGATCCTGCTGCTGCTGTCGATGTCCGCCGAGATGGAGCGGCTCCGGCGGCCCTCGCTGTTCGACCTGCGGACGTGGCGGGAGGTTCGCTGGGAACTGGTGGCCCGCTTCGAGAACGCCTACCGGTTCATCGAGAAGCCTGTCCACGACCCGGACGGCGAGCCGGTGCCCCTGCTGCCGGCGCACGCCCGTTCGCTCGTCCAGCTCCGGCTGCACCTGGGCCTGTTGGTGCCGGGGCATGTGCTGCCCTCCAACCAGTCGTTCGCCCCGTGCGTGGCCCGCGAGCGACTTGACGACGAGACCGTCGAGGAGCTGTCGCGGTGGCTGGCCGAGCAGGTCCACGGCACGCGACGCGGGGACGCGAACGTCATCGGCAGCGCCACGAAGCCCAGCTTCATCCAGTCGGTCGAGGCGTGTCGGGCTGAGTTTGGCGCGCCAGGTGGCTACCGCGAGTGGCGACTGCGCTGGCTCGACCTGGACCGGTACGCGGGCGAGCCGGGCCGGGCGGAGCGCGTCCGGCGGATTCTCGCAGAGACTCCGCCCGGGCTACCGACCGAAGGCGTTTAGAAGCGCCCATCGGTGCTCGCCGGCCCCGCGGTCGAGCGCCTCGATCTGTGCCTGCCGCAGGGCCTGGTCGAGGCGTAGGCCCCCCGGTAGCACCAGCCCGACGATGCGCGAGGCGATCCAGCCGGACCATTTGTCGGGCACCCGGTCGATTCCGGCGACCACACACCGGCTGCCACCCGCGAACGCGGCCATGACGAAGCCGAACGGCTCCGCGTCCGCCGGGTTTGGTAGCCGGCCGACCTGACAGGAGGCCATCAACACCGAGCGGGGCCAGCGCAGGCCGAGGGCCCGAGCGGCGGTCAGCCGCTCCGGAAGGAGCAGGAACTGTCCGAGGCCGTTTCCGCCACCGTGCGCGGCGATGTGGAGGAAGCGCCATGGCGCCTCCTTTTCGGACAGGACCGCGATGAGCGGGCGTTCCATCGTGGCCGGCTGCGTGCTCGGGTCGACGTGACAACGGGTCAGTGGCACCGGCTGGGCGCCGCGGTCGGGCAATCCCCAGGCATCGCGCTCCTGCGTGACGTCGATACTGTCTTCGGGCTGCGAGACGAGCCGGACGAGGGCGGGGCCCTCGACCGGGCCCGGCTGGTCCCCGGACAGACAGGTGAGCACCGGAACCTGCGTGATCGTGGCACGTTCAACGAGCCGCGCACCGTCTTCGTCGATCGTTAGCGCGGGCCACGGCAGCATGCTGAGCAGCGAATGCGGCGAGATGAGCAGCTCCACGGGCGCGCGGCGGGTCGCGTCGCGCAACCGGTCGAGCAGGGCCGTCGGGAGCAGTTCGCACGCCAGTCCGTGCCAGTCGGGTCCGTCCCACTCGGTGGCGTGCGCGAGCTGGCCGATCCACGGGCGCGTCTGGCCACGCCCATGGAAGAACGCCGCGAAGGGCGCGCCAGGGGTGAACCGCTCGAAGGTGAGGTCTCCGTCGGGCCGGATCAACGAGCGGAACCAGTTGGTCCGGCGGGTCAACGTGTCGGGCAGCGCGACGAAGTCCAACGCGTGGCGGTCCCCGACGAGGCGGACCACCTCGGTGAGATCGGCCGGCTTGGGCAGCACGGTACTGGCGAGCAGCGGTGAGACGAGGTTCTCCAGCTCGCCCCGTCGTCGCACCAGATCCTCCGCGGTGCTGACGCATTCCCGGGCGCTGGCCTCCGGATTGTGGAGCTGCTCCTCGAAGGCGACGATGTCGTCGATGACGCCGCTCATCGTGGGGGACATCAGCGATCGGTCGGCTCGCATGAGGCTGGCGAAGCCGGTCTGTTTCGCCGACAGCGACACGGCGAGCCCGAGTTCGGCCGCCCGGCGGCCGGGCAGCGTCGAGGCGAGCAGCGCGATGTCGCCGTAGATGCGCTGGAACGCGGTGGCGAGCGGGCTGCGCGATCGGGAGATCACCCGCCAGCGGCTGCGGGTGCGCTCCGCGATCGTGAGAGCCGTCCGGCCCAGCTCGATCGCCTCGTCGATCGCGGCCGCGTCCGGCTCGCCCAGCACCAACTGCTCGGCGAGCGTGAGCGTCACCAGCAACTCCGGCACATCTCCGGCGTCCGCCGAGGCGGGCTGCTCGTCGTCACGACGGGCGGTGGCACGGTGCTCGGCGAGTCGTCTGCTGGCCCGGCGGAGCCATCGCTCCGCCTCCTCTGCGTCGCCCGCCTCCCGCGCGGCGATGCCCCGGATGAGTTCCGACCGGTGACCGGTCGGCCATGGTGCCCCGGGCCCGGACGACCAGAACTCGTCCGACTCGCGCAGCCCGGGCTCGACCTGGCCGGCGAGGCCGGCGAGGATGAGGCCGGCGCCCAACTCGTACTCGAAGTGGCCGCGATAGTTGTTGGCGCCGGCGCCGTGGAAGTAGCCGGGATCGCGGGTGGCGAGCCCGATGGCCTCCCGTAGGCGTCCGGCCATCCGCAGACTGCGGATCTTCCCGTGGGTGTGTGTCCGGCCGAGGAAGAGGTCCCGATCCGGGTCGTTGTCCGGCAGGTCGGCCGTCCGGGCGACTTCCTGGTTGGCGCGGTCGTACAGGTCGACCGGATCCGGGCGGTCTTCGACCGGTAGGTCGAGGGTGTTCTCAACGAGCTCGGAGAAGAGCGCGATCGCGCCGGCGTTGGCGAGGAAAGTGCTCCTGCTGGCCCACTGGTCGGCCTGTCCGTCGAGGTCCCGGGCGCCTTCGAGGTGGCGCTCGAGGGCGAGCGAGAAGAGCCCGCGCTCGTTGTGGACGGTCCGGCCCTTGGCGTCGTTCTGCCGGACGATGCCGACCGCCTCGTCGGCATCGCGGGCAACCTGCACCAGATCGTCGCGGGCCAGCGCCCGTCGGGTCGCCGGGGAAACGGCCTCGATAGTCGCTTCGGGCTCGGCGGTCATATCGGCATCGTCGGAGGACAGGCAGCGGGTGGCGTCGAGAGGGAAGTCATCGTCATGCCGATCTGGGACGTGGGGCAATCGTCGAGTTGACGGCGCTGTGTGATGCGGTACCGACTTCGGCACCATACCCACGCCGCCGGTGGGCGCGACAGACGTCGATTGGGTCTGACATTGTTTCGTCCGGTCGGAATCGACGATCCTAAACGGGCCGGCATGCGCCTCGTCGACTTACCAACAGGTGGACCAGTCTGCGCACGGCGTCGGCTTCGTGGCCGTCGACGAAATGATCGACGAATTCGCGGCTGGCCCGAAGCCCGGGTACGAATTGGACCACGGCGTCCCCGCCGCCGTTCGGTTCGATCCAGAACACGCGATGGGCGATCCGCGACAGGCGCCGCATCTGCTCGCCCAGTACGTCCGCGTCCGTGACCCAGCCGTCCGAGGCGATGACGGTGACGGCGGCCCGGGCCGCCCGCCGGCCACCCCAGGTGCCGAGGAACTGACGCAGGGTCTGGCCCAGACGGGTGCCACCGGCCCGGTCGATGATCAACACGTCCACCGCCCGCATGGCCACGGCCGGGTCGCGGTGTCGCAACGCGGGCGTGATCCTCGTCAGACGCGTGCCGAGGGCGAACACTTCGGTCGTGGCGGGTGCCACGGTGACCGCCGCGTACGCGAGGCGCAGAAGTGGCTCGACGTGACGCTCCATCGATCCGCTGACGTCGAGCAGCAGCACCAGGCGCCGCGGTCTGCGGTCGGGCCTGCGATAGCACAGCCGGGTCAGGTCACCGCCGCCGCGAAGCGTCGACAGCGCAGTACGGCGGGGGTCGAGGACCCTGCGCCGCGCGGAGACCCGTCGCCGTGAGCGACGCAGACCGGTGCCGGCCGCCAGCAGCGCGACGAGCGCGTCGATCTCCGCCGCCTCCTCCGGGCCGAAGGTCCGTGCGGACCGGTCCGAGATTCGCTCGGTCCCGTCGGCCGCCCGTGCGACGGCTCCCTCACCGGCTGCCGCCCGGCTCCCGTCCTCGACGGCGACCGGAAGCCCGACCTGGGTGGACCCGACCCCGTCCTCCTCGTCCGGCCCGGGTGGCGCCGCGCCGAACCACCGTGCGAAAGCCGCGTTGAAGACCACCAGGTCGGCATGGCGGGAGCAGAACGTCAGTCTGGTGGCCCAGTAGACCTCGCAGACGCCGGGTGGGCTCAGCACGGAGAGCGCGGCGACTGCGGCGGCCACCCGGGCCGGCTCGATCGTGATCCCGGCTTCGCGCACCGCTCGCGCAAACAGGCCCACCTCGGTGGCCAGCGCCGGGTTCATCACTCGGCGGTGCGGGCGCGGGGGATGGAACCGAAGATGCGGGGAAGGATCCTGCTCCTGACCTGTGCCCGGTCGTCCTGGTGCTTGACCACCGTGCCCAGCGCCGCCTCCGTGGTCGGCAGGTCCAACGTGGCCGCCCCGAGCCGGTGGGCCGCCGCCGCCAGGTCGATGGATTCGGCGATCCCGGGCGGCTTGACCAGTCCACAGCGGCGGAGCTCCCGCACCGTGGTGACCACGTCGCGGGCCAGCTGGTCGGGAATGTGCCGATTGGCTCGGCACACGATCTTGACCTCCAGATCGGCATCCGGCAGGTCGATCCAGTGGTAGATGCATCGTCGCTTGAGTGCGTCGTGGACCTCCCGGGTCCGGTTCGAGGTCAGGACCACCAGTGGATCTCCCGCGGCGCGCACCGTTCCGTACTCCGGAATGCTGATCGTGGCCTCTTCCAGGACCTCGAGGAGGAAGGCCTCGAACTCGTCATCGGCACGGTCGATCTCGTCGATGAGCAGCACGGCACGGGGCGCCTCGAGCGCACGCAGGATTGGTCGGGCGAGCAGGAACCGCCGATCGTAGAGCGATCGTTCCAGCTCCGCCCGATCGGCCGACTCTCCCGCCATGCGCACGTGCAGGATCTGGCGGGCGAAGTCCCATTCGTACAGCGCCTGCGAGGCGTCTATCCCCTCGAAGCACTGCAAGCGGATCAGTTCCGCGTCGAGCACTGTCGCCATCGCCCGGGCGAGCGAGGTCTTCCCCACGCCGGGGGTGCCCTCGAGAAACAGCGGTCGGCGAAGCTGGATGGCCAGGAAGAGGGCTGTTCCTATACCCAGATCGGCAAGGTAATCGGCCTGATCGAGGGCTGTCACGAGATCGGCGGGCTGCGTGAAGCGTGGCGTCCCCATTGCCGGTACGTTAGACCGGGGCGCAGATCCGATTCTCTCGGCCATTCGGATCGATGGTCCCTCCGAGCGGACACCGCGGCAATTGGCTCTAGCAGTGAGGGGTGTCGAAAGCCAGCCGATCGGCTGTCGTCGTTGCGACACATGTTATGCGTCCACCTGGGTAGGCTCGCTCACCCGTACGTTCCCGAAGCCACGGATGTCCGGAGGTGCCCCCGGTGACAGTTGCCGGTGCCCAGCCCGACGCGCCCCACGACGAAGCGTCCACGACCGACGGGCCGCCCGCCCCGGAGTCGGTGGTGCCGGCCCAGCACACCAGGGGTCTGCTCGATCCGCCGCCGACGCCGGCAGAGCGGGGATGGATGGACGAGGAGCCGCAGCGCGGGGACGGTCCGGATGAAGATTGATCACCCGTGAGTGACCAGGGCAAGGCCTACACCGCGTTCATCGAGGCCGAGCTCAAGGCCGAGCGGGACCGACGGGTCCACTTCGACTCCCGGGGCGCGTTGCTCGTGACGACATCCGCGAGTCTTGTCTCGTTGCTCGCCGCCGTCGTCGCGTTCTTCCGGGTGGGCACCACGTACACCTTCCCGCGGGACGCACTGCCGGCGCTCGTGGTCGCCCTCGGCGCATTCTCGATGGCCGCCGCCGCGGGGATCCTGGCCGGCTGGAACCGCCCGTACTCGGTGGCGGACGTGCCCACCCTCAACAAGCTCCTCGACGAACGGTGGGACCGGGACGACGAGGTGCGCGCCCGGAACAATGTCGGCTACATGCAGGTCCGGACCGTGAACTCCCTCCGGCGGGCCAACAGCTGGAAGGGCCGTTGGGTCCTGTGCGGGCTGGTCGCGCAGCTCGTGGCGCTGCTGGCGCTCGGGCTGGTCGTGTACCTCATGCTCTACCACTCCACGGGCGCCTGACGCCCGGTGCCAGGAATGAGCAATTCGGCGATGACCGCGCCGCCGCCCGAGGTGGGGGCGGTCGCCGAGCGGGCGTCGCTGGCGTTTCGCGCCGTGGAGACATGGCTCTCCGGCGAGGTCATGAGGGAGCTGCTGGGCGTCCTCGGCGTACGGCCCGGCGTCGACGACCCGGCCTCCTGGGCGGACAGTGCGTCGGCCGTCGGTCGTCAGCTCGACGTCGACGAAGCGTTGCCGGGATGGTTGGTGCCGGTCCTGCGCGGTGCGCCGGCGACCCGGAACGGCCTGTCCGCCGGCCAGACCTGGTTGCTGCGCCGCGCACTGGCCGTCGAGCGTGTCGCATCCGCCCACTTCAACTTCCGCATGTCTGGTGGCGGCACGTACCGGGAGCGCTGGCAAGCGGTTGCGGGTGACCTGGCCCCCGACGTGCGGGCCCGCGTTCTCGACCTGGCCGACGAACTGGGACTGGTGAGCCCCCGGCGGCCGCGACAGCGCCGCTACGACCACACCCTCGTCCTCGGCGGTGGGTTCACCTCGCCGCTGATCCGGGCCCGTCACGCGGCGGAGCTCCGGGCGTCCGGCGTCGGTCTCGGCGAGATCAGCTTCCTGGGCAGCCCGCGCCGGCTGGCGAACGGTCCGCCGCGACCGGAACGGCTTGCGGTGCGGCACTTCGCCCCCAACGCCGCCGACGAGTTCGACCTCATGGTCGGCGCCGCCCGGGCCGCCTTCGGCGCGTCGCCGGCCGTGGTGATGTACCTGTGCGGCTGCCCGTCGGCGGAGGTCCGGTGTCCCCGATGGCGCTGCGCGGGAGCGGCCGGGGCCGCCGACACTCCGGCCGCGTACACGCACGATCGCCGGGTCGACCTCGTCGACGGCGGGGGGCACGTCCTCGGCTCGGCGCTGTCCGCGAGCACCGGCCGCCCGCCCTACCGACCCGACACGGCCGACACGATGCGGTTGTGGGCCTGGTGCGGCGACCCGCGGCCGGGACAGCATGTCCTCGTGGTGACCAGCCAGGTCTTTGTCCCCTTCCAGACCTTCGACGGAATGCGGCGGCTCTACCTGCCGCACAACCTGGAGGTCGACACGGTCGGCGTGGGCACCGACTGGGCGACGAACCCGCGGGCGGCGGAAAACCTGCTGCAGGAGACGCTGTCGGCGGTGCGGTCCGCGCGGCGGCTGCTCGTCGACGCGGCCGGGCTCCTCCTCGACGTCGGCGTGGACGGCTGACCACGGCATGGACTTCGCGTTCGCCACCGAGCCCGGCTCCGACCGGCCCAACGAAGACCACGTCGTCGTCTCGGCCGGCTTTGCGATCGTCCTCGACGGGGTCACCCAACCACCCGACCTGGACACCGGCTGTGTGCACAATCCGGCGTGGCTGGTCCGGGCGCTAGCCTCCTGCCTGGTCGAGGCGTTGTCGGCGGATCAGGCGGCCGCTCTCAACCAGATCCTGGCGACAGCCATCGACCGGATGCGCGGACTCCACAAAGGCAGCTGCGACCTGACGGATCCGAACAGTCCGTCCACCACCGTCGCGATGGTGCGTGAACGCGGCGACCAGGTGGACTATCTGGTGCTGTGCGACTCGTCCGTGGTGTTCGAGGACGGAGACGGGATCGTCGCCGTACACGACAACCGCACCGACACGCTCCCGGCCTACGACCGGCACACGGTCGCCGGGCTGCGCAACCGGCCAGGTGGGTTCTGGGTGGCGTCAACCGATCCGGCCGCGGCGGCCGAGGCGGTGACGGGCACGCTGTCCCGCCAGGGGCTGCGCCGGCTGCTGCTGTGCACCGACGGGATCTCCCGGCTCACCGAGATCTTCCCGCTCGACTGGACGGACGTGTTCCGGCTGGTTGAGCGGGGCGGTCCGCGGGCCGCCATCGACGCGGTCCGGGCGTACGAGGTGGACCGTCCGGAGCTGCTGGTGCGGTCCGGCCGCGGCCGGGTCAAGCGGCACGACGACGCGACCCTCGCGGTGCTCAGGAGCTGAGGCGGGAATGGTCGGTGCCGTGGGTGCGGGAGCGATATCGTGGTGTTCCGCCCAGTTCCACTGGTCGCCCCCGGGACCGTCGAACGGGGCGAGACGGTCGCCAATGGGGAAATCGCCGACAGTCTGGGGGACTGGCGAGTTCGTTGACAGGATTGCGACAGTGCGGTTGCATGGAAGAGCCCGCGACGCTTCAATACCGGCGGGTCAGCCTCTGCACGAAAGACCATCACCACAAGCCCGACCCGCCCCGAAACAGCGTCCCGCCATTCATCGGTTCCGGATGTGGTCACGCGCGGCGGCGTGGACGGCCTGGTTCGACGGGATGTGCCACGCGGTGATCGAGAAAGTAAGCAGTCCGGCGTCCACCGACGATCTGTTTCGGCAGGCGGCCGTCGACGCGACCATGCTGCAAGACCGGATAATGACGGAAACGGGCGTAACCGTCGGCGGGGAGGTCGCGGCACTGGCGCTCGCCAACGCCCTCCTCGCCGTGGTGCAGGAATACCTCGAGCAGACCTCGGACGAGTATGACCTGGATCTGTTCCTCGAGGTCAACGGGAGACAGCCGGACGACTTCGCGTCGTGGCCGGTGACCATCCTGGCGGGCCTCAGGATGCGGCGGACCCCTCCGGAGGACTGGCGATCCATCTGTGACCGTGCCGTCGAGACGGCCGTTCGTCAGGTCCGGTCGTCGTAGCCCTGAGCGACGCCCCGCCGGTTCGCGGCGAGGAACTGGGAGTTGCTCCGCGCCGATTAGTAGGCTGGGCACCGTGACCATCACGTTTGCTGACCTCACCACCATGCGGGTTGGCGGGCCGGTAGGCCGCCTCTACGTCCCGGAGACCACCTCGCAGGTGATCGAGCTTCTGCACGAGACCACCAGTGACGGTGATCAACTGCTGGTGATGGGCGGCGGATCGAACCTGGTGGTGGGCGACATCGGCTGGCACGGCACGGTCATCAAGATGGCCTCCGCCGAGTTTCACATCGACGGCGAGCTGGTTACCGCGGCTGCTGGCGTGGAGTGGGACGACGTCGTGAAGGCCAGCGTCCACGAGGGCCTGTCCGGCCTGGAGGCCCTGTCCGGCATCCCCGGCCTGGTGGGCGGTACGCCCGTACAGAACGTCGGCGCCTTCGGCACCGTGACCTCTGACGTGCTCGAATCGCTCTCCGTGTACGACCGGCACACCGGTCTCCTGGAGCGGTGGACCCCCGAGCGCTGCGGCTTCGGCAGCCATCGGCAGTCGGTTTTCAAGCACAGCGACCGCTGGGTGGTGGTGCAGGTGACGTTCCGCCTGCGCCGGAGCAACCAGTCGCGGCCGATCGAGTACGTGGAGCTTGCCCGCAAGCTGGGAATCGCGGTCGGCGGCACCGCGGCCCCCGCCGACGTACGGGAGGCCGTTCTCGCCCTGCGCCGCAGCAGGGCCATGGTCCTCGACCCGGAGAATCACGACACCTGGAGTGTCGGGTCGTTCTTCATCAATCCGGTCCTCGCCGAGGTGCCGGCGCGTGCCGCCGAGTGCCCCCGGTACTTCGACGTCAAGGGAACGAAGTTGCCGGCAGCGTGGCTGATCGAGCATGCCGGGTTCCCCCGTGGCTACGGTCACGAGTGGGGGAACGGGACGGTGGCGCTGTCCAGCCGTCACGCGCTCGCCGTGACCAATCGAGGCGGCGCCACCGCGTCGGACGTCATGAAGTTCGCCGCACACATCCGAGACGGCGTCGAAGCGCGCTTCGGTATCCGACTCGGCCCCGAATGCGATCTCGTCAACTGTTCGTTCTGACTGCGCCTGATCGCCGAGGCGCTCACTCCGCCCGCCGGACCAGGGCAGGACACGGTTTGTCGACCCTGGGCGGCGGGCGGGACCGCGACCAGGTCGTTAATCACGACCGTGCTGGTGGGCGTGGACCCGGAGCGGCTGGTCGTCCGGCTCACCGGGACCGGCCGGATCTGGGCGCTCTCGGCCGGCTACGAGTTCCGACCTCGGCGGTCACCGCGTGCGGCCGGTCAGCCGTGCGGAGGCGTACCCCCGGAGCGCCGGCTGGCGGCTGCCCGGCACCTTCTGGCCGAGCCAGATCATGGCCGGCAGCGACGTCTCCGGGGCCACCAGGCGGTCGCTCTTGCCCCCGATGCTGCGGATCGAGTGGGTGACGGGCGGGTCGAGCGGGCGGAACGGTGAGCGCCCATCATGCTCTGCTTCGGAAACCGCAGCGCCGCGGTTGACGCGCTGTCAGGCGGGCGCCCTCGCTGCGCTACACAGTGACAGTTGTCCCTGCCGCCGGCTGGTGAGAGCGTGCGGGGACCGAACAGCCGCCGAAGGGTGCGACGATGACCGATCTGCTGGCCCGGCACCGGGCCGTGCTCCCGTCCTGGATGCCGCTCTACTACGACGAGCCGATCGAGTTGGTCTCCGGCTCCGGACGCCGGGTGACCGACGCGCAGGGACGCAGCTACCTGGACTTCTTCGGCGGGGTGCTGACCAACATGGTCGGTTACGACATCCCGGAGATCCGGGAGGCGGTGCAGCGGCAGCTCGCCACCGGCATCGTGCACAGCTCCACGCTCTACCTGATCCGGCAGCAGGTCGAGCTGGCCGAGAAGGTCGCCCGGGTCTCCGGCATCCCCGACGCCCGGGTGTTCTTCACCAACTCCGGCACCGAGGCCAACGAGGCGGCGCTGCTGGTCGCCACCAACTACCGCCGCTCGCACCAGATCCTCGCCGTGCGCAACAGCTACCACGGCCGGTCGTACGCGGCGATGGGCGTCACCGGCAACCGGAGCTGGTCGGCCAGTGCGCTCAACCCGCTCCAGGTGGCCTGGCTGCACTCCGGCGAGCGGGTCCGCGGCCTGCTCGCCCGGCTCGGCCCCGGCGAGCAGGTCGACGCGGCGGTGGAGGACCTGCGCGAGGTGCTCGCCACCCAGACCGCCGGCGACGTGGCCTGCCTGATCGCCGAGCCGATCCAGGGCGTCGGCGGCTTCGTGCACCCGCCGGACGGTCTCTTCGCCGCCTGGAAGAAGGTGCTTGACGAGTCCGGCATCCTGTTCGTCTCCGACGAGGTGCAGACCGGCTGGGGCCGCACCGGCGAGCACTTCTGGGGCTACCAGGCGCACGGCGTCACCCCGGACCTGCTCACCTTCGCCAAGGGCATCGGCAACGGCTTCGCCCTCGCCGGGGTGGTCGGCCGGGCCGACGTGCTGGAGTCGGTGCCGGCGATCAGCTTCTCCACCTTCGGCGGCAACCCGATCTCCACGGCCGCCGGCAACGCCGTCCTCGACTACCTGCTCGACCACGATCTCCAGGCCAACGCGGCCCGCGTCGGCGCGATCCTCGCCGACGGCCTGCGGTCCGCGGTGGGCGGCCTCGACTGCGTCGCCGAGGTACGCGGCAAGGGGCTGATGCTCGGCGTCGAGTTCGTCCGCCCGGGCACGACCGAGCCCGACCCGGCGATGACCGTCCGGGTCTTCGAGGCGTGCAGGGCCGGTGGCCTGCTCGCCGGCAAGGGCGGCCTGTACGGCAACGTGTTACGGATGGGCCCGCCGCTCACCCTCACCGAGGAGGAGGCCCGCGAGGGCCTGGCCATCCTGGTCGACGCGATCCGCTCGTCGGCGGAGGCCGGAGCGTGAGCACCATCGGGCACTTCGTCGACGGCAAGCGGGTCGCCGGCAGTTCGGAGCGGCGGGCCGACGTCTTCGACCCGGCCACCGGCCGGCGTACCGGTCAGGTGGAGCTGGCCTGCGCCGCGGACGTCGCGCGCGCGGTGGAGGCGGCCGAGCGGGCCGCGCGGGCCTGGCGGGACGCCTCCCTGGCCAAGCGGACGGCGGTGCTGTTCGCGTTCCGGGATCTGGTCAACGCCCGGCGCGACCGGCTCGCCCAGGTGGTCACCGCCGAGCACGGCAAGGTGCTCGCGGACGCCGCCGGCGAGGTGCAGCGCGGCCTGGAGGTGATCGAGTACGCCTGCGGCATCCCCTCGGCGCTGCGCGGCGGCTTCAGCGAGAACGTCTCCACCGAGGTCGACTCGTACAGCCTGCGGCAGCCGCTCGGGGTGGTCGCGGTGATCTCCCCGTTCAACTTCCCGGTGATGGTGCCGCTGTGGTTCGTGCCGGTGGCGGTCGCCTGCGGCAACGCGGTGGTGCTCAAGCCGAGCGAGAAGGACCCCAGCGCGGCGCTGCTGCTGGCCGAGTGGTTCGCCGAGGCGGGCCTGCCCGACGGCGTGCTGAACGTGGTCAACGGCGACAAGGAGGCGGTCGACGCGCTGCTGGACCACCCCGGCGTGAAGGCCGTCTCGTTCGTCGGCTCCACCCCGGTCGCCCGGTACGTGCACCAGCGCGGTTCGCTGGCCGGCAAGCGGGTGCAGGCGCTCGGCGGCGCGAAGAACCACATGGTGGTGCTCCCCGACGCCGACCTGGACCTGGCCGCCGACGCGGCGGTCAACGCCGGGTTTGGCTCGGCGGGGGAGCGGTGCATGGCGATCTCCGCGCTGGTCGCGGTGGAGCCGGTCGCCGACGCGCTGGTCGCGAAGATCGCCGAGCGGATGGCCGGCCTGCGCACCGGGGACGGCCGGCGCGGCTGCGACATGGGCCCGCTGGTCACCGCCGCGCACGCGGCGAAGGTCCGCTCCTACGTGGAGTCCGGGATCGCAGCCGGCGCGGTGCCGGTGGCCGACGGCCGGGACGTCACCCCGGACGGCGAGGCCGAGGGCTTCTGGCTGGGCCCGACCCTCTTCGACCACGTCACCCCGCAGATGTCGATCTACACCGACGAGATCTTCGGCCCGGTGCTCAGCGTGGTCCGGGTCGGCTCGTACGACGAGGCGGTCGACCTGGTCAACGCCAACCCGTACGGCAACGGCACGGCGATCTTCACCAACGACGGTGGCGCCGCCCGGCGTTACCAGCACGAGGTGGAGGTCGGCATGGTCGGGATCAACGTGCCGATCCCGGTGCCGATGGCGTACTACTCCTTCGGCGGGTGGAAGGCCTCGCTCTTCGGCGACCTGCACGCGCACGGGGCCGACGGGGTCGCCTTCTTCACCCGGGGCAAGGTGGTCACCAGCCGCTGGCTCGACCCGCGTCACGGCGGGGTCAACCTCGGCTTCCCCACCCAGACCTGAGCAGCCGCAGCAGCCCCGCCCCGGCCAGGTACGCCACCAGCGCCGGGGCGGGCAGCCCCAGCGGCTCCGGGGCGGCCTTGCGGGTCAGGCTGTTCAGCAGCAACCCGGCGACCACGCCCGCGTACCCGGCGACCGCGAGCACGGCCCGGACGGACGGCGTGCGCGGCTCGGCGTCCCCGCCCCCGGCGTCCCCGCCCGGGGTCGGCGCCCGGGCCGGACCGGTGCCGTCGGTGCCGGACGCGGTGCGGCCGGGGGCGCGGGTGTCGGACCTGGCCGGGCTGGTCCGGCGGCTGCGGGCCTCGATCCGGCCGAAGACGGCGACGAGCGCCGCCAGCACCACGGCCAGGGCGAGCAGCCAGGGCACCCGCCACGCCCACCAGGCCGCCGAGCCGACCCGGGAGGTGGGGAGCACGCCGACGGCGTCCAGCAGGCCGATCAGCAGCACGGCGGCGGTCAGCTGCCAGAGGAAGACGGTCAGCACCACCGAGTTCACCGCGATCACCGCCTGCCACGGGCCGGTCCGGCGCAGCCAGCGGCGCGCCGGGGCCCGGAGCAGCAGGATCAGCCCGAGCTGCGCGGTGGCGACGGCGAGCAGCGCCAAGCTCGGCGGCGCGGCGTTGTCCAGCCGCTCGCCGGGCACGTTGAGCATCGCCACCGGGTACGGCCCGACGATCGTCAGCAGCACCAGCGCGACCAGCCCGCCGGCCAGCAGCGCCAGCCCGGTGCGCCGGGAGGTGGGCAGCCGCCGGCGGCGCGGGGTGTCCGGCGAGCGGGCGTCGTACCAGGCGAAGCCGAGCTGGTGCACGGCCAGCCAGCCGAAGAGGTAGTTCCCCGTCGCCAGGCCGGCCGGGCCGACCAGCCGGCCCAGGTCGCCGAGCGCCACGAGGCCGACCAGCACCAGCGGCACGACCAGTCCGAAGCGACGGTGCAGCGCGTACATCGGCGGGGTCAGCGGGACGACGATCAGGTACGCGACGAGGAACCAGAGCGGGATGGTGGCGAACCAGACCACGGTGCGGATCTCGCTCGGTTCGGCGCCGCGCAGCCGGGCGACCGCCGCACCGACCGCCAGCACGACCAGCAGGGCGGTGGTCGGGCGGACCAGCCGGGCGCTGCGGTCGACCAGCCAGCCGGTGGCGTCGCCGCCCCGGGAGCGGCGCGCGGTCAGCGAGGCGGCGTTGGCGTACCCGCCGACCAGGAAGAAGACCGGCATCACCTGGGCCACCCAGGTCAGCGGCCAGGCCCAGGGCAGGTCGCCGAGGGCGGAGTGGCCGGTGGGCCGGCCGGCCCGGTCGTACCCGATGACGGTCACGCCCCAGTGACCGAGGACGACCATGATGATGGCGAGCGCTCTGAGCAGGTCGACGTAGCGCTCCCGCCCCGCCGGCGTGCGCTCGGCGAGCTGCCGCAGGCGGCGCATGGGCCCAGGCTATGCCAGCCGGCGCCGGCCGGTGGTGATAACGGTTCGGTCCCCGGGTCTTGTGGTCCGCGTCCCACTGTCGTAGAAATTCTTCAGCAAGATTATGAGAACTGAAGACAAGCAACACACGACACCCCCGTGCCTCGACGCCGCGGCCGCCATCCCCCAGTCCCGGCGGCCGCCCGTACCCGAACCGAGGAGATGTGATGAACAGGCGTGACATCCTGCGGCGCAGCGCCGCCGCCGGTCTGCTGGCCACCCCCGCCGCCGGCCTGCTCGCCGGCTGCGCCACCTCCGGCGGCGACGACAAGTCCGACGCCGGCACCTACAAGGGCACCAAGAGCGAGCAGAACCCGCTCGGCGTCAAGGAGGACGCCCCGCTCGAGGTGGTGATCTTCAACGGCGGCTTCGGCGAGGAGTACGCCAAGGCCCACGAGGCCATGTACAAGGAAAAGTACCCGAAGGCCGAGATCAAGCACTCCGCGACGCAGGAGATCAACAAGACCCTCCAGCCGCGCTTCGTCGACGGCACCCCGCCCGACGTGGTGAACAACTCCGGCGCCGGGCAGATCGACCCCAACGGCCTGGTCTCTCAGAACGCCCTCGCCGACCTCGGCGAGCTGCTCGCCGCGCCGAGCCTCGACATCCCGGGCAAGACCGTCAAGGACACCCTGCTCCCGGGCGCCGTCGAGGTCGGCTCGTACGACGGCAAGTTCCTGGTGATGAACTACACCTACACCGTCTACGGCATCTGGCACTCCACCAAGCTCTTCAGCGAGCGCAACTGGCAGTACGCGAAGACCTGGGACGAGCACATCGCGCTCTGCAAGCAGATCAAGGCCGCCGGCATCGCCCCCTGGACGTACGCGGGCATCCACCCGCGCTACATGAGCTGGCCACTGATCTCCACCGCGATCAAGCTCGGCGGCCCCTCGGTCGCCCTGGCGATCGACAACCTCGAGCCGAACGCCTGGAAGTCCGACGCGATGAAGACCGCGGCCGACGCCTGGTACCAGATCGTCAAGGACAAGTACATCCTGGAGGGCTCGCCGGGCCTCGACCACAAGCAGTCGCAGACCGCGTGGTGCCAGGGCAAGGCGGCCTTCATCTCCTGCGGCTCCTGGCTGGAGAGCGAGCAGAAGGACGTCACCCCGGCCGGGTTCAACATGACCGTCGCCCCGACGCCGAGCCTGGGCAGCGGCGACAAGCTGCCGTTCGAGGCGGTCCGCGGCACCGCCGGCGAGCCGTTCATCGTGCCGGCCAAGGCGAAGAACGTGGCCGGCGGCCTGGAGTACTTCCGGACGATGCTGTCCAAGAAGGGCGCCCAGGACTTCACGAAGAAGGTCGCCAGCCTCACCGTGGTGGCCGGCACCACCGAGGGCGTCGAGCTGCCGTTCGGGCTGGCCACCGTGGTCAAGGCGCTGGAGGCGTCCGGGTCGAACGGCTTCAACTGGGTCTACAACAACTACTACCGCAAGCTGGAGCGCAACCTCGTCGACGCCGCCTGCGGCGAGTTCTTCAGCGGCCGGTCCACCCCGGCGGAGTTCCTCGACCAGTGCCAGAAGGGCGCCGACTCGATCGCCCAGGACAGCTCGATCAAGAAGTACAAGCGGGCCGCGTGACGTCCCCGGTGGGGGCGGGCGGTCCCGCCCCCACCGCCCGAAACCAGGGAGGGTCGCCCCGGTGCGACATGGCAGATACCCGCTGATCGTCAGCTTCCTGCTGCCGCCGCTGGTGCTGTACGGCGTCTTCGTGCTCTCGCCGTACCTCCAGGCCTTTCAGATCTCGACCACCGACTGGCTGGGATATTCCGCGCAGGCCGACCCGGTCGGCATGGCCAACTTCCGCACCCTGCTGCACGACGGCTACGTCTGGAACGCGTTGAAGAACAACGCGATCCTGCTCGCCCTGGTGCCGGTGCTCACCATCGCGCTCGGCCTCTTCTTCGCCACCATGCTCACCATGGGCGGCCGCAAGGGCCGGGCCGGGGTCTCCGGGGTACGGGGCACCTCGGTCTACCGGCTGGTCTACTTCTTCCCGCAGGTGCTCTCGGTGGTGATCATCGCGCTGCTCTGGAAGGAGATCTACCACCCGAACAGCGGCCTGCTCAACGGCGCGCTGCGGGCGGTGGGCCTGCCCGCCCCGACCTGGCTGGGCGACCCCCGGTTCGCCTTCTGGTGCGTGCTGGCGGTGATGGTCTGGAGCAACGTCGGGTTCTACGTGGTGCTCTTCGGCGCGGCCATGCAGGCCATCCCGCGCGACATCTACGAGGCGGTGCTGCTCGACGGCGCGTCCCGGGCGGTGATGCTGCGGAAGATCACCATCCCGCTGCTCTGGGACACCGTGCAGGTGGCCTGGATCTACCTGGCCATCGCCGCGCTGGACGGCTTCATCCTGGTGCAGCTGATGACGAACGGCGGCCCGAACTTCTCCTCCGACGTGATCGGCAACCGGATGTACGACACCGCGTTCGGCAGCGAGACCAAGTTCGGGTACGCCTCGGCGATCGGCGTGGTGATGTTCTTCCTTACCCTCTCGGTGGCGGTGCTGGCGCTGCGGGCCGCCCGGCGCGATCGGATCGAGTTCTCTTGACATATTCCGCCCTATTCGGAGGCGGACCCCGCGATCGCTCGTCGGGCTTCCTGCTTCATCGGGCCGCGCCGTCCCCGCGTACGCGGTTCCGGTCTTACCGGTCCTCCACAGGCGTTTTGTCTCTCCGCCAGCCCGGCGGCGAGAATATTCTTAGCAGCATTGACATCCCGGTCGTGCGTTGCCCCACAACGGCAGGTCCAAGAACGGATGTTCAACGGCATCCGCTCGGCGTAATGGCCGCAGGAGGAGCATCGCTTGGAGGACGGGAACCATCGGCTCACTACGATGACGCTACGGCCGTACCACTGGGCCTTGTATTCCAGCATCGAGCGCAGTTCCGACCACCCAGCATCGGAGATTGCCCTTGCCAGGCTGTGATTTTGAAGCATGTTCTTGACGCTGAGGTCCTCGATCACGACCGTTTGGTTCTCGCGGACGAGTCGGGTGGTCAGCTTATGAAGTTCGTCGCGACGGCGGTCGGCGATCCGCGCATGGATCTTGGCGACATGAAGCCTGGCTTTCTCGCGGTTGGCGGATCCTCTCTCTTTACGGCACAGGCTTCGCTGGGCCTTTCGCAGTCGCCTCCGCTCGGGGACCGCATGTCTCGGGTTGGCAACCTTCTCTCCAGTGGAGAGGGTGACCAGCGCACTCAGGCCCACGTCCACGCCGACGACACGGTCAGTGGCTGGCAGTGGTCTCACCGATCGATCCTCGACGCGAAGCGAGACGAACCAGCGGCCTGCGGCGTCGCGACTTACGGTAACCGTCGACGGGTCAGAACCCGGAGGCAGCGGACGCGACCAGGCAATCCGCAGCGGACGGCGCATCTTTGCCAAGGTGAGCTGCCCATCCCGCCAGGTGAAAGCGGAGCGCGTGAACTCAGCCGAAGCGCGGGAACGCCGCCTGGTTTTGAAGCGAGGGTATCCAGACCGCTTAGCAAAGAAGGAATCAAAAGCTGTCTGCAGGTGACGGACCGCTTGCTGGAGCGGAACGGACGAAACCTCGTTCAGGAAGGGGTACTCGTCCGTCTTCTTCCAGCGGGTAAGCGCAGCAGACGTCTCTGCAAAGCTCATGGCACGGCGTTCGGTCTTGTAGAACCGGGTGCGCTCTTCGAGAGATTTGTTGTACACCACGCGAACGCATCCGAAGGTGCGGCTCAACTGTTCCGCTTGGTCCGGCGTGGGGTAGAAGCGGTACTTGAACGCTCGTCTCACCGCTTCACCCACGCCCGCCATGTTACGAGTCCACTGTGACATTTCTGAGGGGAGGGAGCGGCGTGACTGCTAACCCGGACCAGACCTCGCCGTCCCGCACGGCGGACCCTGCGACCGCCGTCGGCGCCACGGCCGTTGAGAAGGCTGGCGGTCAGCCCATACCTCGGCATGCCGATCGGCCGCTGCGGCGGGAACTGGGCGTGGCGAACGCGTTCTCGCACACCTTCCTGCTGCTCTGGGCGGCGATGACCATACTGCCGCTGGCCTGGATGTTCGTCAGCTCGCTCAAGAGCAACAGCGAGATCCTGGCCGACCCGTGGGGGCTGCCCGGCGCGCTGCGCTTCGACAACTGGGCGCGGGCCTGGACGAAGGCGCACATCGGCCAGTACTTCCTGAACAGCGCGGTGGTGGTGGCCGGCTCGCTGACCCTGACCATGCTGCTCGGCGCGGCGGCCGCGTACGTCTTCGCTCGGTACGAGTTCCGCGGCCGGCAGGTGGTCTACTACCTCTTCGTCGGCGGGATGATGTTCCCGGTCTTCCTGGCCCTGGTGCCGCTCTTCTTCGTGGTCCGCAACGCCGGCCTCTTCGGCACCTGGACGGGCCTGATCCTGGTGTACGCGGCGTACTCGCTGCCGTTCACGATCTTCTTCCTGACGGCGTTCTTCCGGACCCTGCCGACCTCGGTCGCGGAGGCGGCACTGATCGACGGCTGTGGTCACTTCCGGCTCTTCTTCCGGGTGATGCTGCCGATGGCGCGACCGGGACTGATCAGTGTCGGCATCTTCAACTTCCTCAGCCACTGGAACCAGTTCCTGCTGCCGCAGGTGTTGATGCAGGGCGACGAGTCGAGGTGGATGCTCGCCCAGGGGTTGAACGCGCTCGCCGTCAACCAGGGCTACGCCGGCGACTACGCGCAGCTCTTCGCCGGCCTGGCCATCGCGGTGCTCCCGGTGCTGGTGGTGTACGTGACGTTCCAGCGGCAGATCCAGGCCGGGCTGACCGCGGGCCAGCTCAAGTGAGGTGTCGGCCGCCACAGCAAACGGGGCAGCGGGGTCTCCCGGTGCTCCTCTATGGTGGGCCGGCACATTCACCGGATTGACGGGGATCACATGTTCCTTCTCTACACCCTTCTGCTGATGCTCGGTGGCATCGCGATGATCGTCATCGGTCTCGCGATCCGTGAGCAGGGCACCGGCTCGCGGATTCTGAACGTCGTCGTCGGCCTGGCATTCTTCTGCTACGGCTTCTACCTGATGTTCCTCTTCGAGGGCGGCACCTACCGGATCTTCTTCTACGCCTTCATCCTGCCGATCCTGCTGATCGTCCGGGCCGTGAAGGCGCGCAAGGAGGCCAGGGAGCAGGCGGCGGCGCACCAGGTCGCCGCCCAGGGCCACCCGGGCCAGCCCGCGCCGGGTTGGTCGGCGCCCGAGGGGCAGCCCGGCCCGTACGGCCAGGCCCCGCAGGCGCCGCAGGGCTATCCGGCTCCGCAGGGCTACCCGGGCCACCCGGGCCACCCGGGCCACCCGGGCCACCCGGGCCACCCGGGCCACCCGGGCCACCCGGTCCCGCAGGGCCAGTTCGGCCACCCGCAGGGGCAGTACGGCCACCCGCAGGGGCAGCCGGGTCACCCGACCAACTGACCTCGGGCCTCGGAGCGGGCCGGTCGACCCCCGGGTCGGCCGGCCCTCTTCCGGCTTGACTGGTAGGAAATCTCCTACCTATTGTGGCGGGCATGACCGTGACCCATGTGCAACTCGTCTCCGTGCCCGTCAGCGACCAGGACCGGGCCCGTGACTTCTACGTCGACGTCCTCGGCTTCGACCTGATCTGGGACAACCCGATGGGCCCCGGCGGCCGCTGGGTGCAGGTCGCGCCAAAGGGGGCAGCCACCGCCCTGACCCTGGTCACCTGGTTCCCCACCATGCCGCCCGGCTCGCTCAAGGGCCTCGTGCTGGAGACCGACGACCTCGACGGCGACGTGGCCGCGCTGCGCGCCCGGGGTGTGGCCTTCGCCGACGGCGGGATCCAGACCGCCCCCTGGGGCCGGTACGCGACCTTCGACGACCCCGACGGCAACGGCATCGTGCTCCAGTCGACCCGTGTCTGAGGGGGACGTCTTCGCCGCGCTGGCCAATCCCACCCGGCGGGAGCTGCTCCGGCTGCTGCTGGAGCGGGGCGAGCAACCGGTGCAGCGGCTCGCCGACCACTTCGACATGCGGCGCCCGAGCCTGTCGGAGCACCTGAAGGTGCTCCGGGACGCCGGGCTGGTGGTGGAGCAGCCGGTCGGCCGGCAGCGGCTCTACTCGTTGCGTCCGGAGCCGTTGCGGGAGGTCGCCGACTGGCTGGGCCCGTACGAGCGGTTCTGGCGCGCCCGCCTGGCCGACCTGCGCGACGTGCTGGACCGGCTGCCCGATGAGTGATCACGCGACCATCGCGGTGGACCAGTTCCTGGCCCACCCACCGGCCAAGGTCTGGCGGGCGCTGACCGATTCTGATCTGTTGGCGCGCTGGCTGATGCCGAACGACTTCCGCCCCCTACCGGGTCACCGCTTCACCTTCCACACCCAGCCCCGGCCCGGCCAGGGCTTCGACGGGGTGGTGCACTGCGAGGTGTTGGAGATCGACCCGCCGCGCCGGCTGCGCTGGGCCTGGCGAGGCGGCCGGCTGGACACCGTGGTCACCTGGACCCTCGCTCCCGAGGGGCGGGGCACCCGGCTCTTCCTCGAGCACGCCGGCTTCGACCCGGACGACCCGGTGCAGCGCCGGACGTTCACCCTGCTCGACGGCGGCTGGCGCAGCCACGTCTGGCGTCGGCTCGAGGCGGCGCTGACCGCCGTCGAGTAGCAGATGGCCGGACGGCGCCGGGACCGGCCCGCCCGCCACCCGGCCCGACTCGGGCCGCACCCGGTACCGGTGCGGGTCGCCTGTGGAGCTGAATCGTCTGCGACATCGGCGGGCCCGGTGCCCGGCAGGCCGTGGGGTCAGGGCACCGTCCGGCGCCGAGTCCTGCGACATCGGCGGGCTCGGAACGGTGCGGTGCTGCCCCGGCGCGAACCTGCGCTGAATCGTTTGCGACATCAGCTCCATAGCGTGCGCCGGGCACATCCCCGGGTGGTGCCCGCGCGTGCGCTGCGTGCCGCCGGGGGGCACGGGGAGCGTCCAGGGGTGACGCTGCGCCGTACGCCTGATGCGCGGCAACGCGGCCGGACACGGGCCCCGGGCGACCGGGGCCACGGCGGCGGTCGCGGGCGACGCCCGTCAGGCCGGCGGCGGGACCAGCAGCGCGTGCAGCGCGGCGGGGTCCGTCACCTCGGGCAGGTCACGGGCGGCGAGCCAGGCCGCCGCGGCGGCGCCGTCGCCGGCCGTGCACAGCGGCGCGTCCGGCCAGCGGCGGGCCAGTTCGACGCGGGCCGCCTCGGCGAGCGGGGTGTCGCCGGTGAGCAGCCCGCCGCCGAGCACGACGGGGTCGCTGGCGCCCGCCGGCCGGATTCGGGTGACGCTCTCGGCGAGCAGGGCGGCGGCCTGCGCGACCAGGTCGAGGCCGGTCGGCTCGCCCTCGGCGGCCGCGGCGACGATCAGCGGGGCGAGCCGGGCCAGTTCCACCGGCGGGCGGCGGGTCACCGCCTGCACCACCGCCTCGGCGGTCGCGCGGGGTCGGGCCGCCACCTCGGCCGTGCCGGTCAGGTCGGCGAGCACCCGGGTGGCGAGGACGCCCGGCGGCCGGGCCCGGTCCAGGTCGGTCAGCAGCCGGCGGACCGCCTCGCGGCCGAGCCAGAAGCCGGAGCCGGCGTCGCCGAGGAGCCAGCCGTGCCCGTCCGCGGTGCGGTCCAGGCGCAGGTCGTGTACCTGGGCGGCGATCGCCCCGGTCCCGGCGATCAGCACGGTGCCGTCCGGGACCGCGGTGCCCGAGGCGTACGCGACGAGGGCGTCGCCGTGCACCGCGTACGGGCAGCGCAGGCCGGCGTCGTGCCAGGCGCGGTCGAACGCCGCCCGGCCCGCGGGGTCGGCGAGCAGCCGGCCTGCCCCGGCCAGCCCGATGGCGCCGGCGCGCACCCGGGACGGGTCCACCTCGGCGAGCGCCGCGCGCAGGGCCACCAGCAGCTCCTGGGCGGCGCGCTCGGCGCCGTGACTGGTCGGGTTGCCGCCGCCGGCCCGGCCGGCGCCGAGGCGTACCCCGTCGAGGCTCAGCGCGGCTGCGCGGGTGGACGTACCTCCGACGTCGAGGCCGACCACGACGGTGCCGGACATCCGGTGGGCCTCCCTGGGGTCGGTGGCTGGCGGCCT
Organism: Micromonospora sicca; assembly: GCF_003172935.1. Classification (GTDB taxonomy): domain Bacteria; phylum Actinomycetota; class Actinomycetes; order Mycobacteriales; family Micromonosporaceae; genus Micromonospora; species Micromonospora sicca. Next base: position 5,375 of record NZ_QGKS01000312.1, on the reverse strand, counting down.
TCATGCTGGTCGGCCCGGCTGCCCGAGGCAAGATCCGAGGCCCCGCCGCGCGGTGTGCGCCAGGTAACAGTTTGAAAACTTCGCCCACGGTCTTGACATGGAGGGGCCTTCAGTAAGAAATTTTACCACTAACAGTTAACAGTCTTTTCGGAAAGGCGTCCCATGGTTGATCACGAGGTGGACACCCCCGCGTTGCACCTGCACGCGGTGGTCGACGCCGACGCGGTCGACCGCCGGGGTGCGTTGACCGTCTCCGCGGACGGGGTGCTGGCCAGGGTCCGGGCCGGGGCGGGGGAGCTGACGGGGGCGTTGCGCCGGGTCGCTGAGCACGTGCTCAGCGACCCGGAGGCGGCGGCCCGGGCCACCATCGTGGAGCTGGCCGAGCGCAGCGGCACCTCGCCGGCGACCATCACCCGGTTCTGCCGGGCCATGGGCTTCGAGGGCTACGCGGACCTGCGACTCGGCATCGCGTCGGAGACCGGCCGGGCCCGCTCGGCGGGCTGGACGGTCGACATCGGCCGGGAGATCCAGCCCAGCGACCCGCTGTCCCGGGTGCTCGACCAGATCATGGCCGCCGACACCCGGGCCATGCACGACACGGCCGCGCTGCTCGACCTGGCCGAGGTGGAGCGGGCCGCCGTGGCCATCGCCGGGGCGAGCCGGGTGAACATCTTCGGCGCCAGCGGCAGCGCCCTGGTCGGCGAGGAGATGCAGTTCAGCCTGCACCGCATCGGGGTGGCCGCCTGGGCCTGGAGCGACGTGCACGAGGGGCTGGCCAGCGCCGCGCTGCTGGGCGCCGGCGACGTGGCGCTCGGCATCTCGCACACTGGGCAGACCCGGGAGACCATCGAGATGCTCGCCGAGGCGGGCAGCCGGGGCGCCACCACGATCGCGCTGACCGGCTTCCCCCGCTCGCCGCTGGCCGAGCTGGCCGACATCGTGCTGCTCACGGCCAGCCAGGCCACCACCTTCCGGCCGGACGCGCTCTCCGCCCGGCATCCCCAGCTCGTCGTCCTCGACCTGCTCTACATCGCGGTGGCGCAGCGGACCCACGACCGCGCCCACGCGGCCTTCCGGCGTACCGCCCAGGCCGTCGACGGGCACAAGGCCGCGAAGGGGGCCGCCTCATGATCAGCGCACAGCGGTACGCGGACGCCGTCCGCCCGGTGCTCGACCGGGTGGTCGACACCCAGGCCGACGCGGTCGACCGGGCGGCCGACCTGATCGCGGCCGGGCTGCGGGCCGGTGGGGTGCTCCAGGGATTCGGCGCCGGCCACTCCGAGGCGTTCGCCGCCGAGCTGGTGGCTCGGGCCGGCGGGCTGGTCCCCACCAACCGGCTCTCCCTGCACGACCTGGTGCTGCACGGCGACGCGCCCCGCGACGTGCTCGCCGACCCCAAGTTGGAACGCGACCCGGCCGTCGCGCACCAGCTCTACGCGCTCGCGGCCCCGCACCCGCGGGACGTGTTCGTGGTCGCCTCCCAGTCCGGCATCAACGGCTCGGTCGTCGAGCTGGCGACGCTGGTGAAGGAGCGCGGCCATCCGCTGATCGCGGTCACCTCGGTCGAGCACACCGCACGGGTCGCCCCGCGGCACCCGTCCGGGTACCGGCTCGCCGACCTCGCCGACGTCGTGCTGGACAACGGCGCGCCGTACGGCGACGCACTGCTGCCGCTCGAGGGCGGCGGCGCGGTCTGTGCGGTCTCCTCGGTCACCGCGGCGCTGCTGGCGCAGCTGCTGACCGCCGAGGTCGTACGACGGTTCCACCAGGCCGGGGAGGTACCCCCTATCTACCTCTCCGCCAACGTCCCCGGTGGGGACGAGCACAACCTCGCCCTCGAGTCGCGGTACGCCGGGCGCCTCCGGCGGACCGCCTGACCCGGACACCACAAGGAGAGACAGAGATGTCGATTACCCCCGAGAACCTCGGTGACCTCAGCCGCCGGACCCTGCTGCGGCGGGCCGCCGCGGCCGGCCTGCTCGCCACCCCGGCCGCCAGCCTGCTCAGCGCCTGCGCTGGCAGCGAGCCGAGCAAGTCCGACGACACCGGCGCCGCGAAGAGCAAGGACAACCCGTTCGGTGTCAAGGACGGCAGTGCCGTCAAGGTGGTCATCTTCAACGGCGGCCTGGGCGACCAGTGGGCCAAGGAAGACAAGGTCGTCTTCAACGCCAAGCACCCGAACATCACGGTCAACATGTCTTCCACGCAGAAGATCAAGACCGAAGAGCAGCCGAAGATGGCGACGCAGCCGAGTGACCTGGTCATGAACTCGGGCGCCGACATGATGGACCGCAGCACGCTGATCAACGAGGGCGCCATCGAGCCGCTCGACGACCTGCTCACCGCGCCCGCCTGGGACAGCGAGGGCACCGTCGCGGACTCGCTGCTGCCGGGCACGGTCGGCGACGGCACCCAGAACGGCAAGTTCTACGTCGTGAACGTGGCGTACACGGTGTGGGGCAACTGGTACAACGCGGCGCTGTTCAAGAAGGAGGGTTGGCAGGCGCCGACCACCTGGGACGAGTTCTTCGCCCTGGCCCCGAAGATCAAGGCCAAGGGCATGGCGCCGTACGTGCACGACGCCGTCCACGGCTACTACCCGCGCTGGGGGCTCATGGCGAGCATCTGGAAGACCGCCGGCAAGCAGGTCGTCGTCGACATCGACAACCTGAAGGAGAACGCCTGGAAGGCCGACGGCGTGCTCAAGGCGCTGGAGCCGTGGGAGAAGCTGGTCAAGGACCGGCTGCTGCTGCCGGGCAAGCTGGACCACACCCAGTCCCAGCAGGCCTGGCTCGACGGCAAGGCGGCGTTCATCCAGGTCGGCACGTGGCTCAAGAACGAGATGTCCGCCACCATCCCGCCGGGCTTCGAGCTGACCCTGTCGGACTACTGGAGCAACGCCGACGACAAGGCGCCGAAGGACGTGTTCGCCGCGTCCGGCGAGGGCTTCGTCGTGCCGAGCAAGGCGCCGAACAAGGAGGCCGCGAAGGAGTTCCTGCGGGCGATCCTGTCGAAGGCGGGTTCGGCCAAGTTCGCCGAGCTGACCAAGTCGCTGGCCTCTACCAAGGGCTCCGGCGACAACGTGCAGGACTCCGCGCTCGCCAGCGCCAACACCCTGATGAAGAACGGCGGCAGCGAGCTCATCTCGATCAAGTTCCAGGACTTCTACGCCGACCTGGACAAGGAGAGCCAGAACCTGTCCGAGGAGCTGATGGCGGGCCGGCTGACCGCGCAGCAGTTTGTCGACAAGATGCAGGCGGCCGCCGACAAGGTCGCCAAGGACTCGTCGATCAAGAAGCAGACCCGCACCGCCTGACCCGAACGAGAGAGTGAGTCCAATGCGGCACGGAGTCGCGCGTTTCGTCACGGGCTTCCTGGCCCTGCCCGTCGCGCTGTACCTGTTCTACGTGGTGTGGCCGTTCGCGCAGGCGGCGGGATACTCGCTGACCGACTGGGGCGGGTACTCGGATTCCCAGCGCTTCGTCGGTCTCGACAACTACGTCCGGCTGCTGTCGGACGAGTTGATCAGGAAGGCCTTCTGGCACAACGTCTTCTTCCTGATCACCGTGCCGCTGTTCACCATCGCGCTGGCCCTGTTCCTCGCGTTCCTGCTCAACGTGGGCGGCCGCGAGGACAGGGCCGGCATCCGGGGGGTGTTCGGCTCCGCCGTCTACAAAGTCATCTTCTTCTTCCCGCAGGTGCTGTCGCTGGTGGTCATCGCCGTGATGTGGCAGCAGATCTACCGGACCGACAGACAGGGTCTGATCAACGGCCTGCTGATCAAGCTCGGGCTGGGCGACCCGGAGAACCCGATCGCCTTCACCGCCGACCCGGAGCCCTTCCTCGGCGTACCGGCGGTGCTGTGGTGGCTGCTGCTGATCGCGGTCTGGAGCGGCGCCGGCTTCTACATGGTGCTCTTCTCGGCGGCGATGCAGTCCATCCCGAAGGACATCTACGAGGCGGCCCTCCTCGACGGGGCCGGCCGCTTCCACACCTTCTTCCGGATCACGCTGCCGCTGCTGCGGGACACGATCTCGGTGGCCTGGGTGTACCTGGGCTTCATCGCGCTGGACATGTACGCCCTGGTCTTCGTCATGACGCCCAGCCAGGGCGGACCGAACCACGCCAGTGAGATCTTCGCGTCGGTGCTCAACTTCACCGCGTTCCAGAAGGGCCAGTTCGGCTACGCCTGCGCGATGGGTGTCGCCCTGGCGATCTTCACGATCCTGCTCGCCGCGGCGCAGCTGAGGATCACCCGTCGCGACCGTATCGAGTTCTGAGGAGGCTGGACATGAGCACGGCGACACACGGTGGTCTGACCCGGCCCGACGAGAGCCCGGCTACCCGACCCGATCCCGCACCGCGTACCACGTCCCGCGCCGCCGCGATCGGCGGCCGGATCTTCAACGGCTTCTCCCACATCTTCCTGGTGGTCTGGGCCGTGATGGTGATCTACCCACTGCTGTGGGTGGTGATGTCGGCGCTCAAGAGCGACTCGGAGGTGATCCGCGATCCGCTCTCCCTGATCCCCGACACGCTGCACTGGGACAACTTCGCCCGGGCGTGGGGTGAGGGGCACCTCGGGGCGTTCTTCCTCAACACCATCCTGGTGATGATCGGCAGCGTCTTCCTCACCATGCTGCTCGGCTCGATGGCCGCGTACGCGCTGGCCCGCTACGAGTTCCGCGGCAACCGGTTGATCTACTACATGTTCCTCTCCGGGCTGACCCTGCCGATCTACCTCGCCGCGGTGCCGCTGTTCAAGGGCGTCTACAACACGGGCGTGGTCTTCCCGCTGCTCGGCCCGAACAAGCACGTGATGCTGATGCTGGTCTACGTGGCGTGGTCGCTGTCGTTCACGATCTTCTTCATGCATTCGTTCTTCCGGACGCTGCCCGACTCGATCGCCGAGGCGGCCATGGTCGACGGGGCCTCGCACAGCCGGCTGTTCTTCAGCGTGATGCTGCCGATGGCCAAGCCGGGCCTGATCAGCATCGGCATCTTCAACGTGCTCGGCCAGTGGAACCAGTGGTACCTGCCGACGCTGCTCATGCAGTCGGTGGCGGGTGAGCCGAAGAACCAGGTGATCTCCCAGGGCCTGATCGAGCTCTCGGTCAACCAGGGCTACAAGTCCGACTGGTCGGGCCTCTTCGCCGGCGTCACCATGGCGATGCTCCCGGTGCTCATCGTGTACATCGTCTTCCAGCGCCAGGTCCAGTCCGGCCTCACCGCCGGCGTAGGCAAGTAACCCCACCCGTCACGGGGCGCAGTTTCCCGGAAAGAGTGGCCGTTCCGCCCGGGATGGCCACTCTTTCCGTGCAAGAGGGCACTCGGGCGACGGCGCGCGGCGGACTGTCGCAGGGGCGGGGGAGAAT
>NZ_QGKS01000280.1 GCF_003172935.1 Micromonospora sicca | reverse complement strand
CTCGCCCACCACGCCGCCGCCCACCACGACCGCGCCGCCGACGGGCACGCCCACGGCGGGGGCGCCGGCCTGGCAGGCCAACACGGCGTACGCCCTGGGCGCGCGGGTCAGCTACGCCGGCCGGACCTGGCAGTGCCGGCAGGCGCACACCTCGCTCGTCGGCTGGGAACCGCCGAACGTGCCGGCCCTCTGGCTCGCCACCTGAGCACCGCGAGAGGGCCGAGCACGCGGGCGGGGAGGGACCGTGCTGGTCCCTCCCCGCCGTGTGGGTGATGCGTCGGCACTCGGCTCAGCCGAGACCGCCCTTGATGGCGCCGATCAGCTCGCCGTTGCCGGTGTCACCGGAGAGCTCCCAGAAGAAGGCGCCACCGAGGCCCTGGTTCTTCGCGTAGGTCATCTTGCCGCCGATGGTGGACGGCGTGTCGTAGCCCCACCAGTTGCTGCCGCACTTGGCGTAGGCGGTGCCGCCGACGGTGCCGGTGGCCGGGCAGGTGTTCTTGAGCACCTTGTAGTCCTCGATGCCCTGCTCGTACGTGCCCGGCGCGGGACCGGTGGCGGTGCCACCCGGGGCCGCCTGGCTCACCCCGGTCCAGCCCCGGCCGTAGAAGCCGATGCCGAGCAGCAGCTTGTTCGCCGGTACGCCCTTGGACTTGAGCTTCTGGATCGCGGCGTCGGCGTTGAAGCCCTGCTGCGGGATGCCGGCGTACGAGGTCAGCGGCGAGTGCGGGGCGGTGGGGCCCTGCGGGTTGAAGGCGCCGAAGTAGTCGTACGTCATCGGCATGAGCCAGTTCAGGTTCGGCGCGGCGCCGGCGTAGTCGGTGGCGTCGATCTTGCCGCCGGTGCTGCCGTCGGCGGTGATCGCCGCGGTGACCAGCGCCGACGAGCCGAACCGGCTACGCAGGGCGCTGACCACGTTCTTGAACGCGTTCGGTCCGCTGGCGTCGCACTGCAGGCCGCAGGCGTTCGGGTACTCCCAGTCGACGTCGATGCCGTCGAAGACGTCCGCCCAGCGCGGGTCCTCGACCAGGTTGTAGCAGGAGTCGGCGAACGCGGCCGGGTTCTGCGCGGCCTGGGTGAAACCGGCCGACCAGGTCCAGCCGCCGAAGGACCAGATCACCTTCAGGTGCGGGTACATCTTCTTCAGCTTGCGGAGCTGGTTGAAGCTGCCGCGCAGCGGCTGGTCCCAGGTGTCGGCGACGCCGTCGACACTGTCCGCCGCGGTGTACGCCTTGTCGTAGTCGGCGTAGCTGTCACCGATGCTGCACCGGCCGCCGGAGGTGTTGCCGAAGGCGTACAGGATGTGGGTCAGCTTGGCGGCGGACCCGCTGGTGTGGATGTTCTTGACGTGGTAGTTGCGGGCGTAGACGCCCCACTCGGCGAAGTAGCCGACCACCTTCTTGTCCCCGGTGGGCGGCGGCGCGGTGGGCGAGGTGGTCGGTGAGGTCGTCGGCGACACCGTGGGTGAGGCGGTCGGGGACGCCGTCGGCGAGGGCGGGGTGGTGGGGGTGCCGCCACCCGAGCACGACGTGCCGTTGACGGTGCAGTTCAGCGGCCCGGCGTACGGGCCGGTGCCGTTGTAGCCCCAGCTGAAGCTGGCCCCCGGGGCGAGCGGGCCGGCCCAGCTCTTCTTCACCGCGACGTAGTGGTTGCCGCTGCTGGTGACGTCGGCGTCCCAGAAGCTGCTGATCGTGGTGCCCGAGGGCAGGTCGAATTCGATGCGCCAGGTGTCGACGCTGGCGCTGGTGCCGTTGGTGACGGTCACCTTCCCCTCGTGACCGGTCCCCCAGTCCTGCACCTTGGCGAACGTGGCGGTCACGCTGCCGGCGGCGGCGGCGGTGGCCATCGGCACCGCCGCGACCGCCAGCGCGACCACGGCACCGGCCCAGAGGGACCGGCGGAGCGATCTCTTCATGTGGCGTCTCCCTAAACAGTTAGGAAACTTTCCAGATTGGATGCTGAGACGCTACTCACGCGTCATCACTTCGTCAAGATGTACATACATCGATTTGCTCGGCCGTGGTCGGGCCGGGCCCGGGGGACGCGTAGCCTCGCGGCATGACCGTTTTCGACGTCCAGATCGACGCCCTCACCGGCGGCCCCGCCGACCTCGCGCAGTACCGGGGCCGTGCCCTGCTGGTGGTCAACGTGGCCTCCCGGTGCGGGCTGACCCCCCAGTACGCCGGCCTGCAGGCCCTCGCCGACGAGTACGCCGACCGAGGGCTGACGGTGCTCGGGGTGCCGTGCAACCAGTTCGCCGGTCAGGAACCCGGCACGGCCGACGAGATCGGCGAGTTCTGCCAGGTCAACTACGGCGTGACGTTCCCGCTGACGGAGAAGGTCGACGTCAACGGCCCGGGCCGGCACCCGCTCTATGCCGAGCTGGTGTCCACCCCCGACGCCGAGGGGCACACCGGCGACATCCGGTGGAACTTCGAGAAGTTCCTGGTCGCCCCGGACGGCACGGTGGCGGCCCGGTTCGCCCCGACGGTGACCCCGGACGCTCCCGAGCTGCGCGCCGCCGTCGAGAAGATCCTCCCGGCCTGACGTCGGCGACCGCCGGCCGACAGGTGGGCGGCGCTGACGGCGGCCGCGGCCACCGCCTCGACGGCGAGGTCGGGGTCCAGGTAGCGGGCTCGCGTCCGGGACGGGACCGGCCCGTCCCGGACGGAGCTCCGGTCAGCCTGCCACGCCCCGGAAGACCGGGTAGTAGCCGCCGGCCTGCCCGGCGGCCGTCGGGTGGTAGGAGATGCCGATGTTGGTGTAGTTCAACGCGTGCAGCCACTTCTCGCCGTAGCTGCAGAGCTGGTGGCCGACGAAGCTCGACCGGACGTCGGCGAACTTGAAGCCGGCGGCGAGGGCGGCGCTGCGGGTGATGTCGTCGACCAGGTTGATGCCCTCGTTGATCTTCGCCCGGGAGGTGTCGCTCAGCCCCACGCAGAGGGTGTCGAGCTGGTAGAAGACCGGGTAGCCGACGACCACCACCCGGGCGGAGGGGGCCCGGCTCCTGATTCCGTTGTAGACGGTGGCCAGCAGGCCGGCCAACTGGGCGCGAGCCTTGTCCTCGGCGGCCTGCACGGCGGCCACGCATTCCGTGGTGCCGTAGAGCACGCAGGTGGTCATGATGTTGGCGAAGCCGACGTCGTTGCCGCCGACCGTGACGCTGACCAGCGTGGTGGTCGAGCCGAGGGCGGCGAGCTGGCTGTTGGTCACGTCGGTCGTCCGCGCGCCCGAGCAGGCCACCGAGCGGTACGAGGCCGGCTGGACGTTGGTGTTGTAGCGGGCCGGATAGGCGTTGGTGCTGCGCTGGCAGGAGCCGCTCTCGGCGGTGTAGCTGCCGGCGCCCACGCCGGAGGCGTACGAGTCGCCGAGGGCGACGTACCGGTCGGTGGGGGCGGCCTGGGCCGGGACGGCCAGGGCGAGCGTGGCGCCGAGGGACGTCGCCAGACTGAGGGCGAGGGTGACGAGACGGGATCTCCGCACATGGCACTCCTGGGGGTGGGAAGTGGTGGTGCGAGATAGATATCAATAGATAGACATGCGGCGGAAGCCCGGAGAATCGCGAGGGGAGCACATAGAGATCAATTGATATAAATCATTGCCGGCCGCATGCTGTGACGTGAAGGATTTCGCCGTCACACCTCTCGGCGGGCTCCCCGGCCCGCCGGACACCCCCCCTGCCCGACCGTCAGTCCCGCGCCTCGGCCGGCAGTGTCAGCCGCATCGCCGGATCGCGGGTCGGTTGGAAGCCGAGCGACCGGTAGAGGGGCTGTGCGGGCTCGGAGCTGCGCAGGTCGACCGTGCGCACCCCGCGCCGGCGATACCAGTCCAGCAACGCCGTCACGCAGGCCCGGGAGTAGCCGCGCCGGCGGTGAGCCGGGTCGGTGCAGACGTTGAAGACGTACCCGACCCGACCGCTCGGATTGGCCGGACCACCGAGCCGCCGCTCGATCGTGCCGACCGCGCAGGCAGCCAGCGATCCCGGCGCCTCCGGCGCCTCGACCACGAACGCGGCCATCGGCTCGTCCGGATCGCTCAGCCGGTCCCGCAGGGTCTCCCCCGCGGCGTCCTGCCACGGACCCGGCGGCGGTTCCGCCCCGGCGATCGACGCGAGCATCAACCCACGCAGCCGGACCAGCTCGGCGGCATCGTCCACGGTGGCGCGACGTACCTCGGTCATGACCGCACGGTACCGAGCCCGCCGGGCAGTCGCCGGCACGGTCCACTGTGGGGACGGACAGCGTGTCCGTCGTCCAGAAGGGACGACTTGCGCCCGGGTCCCGTGGCCGGGACCCTGGAGGCCCGGCCACACCGGCTGGACCGCTCCCCGGAGGCGACATGCACCTGCTCCGTACCGCGCCGCGCCGGCTGCTGGCCGGCGCGGGGACCCTGCTGCTCGGCGCCGCGCTCACCGCGCCCGCCACGCCGGCCGTCGCCACCACCCGGCAGGAGACCGTCGGGTACGTGCGCCTCGCGCACCTCTCCCCCGACACCCCGGCCGTGGACGTCTACCTCTCCGCGCCGGGCTCGGCCGAGCCGCGGGTCTTCCCCGGCGTCGGGTACGGAGTGGTGTCGGCGTACCTGCCGCTGCCGGCCGGGCGCTACGCGGTGGCCATGCGCGGGGCGGGCGCCCCGGCCGACCAGCCGCCGGTGCTCACCACCGAGGTGGCGGTGGCGCCCGGTGCGGCGTACACGGTGGCCGGGGTCGGCCGGCACGCCGACCTGGGGCTGCGGGTGCTCACCGACGACCTGAGCGCCCCCGCCGGCGGCCAGGCCAAGCTGCGGGTGGTGCAGGCCTCGGTACGCGCGCCGGTGCTGGACGTCGCCGCCGCCGACGGGCCGACCATCGCCGACGCGGTCCGCTTCGCCACCACCACGGACTACCGTGAGGTCCAGCCGGGCCGCTGGCGCCTGCGGCTGGACGGCGGCACCGGTCCGAGCACGGACGCCGAGGTCAGCCTCCACGGTGGAGCGGTCTACTCGCTGCTGGTGCTGGACGCGAAGAGCGGCGGCCTCACCACCGAACTGCGGCAGGACGCCCGCGGCGGCACGGTGGTCCCGGCCGGAGGCGTCGACACCGGCGCGGGCGGGCTGGCCGGCCCGGCCGTCGGGACGTACGGGATGATCGCCGGCGACGCAGCGCCACCCCGGTCACCGCACGCCCGCCGGACGCCCCCGTCCGGGTACGCGTGCCCCGGATCGGCGTCGACTCCCCGCTGGCCGTGCTCGGGCTGGACCGGGCCGGCGCGCTCGTCCCGCCGGCCGACTTCGCCCTGGCCGGCTGGTACGGGGGCGGGCCGGCCCCCGGCGACCCCGGACCGGCGGTGCTCGCCGGCCACCTCGACTCGCGCGCCGGCCCGGCCGTCTTCGCCCGCCTCGGGGAACTGCGCCCCGGCGACCGGGTCGAGGTGCGCCGGGGCGACCGGTGGCTGCCGTTCCGGGTCACCGGCTCGCTGCGCGTCGCCAAGGACCGCTTCCCCACCACCCGCGTGTACGGTCCCACCCCCGGTCCGGAGTTGCGCCTGGTCACCTGCGGCGGCGACTTCGACCGCCGGCGCGCCCACTACCGCGACAACGTGGTGGTCTTCGCGGTCGCCGAGTCCCCGGCCGACCCGTTGCCCAGCTCCGCAGCCGGCTGACCCGATGCTCGGGGACGCCGCCGCGCGTGCCGACGGGCTAGGCTTTTGGAAATGCGGCTGGTGACGGGCGACGACATCACGGCGGCCGAGAAGCGCCTGGACGGGCGGGTGGTCCGGACCCCGCTGCTGGCGGCCCCCTCGCTCGGCGCGGAGCTGGGCCTGCGGATCTCCGTGAAGGCGGAGAACCTCCAGCACACCGGCAGCTTCAAGGCGCGGGGCGCGATGAACGCGCTGCTCGCCCGCGCCGAACGCGAGGGCATGCCGGCCGGGCTGGTGGCCTTCTCCGCCGGCAACCACGCGATCGCGGTGGCCTTCGTCGGCCGCGCCTTCGGGCTGCCCACCGTGGTCTGCATGCCGCCGGCCGCGGTGCCCAGCAAGGTGGACACCGTCCGCCGGCTCGGCGCCGAGGTGGTCCTCACCCACGACCTGCTGGACACCGCGCAGGGCCTCGCGGCCGAACGCGGCTACCACCTGCTGCCGCCCTTCGACGACCCCGACGTGATCGCCGGCCAGGCCACCATCGGCCGGGAGCTGCTGGCCGACGGCCCGGTCCCGGCCCTGGTGCTGGTGCCGGTCGGCGGTGGAGGCCTGATCAGCGGCATCGCCGCGGCGGTGAAGGAGGCCTCCCCCGCCACCCGGATCGTCGGCGTGGAGCCGGACGGCGCGAATGCGATGTCGTACGCCCTGCGCACCGGCACGCCCACCCCGCCGGTACGACCGGCCTCGGTCGCCGACGGTCTGGCCGCCCCGTTCGCCGGACGGCACACCCTGGCCCACGTCCGGGCGCTGGTCGACGACGTGGTGGAGGTGCCGGAGGAGTCGATCCTCCCCGCCTGGTCGGACCTGGTGGACGCGACGAAGCTGCTGGTCGAGCCGGCCGCCGCGGTGACCCTGGCGGCGCTGCGCGCGGGTCTGGTCACGGTGGCCCCCGACGACCGGGTCGTCCTGGTCCTCAGCGGCGGCAACGTGGACCGGTCCCGCCTCGCCGCCCTCGGCTGACCGCCCTCCCGTCCCGGCCGGCCGGTGGCCGGGTCAGATCGGGCGGCGGCCGGCGAAGCCGCACTCCACCCGGTGGTACCAGCGCACGTCGGAGTCGCCCTCCAGCCAGCACCAGAGCACCTGGCGGCCGTCCCGCTCGCCGGGGAAGTCCAGCAGCACCGGGGCGATCCCCTTGACCTGGATCTCGTGGGTGTGGAACTCGTCCACGATGGCGTGCAGCCGGGCTTCGAGGGCCTTGACCTCGGCCAGCCCGCCGAGCACGCTGGCCCCGTGGTCGGCCAGGTCGACCCGCAGCTCGGCCAGGTCGGCCCGGTGCCGGATCAGCTCGTCGACGCGCGGCCGCAGGGTGGCCACCAGATGGCGTGCCTGGGCGAGAGTGAACACCGCGCCAGTATGCGGCACGGTGCGGCCCCCGCTCGCCCCCGCCGTCGGACGCCGCGGAAGACGCGTGCACTCCGGCTCCCCGACGTGGGGGTGTCCGACACCTGCGGATGCCGCCACCTCCCGAGCTGGGGTCGATCACCGGCCCGAGCCGGGCGGGGCGGATGGCTCACTCGGCCTGGGCGGCCAGTTCGCGGGCCCGGTCGCGGGCGGCTTCCAGCGCCGCCAGCATAGCCGCGCGGACGCCGTGGTTCTCCAGCTCGCGGATCGCCGAGATGGTGGTGCCGGCCGGTGAGGTGACCGCCTCGCGGAGCTTGACCGGGTGTTCGCCGGAGTCGCGCAGCATCACCGCCGAGCCGATCGCGGTCTGCACGATCAGCTCGTGCGCCACCTGCCGCGGCAGGCCGAGCAGGATGCCGGCGTCGATCATGGCCTCGACCAGGAGGTAGAAGTAGGCCGGGCCGGAGCCGGAGAGGGCGGTCACCGCGTCCTGCTGCGACTCGGGCACCCGCAGGGTCGAGCCGAGCGGCTTGAACATCTCCTCGGCGAGCGCCAGGTGCTCCCCGGTGGCGTGGGCGCCGGCGGAGATGGCGCTCATCGCCTCGTCGACCAGGGCCGGGGTGTTGGTCATCACCCGGACCACCGGGGTGCCCTCGGGCAGCCGGCGGCTGAAGAAGGTGGTGGGCAGGCCGGCGCAGAGCGAGATCACCAGCTTGTCGGCGGGGACCTTGGGGCCGATCTCGTCGAGCAGCGCTGCGGCGTCCTGCGGCTTGACCGAGATGGCCAGCACCGCCGCCTCGTCCACCGCGGTGAGGTTGTCCACCACCCGGACGCCGTACCGGGCGGTCAGCTCCTCGGCGCGGCTGGGCCGCCGGGCCGTGGCGAGCAGTCGCTCCACCGGCCAGCCCGAGCGGAGCAGGCCGGAGAGCATCAATTCGCCGATCTTGCCCGCGCCGATCACCGCGACCGTGTGCACCCCGGGTGCCATCGCGCCGTACCCCTCTCGGTGGAGCCGCGGCGCGGCGGTCCCCCGCGGGACCGCCGCACCGTCTGCCGTCGATCAGCTGCCGAAGAAGACCTCGGCCTCGGCGTACCGCTCCAGCGGCACGGTCTTCAGCTCGCGGGTGGCCTCGGCCAGCGGAACCCGGACGATGTCCGTGCTCTGCATCGCGACCATCTTGCCCCAGTCGCCCTCGTGCACCGCGTCGATGGCCTGGAGCCCGAGCCGGGTGGCGAGCACCCGGTCGAACGCGCTCGGGGTGCCGCCGCGCTGGATGTGGCCGAGCACGACCGTGCGGGCCTCCTTGCCGGTCTTCGCCTCCAGCTGCTCGGCGAGCCACTGGCCGATGCCGCCGAGGCGGACGTGGCCGAACGAGTCGAGCTCCTGGTTGTGCAGGACCATCTGGCCTTCCAGCGGCTGCGCGCCCTCGGCGACCACGACGATCGGGGCGTACTGGTGCTGGAAGCGCTTCTCGACGTAGCCGGCGACCTGCTCCACGTCGAACTGCCGCTCCGGCAGCAGGATCACGTTGGCGCCGCCGGCGAGGCCGGCGTGCAGGGCGATCCAGCCGGCGTGCCGGCCCATCACCTCGACGACCAGGGTGCGGTGGTGACTCTCCGCCGTGGTGTGCAGCCGGTCGATCGCCTCCATGGCGATGTTGACCGCGGTGTCGAAGCCGAAGGTGTAGTCGGTGGCGCCGAGGTCGTTGTCGATGGTCTTCGGCACGCCGACGACGTTGACGCCCAGCTCGTGCAGCTTGGTGGCGACGCCGAGGGTGTCCTCGCCGCCGATCGCGATCAGCGCGTCCACGCCCTGCGCGGCCAGGTTCTCCTTGATCCGCTCCACCCCGTTCTCGATCTTGAACGGGTTGGTGCGGGACGAGCCGAGGATGGTGCCGCCGCGCGGCAGGATGCCGCGGACCTCCGCGATGCCGAGCGGCCTCGACAGCCCCTCCAGCGGGCCCTTCCAGCCGTCCTGGAAGCCCACGAACTCGTGACCGTAGGTGGCGACGCCCTTGCGGACCACCGCCCGAATGACCGCGTTGAGACCTGGGCAGTCGCCGCCGCCGGTGAGCACGCCGATACGCATGATCTGCTCATCCTCCTGGAGCATCAGGTGAAGCCCGGATAAGCCCCAGGATATGCGTCAGATCAGACCATCGGCGCCGTTGCCGGCCCGGGGCGGGCCGTCAGTGCGCACTGTAGTCGGCGTGGGGGTCCGCCGACACCGCGCCCCGGCCGATCCCGAGCGCCGGTCCGGCTACCGGTCAGTAGCTGACCTCGTGGTTCTCCCCCGCCTTCGGCGGCCGCCCGGTCACCGCCGCCCTGGCGAAGCCGAGCAGGTTCACCACCGTGCCGGCCGGCGAGTCCCAGTACTCGACCGAGCTCACGTGCACCTTGAGCAGCGTGATCCCCGGGGTGTCCAGCCCGTCCGGGAACCAGGTCTTCAGCAGCGGGTTCCACAGCCGTTCGGCGCGGGCCCGGTCCCAACCCTCCTGCGCGGTGCCCGCCACCGAGACCCAGGCGTGCCGGCGCTGGTCGGAGAACCCGACATTGACCTGCGGGTTCACCCGGATCTGGCGAACCTTAACGGAGTCGGCGTAGGCGAAGAACCACAGATCACCGTCGAACTCGGCGGCCTGCAGGCCCATCGGCCGGCTGACCAGCCGGCCGTCCACGGCGGTCGTGGTGAGCAGGCAGATCCGGGCGTCCCTGATCAGCTCGGTGACCCGCCCCCGGGCGTCCGCGGCGGTGGTCGGCTCCTTGCTCATGGCGGCACTCCCTCGCATCGGATCGATGTCGAACGGTGCCCGGGACAGAACCGGTCAAACCTGCTGGACCCGACCTTCCGGGCAGATTACCGGCGGCTCATCGCCCGCCACCGGGCCAGGTTGTGCCGGGCGTCGACCAGGGCGTCGTGCCGATCCGCCTCGGCGTCCGGCAGCTTCGGGCGGCCCCGGTCGTCCCAGAGCTGGCGCAGCTCCTTGGTGAACCGGGGGATCTCCCGGGGCAGCGCCGGCATGGCGCCCCAGAGCTGGGCCAGCACCACGTGGTCGTACGCGGCGTACCAGGCCCAGAGCTCCAGCTGCTCGCCCGGCCGGTCCCGGATCGGCTCCATCAGGAAGTCGTACAGCTCGTCGCGGATGCGTTCCCGCGAGCGCCAGGCCCGGTCCGCCGGCGAGGGGAGCTTGTCGAGGACGTTGCGGCGCACCCAGGGCACGGCCCGGGAGTCGTCGAACTCGGTGGAGACCGCGTAGAACTCGCGGCCGTACTCGTCGACGACGCCGATCGACACGAGGTCGACGATCCGGCCGTCCTCGATGAATTCGCAGTCGTAGAAGTAGCGGTAGACCATCCCCGCCATCCTCGCCCACGACGGCCGGACGCCGGTCGGCGGGGCACGGGACGAGCCGGCCGGCGCCCCGGCACCGCAGCTCGGCAGGGTCACGGAAGTGTTTCCAGGGGTGTACAGCAAGCGACCGGACCGTCATGATCTGATGTGTACCGCTACCGGACGCCGAACCGGTTCAGAACCTCGTACCGGGGGCTGTCAGGTTCACCCGGCTGCGATTTGGTCCTTGACCGGGGAGGGGTTGGGCCGTGGAGGTTCGCCTGCCGGAGCCGGGTGACGCGCTCACGGGCGTGGAGATGTTCGCCGGACTCGAGCCGGAGGTGCGGCAACGCGTGATCGCCGCGGCGGTCCCGCGCACCTACCGGAAGGGTCAGCTGCTGTTCGTGGAGAACGATCCCGGCGAGTCGCTGATCGTGCTGCGCCGGGGGGCGGTGGCCGTCTTCCGCACCGCGCCCACCGGTGAGCGGGCGGTGCTGTCGGTGATCCGTCCACCCGATGTGCTCGGCGAGGTCTCCCTGTTGGACGCCTCCACCCGGTCCGCCTCCGCCGAGGCCATCGAGGACTCCGCCGCCCTCGCGCTGTCCCGACCGGCCTTCATGGAGCTCGTGCACTCCAACCCGCGGATCCTCGACGCGGTGATGCGCTCGCTCGGCGGGCTGATCCGCCGGCTCACCGAACAGAACGCCGATCACGTCTTCCTCGACCTGCCCGGTCGGGTGGCCAAGACGCTGGTCCGGCTGGCCGGGGAGAGCCAGGCCCCGATGATCACGATCGAGCTCAACCAGAGCCAGCTCGCCGAGATGGCCGGTGGTTCCCGGCAGAGCGTCAACCAGGCGATCGGCTCGTTCGCCAGCCGGGGCTGGCTGCGTACCGAGGGACGCCGGATCGTGGTGACCGACGTGGCCGCGCTGCGCCGCCGCGCCGGCATGAACGACCGCTGACGCGCCGCGCCGGTGTCGGACGTGGCCGAGGGCCGGGGTGGCGTCGCCGCCCCGGCCCTCGTCGGCACCGGCCTCAGACGCCGGCGCTGCCCGGCCCCGCCCAGGCGGTGGTGCTGCCGGGGCCGGCCCAGTCGGTGGTGTCCTTGCCGCCACCGGACCCCTCGCTGACGACCCCCTCCGCCTGCAGCGCGGCGAGCGTGGCGGCATCCACGTCGACCGACTCGCCCGCCGAGTGGTTGACCCCGTCGGGGTCGGTCCAGTCGCTCTCCAGCTTCACGTACACCATGGCGTATCCCCCTTGATCGCGGTCGGCATTCGGCCGCCTGAATGTAGCTCTTGACGCCGTCCGGAGAACTGTCCGCAAGCCAACAGCCCGGTACCTGACACCGCCGCCGGCGGCGATACTCACGGTGGACGCCGCGGGGGGCGCGGCGCCCGGCCGCGGGGCGGCCGGCAGATCCGCCAGTGGAGGGTGTCATCTCCGCGCAGTGTGACCGATGTGGACGTACCGCCG
This sequence comes from Micromonospora sicca, assembly GCF_003172935.1. Lineage (GTDB taxonomy): Bacteria > Actinomycetota > Actinomycetes > Mycobacteriales > Micromonosporaceae > Micromonospora > Micromonospora sicca. Next base: position 23,812 of record NZ_QGKS01000280.1, on the reverse strand, counting down.
CCGACGGCGACCGCTTCTGCGGTGGCTGCGGCGCGGAGCTGGGTGCCGTCTGCCCGCACTGCCTGCGCCCGCTCGCCACCGACGTGACGTTCTGCACCTCGTGCGGGGCGCCCCGGACCGGGGCGCAGCGCCCCGCCGCGGCGCCCCAGGAGGACCGCCGCCGGGTCAGCGTGCTCTTCGTCGACCTGATCGACTTCACCCCGTACGTCGAGCGAACCGACCCGGAGCAGGTCCGCGGCATGCAGACCGGCTTCTTCTCGGCCGCCAAGCGGGTGGTCGGGCAGTACGGCGGCGTGGTCGAGAAGTACATCGGCGACGCGGTGATGGCGCTCTTCGGCGCCCCGGTGGCCACCGAGACCGACGCGCTGCGCTGCGTCCGCGCCGGGCTGGAGCTGCAGCGGGTGCTGACCCGGTTCGCCCCGACCGGCGCCGACGAGCTGCGGTTCCGGGTGGGCGTGGCGACCGGCGAGGCGCTGGTCGACGTGGCCGCCGCCCGGGACGGTGGGCAGGCCATCGTGGCCGGTGACGTGGTCAACACCGCGTCCCGGATGCAGTCGGTGGCGCCGCCCGGCGGGGTGCTGGTCTGCGGCGCCACCCACGCGCTGACCAAGGACGCCATCCGCTACTCCGAGCAGCCGCCGGTCACCCTGCGCGGGCGCTCCTCGCCGACCGAGGTCTGGCTGGCGCTGTCCCCGGTCCGCCGCCAGCCGACCGACCGGGAGCCGGACACCACCCCGCTGATCGACCGTGAGCACGAGCTGGGGCTGCTGGTCAACGCCCTGCACCGGTCGCTGCGGGACCAGATGCCGCAGGTGGTGACCGTCTTCGGGCGGGCCGGCATCGGCAAGAGCCGGCTCGTCCGCGAGCTGTACCGGCACGCCGGGCGGCTGGTCGACGAGCCGCTGACCTGGCGTACCGGGCGGTGCCCGCCGTTCGGCGAGAACGTCACGTTCGCCGCGCTGGCCGACGTGGTCAAGACCGAGGCGGGCATCCTGGACACCGACCCCGCACCGACCGCGGCGCAGCGGCTGGCCGCCGCGGTGACCGAGCTGGTCGGTCCCGGGGAGCGGGACCGGATCGTCGACGCCCTGCGCCCGCTGGTCGGGCTGACCGGCACCGCGCTGCCCGCGGAGGAGGCCGAGTCGGCGTGGCGGCGGTTCCTGCTGGCGCTGGCGGCCCGCCGACCCACCGTGCTGGTCTTCGAGGACCTGCACTGGGCCGACGACGCGATGCTGCGCTTCGTCGAGCTGCTCGGCGCGGCCGCCCGCGACGTCCCGCTGCTGCTGCTCTGCACGGCCCGGCCGGAGCTGGTCGACCGCGACCCGAGCTGGGCGGGGACGATCACCGGCTCGGTCACCATCACCCTGCCGCCGCTGCGGGACACCGGCATCGCCTCCCTCTACGCGCACATGTTCGGCCAGGCGGCCTTCTCCGCCGACATGCTCAGCCCGCTGGTCGAGGTGGCCGGCGGCAACCCGCTCTACGCCCACGAGTACGTCCGGATGCTGATCGAGCAGGGCGCGCTGCGCCAGTCGGGGCGCGGCTGGTCGCTGGAGAAGCACCTGGACCTGCCGATGCCGGAGAGCGTGCACGCGGTGATCGCCAACCGGGTGGACCTGCTCGACGCCAAGGACCGGGCGGTGCTGCTGGCCGCCTCGGTGGTGGGAGTGCAGTTCTGGCCGGGCGCGGTGGCCGCCGCGCTGGGCCTGGCGGTGGAGTCGGTGGAGCGGGCGCTGCGCCGGTTGGAGCAGCGCGACTTCGTGCACGAGCAGGCGGCGTCGACGATGGCCGGGCAGCCGGAGTTCCGGTTCCGGCACGTGCTGGTCCGGGACGTCTGCTACCAGCGGCTGCCGCGCACCGAGCGGGTGGCCCGGCACGAGCGGACGGCGGACTGGCTGGACGCGCTGTCGCAGAGCCGGGACACCGACCTGGCGGAGGTCCTGGCGCACCACCGGTGGGCGGCGCACGAGATCGCCCGGACGCTGGACATGGACACCCACCGGTACGCCGGCCCGGCCCGCGCGGCGCTGCACCGGGCCGCCCGCCGGGCGTACGCGCTGCACGGCCTGGACGCGGCCGCCGGCCACGCGGGCCGCGCACTCGGCCTGGCCGACGACGGCGACCCGGTGGGCCGGCTGCAACTGGAGCTGCTGAGCACCGAGATCTCCTTCTACCGGGACGGCAACACCTTCCTCTCCGGCGGCGGGCCGGAGCAGTTGCACACCCTCGCCGACCGGCTGCTCGCCCACGGCGACGACGCCTGCGCCGCCCGGGCCTGGACGCTGCTCGGCCAGGCGGCCTGGCTGCGCGCCGACCGGGCTACGGCGGTGGCCTGCCTGGACCGGGCGGTGGGGCTCTTCGAGCCGCTGCCGGACAGCGCCCAGAAGGCGGACGCGCACGCCGAGCTGGGCCGGCTGCACATGCTGAACTACGAGCGGGACGCGGCCGTCGCGGCGGCGGAGACGGCGGCGGAGATCGGCGAGCGGCTGGGGCTGGCGGAGATCCGCACCAACGCCCGGATCACCGCGGCCACCGCCCGCTACCAGGCCGGCGACCGGGTGGGCCTGGACGAGCTGCACGCGATCGTGGAGTTCAGCCGGGCCCAGCAGCTGCTGGCCCTGCCCCGGGCGATGCAGAACCTCGCGTACGCGGTCCGCGAGGAGGGCGACTGGCTGCGCTCGGACGCCCTGCTGTCGGCCGCGCCGGCGCGTACGGCCAGCGGGCAGACGCTGACCACCAGCTACTCCGGCGAGGCGATGCGGGCGTACTTCGACGGGGACTTCCCCCGCCTGCTCGCCGCCGCCGACGCGTTCGTGGACACGCCGACCGGTGGCTGGGACATGCAGGTCCGCGGGCTGCGCTCCTGCCTGCTGGTGCTGCGCGGCCGGCCGGTGCCGCCGGCGCCCCGGCCCGCGCCGCCGCAGCGGAACGGCACGGCCGGGCACGATGAGCTGTCGCGGCACCGGGACGACGTGGCCGCCGCGCTGGACACCGCCCGGCGCGGCGGCTTCCACCGCCCGCACTGGACGATGCTCGGCATGGCGGCGCTCTGCCGGGCCCTGCAGGGGCGGGCCGACGAGGCGGCGGCGCTGGTCGACGAGCTGGCCGACTCCTGGTCGGCAGTGCCGGCGCTGGCCAGCGGCGAGTGGATCGCCGCGGCGGCGTACGCGGCGGCGCTGGCCGGCCGGGACGCGGCGGTGCGGGTCCGGGCGATGCTGGACCGGCTGGGACACCGCACGCCGTGGTCGGAGGCGGCGCTGCGGACGGTCACCGGGGCCCTCGCGGCGGCCGACGGCGATCACCGGCGCGCCGGCGAGCTGCACCTGGCCGGCGCCGAGATCTACGCGCGGATCCCGGACGTCACCGACCGGATGCTCGCGCTCGCGCTGGCCGCCGCCGAGCTGGACCGGGCCGGCGAGCCGGCGGCGGCCGGGCCGCCGCTGGCCGAGGTGCGGGCCTTCGCGCGGCGCAACGAGGCGCCCGGCCTGCTCGCCCTGGCCCGGCAGCCGGTCGCCGACACCGGGCCCGCGGTGGCCTGCTGAGGCCCGGTCAGACGGGGACGGGTTGGCTCGGCACGGCCGGGCGGCTCTTCGCCTTCTGCGCGTACATGTCGACGTACTCGCGGCCGGAGAGCTCCATCAGCTCGTACATGATCTCGTCGGTGACCGCGCGCTCGACGAACCGGTCGCCGGCCATCCCGGCGTACCGGGAGAAGTCCAGCGGCGCGCCGAAGCGGATCCGCACCCGCTTGACGTTGGGGATCAGCTGGCCCGGGGGCTGGATCTCGTCGGCGTTGAGCATCGCCAACGGGACCACCGGGGCGCCGCTCTCCAACGCCAGCCGGGCCACCCCGGTCTTGCCCCGGTAGAGCCGGCCGTCCGGCGACCGGGTGCCCTCCGGGTAGATGCCGGCGATGCCGCCGGACCGCAGCACCTTGAGCTGCGTGTCCAGCGCCGCGCGGGCGGCCCGGCCGCCGGAGCGGTCGACCGGGATGGTGCCGGAGCTGACGAAGAACATCTTGGTCAGCCAACCCTTGATGCCCTTACCGAGGAAGTATTCCGCTTTGGCGATGAATGTGACTTTTCGCTTGACGATGAGCGGAGTGAAGATCGAATCGGAGAAGGAGAGGTGGTTGCTGGCCAGGATGACCGGGCCGTTCTCCGGGACGTTCTCGAGCCCCTCCACCTGCGGGCGGAAGATCAGCCTCAGCAACGGGCCGAGAATGATGTACTTCATCAGCCAGTACAGCAACGGTGTCCTTCCAGCGGGGGTGGCGACACCCGTCACCGGGAGCCTGGCCGGGTCGCCGGCACCCGCCCGGGACCACGCCCGAGGCGCCGTCGGCGAGCGGGACTGTCGGGCATGAGCCTACGAACCAGGAGCGGCACGCCACAACGCACTCCCGGAACCGGGTCCTGACGTGTCACGATTCAGGGCACGGCGTAGGGCGCGCCGCGGCGAGGAGCACCGTCGGGTGCGACGAGGAGGGTGTCCGGTGTCAGCGGGTGGGCCCCGTCGGGGACGGCGGGACAACGGGCTCGACGCGAGCGAGTACGCCGTCGCGGGTGACGTGGATCCGCGCGTCGGCGAACACCTGCTCGACGTGCTCGCCGCCGGCGGCATCGCCGCGTACCTCCAGCCCTCCGCCGACCTCAACCCGGTGACCCGCACCACCACCGTGCCGTCCCGGCCGGTCGACCGGCTCTACGTCGACCGCTCCCACCTGACCACCGCCCGGGATTACCTCACCCAGCTCGCCGACGAGGGCACCCCCGAGCCGGCCCGGGACGACGAGCCCGACATCGAGGCCGAGTGGGCGCGGATCGTCGCCGCCTTCGACACCGCGCCGGCCCCCGGGAGCCACCCCTGGCCCGCCGCCGAGGACGTGGACGACCCGGTCGACCCGTCCGAACCGGCCGGCGGGGCGTCCCCGCGCACCGGGGCCGAGGAGTCCGGCGGGCCGACCGCCACCGACGTCCGGCGCCTGCCGTACGCGGCCGACATCTCCGGGATCTCGGTCAGTCGCGGCCGGCAGGACGAGCCGTCGCTCCTGGACGGCCTGGACACCTTCGGCGCCGACCTGCCGGCGGACGCCGACGAGGAGCACTACACCCCACCCCCGCCGCCCCCGCTGCCCCGCTTCTCGAAGTACACGGTGGTCGGCGTCATGGCCATCGTCGTCGGCTTCGCGCTCTTCCTCTACCCCACGGCACTCCCGGTCGACCCCTCGGTGGTGACGCTGCTCGGCTTCACCGGCATCCTGGCCGGCTTCGTAACCCTGATCTGGCGGCTGCGTCCGGGCGACACCGACGACCATGACCCGGACGACGGCGCGGTCGTCTGACCCCGCCCTTGGGCGGGCGCCCGCATCCCGGGACGGCGATGGACCACCGGCCGGTGACGTAACAGTGGTGTAACTTACGGTCAGTAGGAATACCGCTGTCCGTCACTTCCCCCACTGACTGCCCGGTTCCTCCCCGCTCGCGGCGGTCAGCCCCTGCTGATCGGAATGCCCGAGATGCGACAGAGTCCCCTCGTGGTGGTCGCCAACCGCCTCCCCATCGACGACAGTCTGGCGCCGGACGGCGCCTGCGAGTGGCGCCGCAGCCCCGGGGGCCTGGTGAGCGCCCTGCACCCCCTGCTGCGACATACCCCGGCCACCTGGGTCGGCTGGGCGGGCGGCACCGGCCCGGCGCCCCACCTGCCGGAGGTGGACGGCGTCCGCATGCACACCGTGCCGCTGACCGCCGAAGACCTCCGCGACCACTACGAGGGCTTCGCCAACGCGACCCTCTGGCCCCTCTACCACGACGCCGTCGAGCAGCCCGAGTACCACCGCCGCTGGTGGGAGGCGTACCAGCGGGTCAACCAGCGGTTCGCCGAGGCCGCCGCCGAGGTGGCCGAGCCGGGCGCCCTGGTCTGGGTGCAGGACTACCACCTGCAACTGGTCCCCGGCCTGCTCCGGGCGCTCCGCCCCGACCTGCGGATCGGGTTCTTCCTGCACGCGCCGTTCCCGCCACCGGAGCTGTTCATGCAGCTCCCGCGCCGGGTCGAGCTGCTGCGCGGAATGCTCGGCGCCGACCTGATCGGCTTCCAGCGGCCCCAGGCGGCGCACAACTTCGCGCAGCTGGTCACCAAGGTGCTCGGCCTGCCCGCCACCGACCGGCGGATCGGCGTCGGCGGCCGGGTGGTCCGGATCGGCGCCTTCCCGGTCTCCATCGACACCGCCGAGATGGCCGCGCTCGCCGCCCGGCCGGAGGTCGCCGACCGCGCCCGCCGGCTGCGCCGCGACCTCGGCAACCCCGAGCACGTCATCCTCAGCGTCGACCGGATGGACTACACCAAGGGCATCGAGCAGCGGCTCAAGGCGTACAGCGAGCTGCTGGCCAGCGGCGACGTCAAGGTGCGGGACACCGTACTGATCCAGGTGGCGGTGCCCAGCCGGGAACGGGTCGGCCAGTACCAGATCCTGCGGGAGCGGGTGGAGCGCGAGGTCGGGCGGATCAACGGCGAGTTCGGCCGGGTCGGCGAGCCGGCGATCCACTACCTCACCCAGACCTTCGACCGGGCCGAGCTGGCCGCCCTCTACCGGATCGCCGACGTGATGGCGGTGACCCCGCTGCGGGACGGGATGAACCTGGTCGCCAAGGAATACGTCGCTGCCCGGGTGGACGACACCGGCGCGCTGCTGCTCAGCGAGTTCGCCGGGGCGGCCACCGAGCTGTCCCAGGCGTTCCTGGTGAACCCGCACGACCTGGAGGGGCTCAAGCAGGAGCTGCTCGCCGCGCTGCGGGCCGCGCCGGCCGACGTGGCCGCGCGGATGCGGGCGATGCGGAAGCACCTGCACCGCAACGACATCCACGCCTGGGCCCGGTCCTACCTCAGCGCGCTGGACGAGAGCGGCTCCCTGCTCACCCGGCTCGCCGGGACCGACTGAGCCGGCCCGACGCCGAGGGCGGCGCTCAGCCGGCCGCCGGCGCCGGGTCCTTCTCCAGCCAGTCGAGGATCGCGTCGATCGGCTCCCGCCAGCGGGCGTCCAGCATCAGGTCGTGGCCCATGCCGGGGAAGAGCAGCGGGGCCGAGGCGTACCGGCGGGCGGCCCGGGTCAGCGCGGCGGCCGGCACCACCCGGTCGTCGGGGCTGCCCAGCACCAGCACCGGCGGTCGGCCCACCGCCGGCTCGGGCTCCCGGCCGGTCAGCAGCTGCCACTGGGCGCGGCGGCCGGCCCGGCCCAGCCGGGCGGCGTACCGGCGTGCCTCGGCGTCCGGCAGTTCCCGGCTGAACAACTGCCGGCGGCTCAGCCGCAGGCCCCCGCCGAAGACCGCCGGCAGGGTGCCGCCGGGATTGCGCCGCAGCGCGGCACCGAGCGTCCCCCAGCCACCGAGCACCGGTGCCACCAGCACCGCGGCCCGGGCCGGGTAGCGGGCCAGCGCGTGCGTGACCACCCGGGCCCCGGCGCCGTGCCCCACCAGCACCGCCCGCCGCGGCAGGCCCGCCGCCACCTGGGTCACGTCATGGGCGTACGACCGCAGCGTCGCCCCCGGCGCCGGCTCGCTGCCGCCGTGCCCGCGCAGGCTGAGCGCGTACGCGGGGAAACCGCGGGACGCCGCGTGCTCCAACCAGTGCTCGGCGAACGCCCACGCCCCGTGCCCGAACCCGGGCACGAAGAGCAGCGGTGGTCGACCCTCCTCCAGTTGCGGCACGGCGCTGAGCACCTCGCGACGGGCGGGGCGCTCCGGTCGGGCCCACTCCCGGGCCCGCACGATCCGCACCCGCTCGATACTCACTGGGCCACCCCTTCGTTCGCGACTGCGGGGCTCCGCTTCGCTGCACTCCTCGCGCTCACCGGGCCAGCCCTTCGTTCGCGACTGCGGGGCTCCGCTTCGCTGCACTCCTCGCGCTCACCGGCCGCCTTCCAGCTCGTCCAGGGCGCGCTGGACGGCGCGCAGGTAGTCGGCGTGGCCCACCTCGAACCAGTGGCGGGTGCTGTCCTTGACCGCGCCGGAGTAGCGCTCGCCGACGCCGGCGGCGACCTTCTTGGCGAACGCCGCGGCCCGGTCCGGCCGGGTGGCCCGCAGCCGCAGCAGGCGGGCGAAGAGCACGCTCTGCCAGTGCGAGATGGTGAAGACGCCGGAATCCGGCTGCACCAGACCGACCACCGCCAGGGTGGGGTGCCCGGCGGTGAACTCGTTCAGCCAGAGCCGGGGCCGGCCGACGCCCTCGTCGTCGCCAAGCACCTTCGCCTCCAGGAACTCGAAGCGCGGCAGGTAGCCGGTGGCGAAGATGACCAGCTCGGGGTCGATCTCCCGGCCGTCGGTCAGCTCGACCGACCGGTCGTGGAAGCGGGCCAGCTCCGGCACCGGGCTGATCTCGCCGTGACCGACGTAGTACACGAGCTGGCTGTTCGCGATCGGGTGCGTCTCGTAGACCCGGTGGTCCGGCTTGGGCAGGCCGAACCGGGTGAGGTCGCCGACGGTGAGCCGCAGCGTCCAGTGGTAGAGCCACTGGCGGACCCGCAGCGGCACCCGCAGCGCGAGCAGGCTGTCGTTGACCTGGTCGGCGGGACGGCCGAGGACGTACTTCGGGGCGTACCAGTAGCCGCGGCGGGTGGAGTGCCAGCAGCGGGACGCCTGCTGGGCCGCCTCGACCGCGATGTCGCAGCCGGTGTTGCCGGCGCCGACCACCAGCACCCGCTTGCCGCGCAACTGCGCCGGGTCCTTGTAGGACGAGGCGTGCATCACCTCGCCGCGGAACCCCTCCAGCCCCTCGTAGCGGGGCAGCTTCGGCGACCAGTTGTGCCCGTTGGCGACGACCACCGCCGCATACCGCGAGGTGCGCTCCGGGCCGTACCCGCCGGTGCTGCGGGTGGTCACGTCCCAGCGGTCCCCCTCGACCGGCTCCACCCGCACCACCTCAGTGCCGAACCAGATGTGCCGGCGCAGGTCGAAGTGGTCGGCGTACCGCTCGAAGTAGGACAGCAGCTGGCTGTGGTGCGGGTAGTCCGGCCAGTCGTCCGGCATCGGGAAGTCGGGGAACTGGGTGAACGGCCGGGACGAGATGAGGTGGGTGCTGGCGTAGACCGGGCTGCGGTCGTGCCGCCAGTTCCAGGCCCCGCCGACGCCGGTCTCCCGCTCGTAGCAGTCCACGCCGAAGCCGTGCTCGGCGAGGTTCTTCACCGCGGTGAGGCCGCTGGCCCCGGCCCCGATGACGCAGACCGTGTCACCCCGGTCCGAGACCGGGCGGCCGTCCGGGGTCTGGGCGAGCGTCCCCGGCGCAGCGTCGGGGCGGCCGAGGTCGGTGGAGGAGGACACCGGGGAATCTCCTTATGTACGGCACGGTGTGCCGGGTCGCTGCGAAATCCTGCCGACAACTCCCGCCGTTGTCCAGCCCCGCCCGCCGGCCGCCGCCGGTGGCGGCTCAGTCGACCGCGGGCAGCAGCAGGTCCACCAGCACCGGGAAGTGGTCGCTGGCCCGGCGGGTCAGCGGCGTGTCCACCACGTCGTAGTCGACCACGGTGACCCGCGGGTCGACGAAGAGGGCGTCGATGCGGCGGCGCGGGTCGGCACACGGGTAGGTGTGCCGGTCGGCCCGGTCGGCGGCGACCGCGGCGTCGGTCAGTCCCGCCGCGACGGTCCGCCAGGCCGGCCCGTCCGGCCCCTCGTTGAGGTCGGCGCCGGCGATCACCGGCAGCGTGGCGGCGGCCAGCTCGCGCTTGAACGCCGCGGCCTGGGCCGGCCGCTCCGCCGGGTCGGTGGACAGGTGCGAGCCGGCCAGCAGGAACCGCGCTCCGCCGACCCGGCACTCGGCGTACGCGGCGCCGCGCAAATGCCGGCCCGGGGTCAGCGGGTAGCGCTGGCAGCGGGTGCCGTACACCCGGACCCGGAGGCTGGTCAGCAGCAGGTTGCCCAGCGACGGCAGGCCGCCGGCGGCGACCACCAGCCCGAACGAATCGGCCAGCGTGGCGCACTTCTGCCGCCACCGGAACCGCCGCGGCGCCTCCTGCACGATCACCACGTCCGGCGCGGCCGCCCGCACCACCGCGGCCAGCGCGGCCGGGTCGTCGCGCTGGCTGTGGATGTTGTACGACACCACCCGCAGCGGCACCCCGCCGCCCGCTCCGCTCACCGGGCCGACCTTCCGCTCGCGACTGCGGGACTCCGCTCCGCTGCGTTCCTCGCGCTCACCGGGCCGACCTTCCGCTCGCGACTGCGGGACTCCGCTCCGCTGCGTTCCTCGCGCTCACAGCCGGCGGGCGAGGTCGGCGGCGCCGATGACCCCGGCGGTGTTGCCCAGCTCGGCCGGGCGGACCTCGGCCACCGGGAGCCGGCTGCGCTGGGCGAGGGCGTCGGTGAACGATCGGCGGGTCGGGCCGAGCAGCAGGTCGCCGGCCTCCACCACGCCGCCGCCGACGACCAGCACCTGCGGGTCGAGGATCTGCGCCATGTCCGCGAGGCTGGTGCCGAGCCAGCGCCCGACCTGGGCGAACGCCTCGGCGGAGACCGGGTCGCCGCCCTGCGCGGCGGCGGTCACCATCGGGCCGGTGACCGCCTCGGCCTCCCCGCCGGCCAGCTCGAGCAGGGCGGTGGCCCGGTGCGGCTCCTGCCGGGCGGCGGCGCGGGCGAAGCGGACCAGGGCGCTGCCGCTGGCGTACTGCTCGATGCAGCCCAGCCGGCCGCAGCCGCACTGGTGGCCGTCCGGGACGGTGAGCATGTGCCCCAGCTCGGCGGCGATGCCGTTGGCGCCGCGCAGCAACTCCCCGCCGAGCACGATGCCGCCGCCCACGCCGGTGCCGATGGTGAACATGACCATCGAGTCGTCGGCGTGCCGGGCGGCGCCGTAGCGGAACTCCGCCCAGGCCGCCACGTTGCCGTCGTTCTCCACGATCACCGGCAGGCCGGTGGCGTTGCTGACGTAGTCGCGCAGCGGCTCGTCCCGCCAGGCCAGGTTGGGGGCGAAGAGCACGGTGGAGCGGGTGACGTCGATCCAGCCGGCCGCACCGATGCCGACCGCCGCGATGCTGCGGCCCACGGCTAGCTCGGTGACCACCTCGATGATGACGTCCCGGGTCTTGGCCACGTCGTCGGCGGGGGTGTCCCGTCGGGCCTGCACGAGAACCTTGCCGGTGTCGTCAACGACACCGCCGGCCACCTTCGTGCCACCGACGTCGACTCCGATGGTCAGCGTCACCGCTGCCACTCCCCTCTGCTGTGCTGCCCGAACCGCCGTACAAGGTCCGGATGTCCGGTGGTCAGGCCCCGTCGCCTGGTGCGTCGCCCACCTCGCCGGACGCCCGCGAGGCGGGCACCACGGGACGGCCGGCCGGCCGCCGGGTCTTCACCGGCGCGTCCGGCCCGGCACCATCGGCGGGCGGCACGACGGGACCCGGATCGGCCGCGCCCTCCCCCCGGGTGGCGGCGGACCACACGTCCTGCTCGGGTGCCGGCTGAGAATCATGCCCGGAACGGGTGGCCTCGCGCCACACGTGGTCTCTCGCCTCGGCTCCCGCGGCCGGCTCCGTCGAGCCACCCTCCGGGGCCGGGCGGCTGGGCTCGGCCGGGGCGAAGGCGCGCAGCAGGCTGGCCACCCCCGCGGCCAGGTCCCCCGCTCCGGTTGCCAGCCGCTCGGCGAATTCGGGACTCGGATCACGCAACGCGGCGATACCTCGACAGACGGGGCAGATGCAGCATTCCGCCGAGCCGGTGGCGAAACCGGCGGGCCCGGAGCCGGCGCCGGACGCCGCGCCGTCCCCGCCGCCGGTCCGGCCGAAACCGGCACTGTGACCGAGGACACCCGAAAGGATCCCACCGAGCGGACCCCAGGGTCCGGCTCCCGGAGCCGAACCGGCCAGCCGGGCGGTCGCCAGCAGCATGGCGACCAGCCGTTCCGCCTCTTCCCGGGCCGAACCCGGATCCGTACTCCCCATGGTCGGCTCCTCTACCGTGCAGACCGGGTCGCCGGTCGGGTCAGTGGGCCGCACCGGGTGCTTCTACCCGGCGCTTGAGCTGCTTCAACGCGGTATCCATGATCATTTTCTCGGCCTTGCGCCGAAACATGCCGAGCATGCCCACGGAGAGCTCCACCTCGAGCGTGTACGTCACGGTCGTGGTGCCGTCCGGGTTGCCGACCAGGTCGTACGAGCCGCGCTGGGCCTTCTGCATCTTCGAGGGCTCGACCAGGTGCCACTCGATCCGGGAGAGGTCCTCGGCGTACTCGTAGGCCAGCACGTACTCGTCGGCCAGCACGCCGGCGTCGATGGTGAACCGGACCTGGCTGGCGTACCCGTCCTCGTACTCCTCGACCACCTCCGCCCGCCGCACCGCTTCGGTCCACTCCGGGTAGCTGGGGAAGTCGCAGATGACCGTTGCCACCTGGTCCGGTGGCGCGTCGATGATGATCGACTGGGTGGAGGAGTCCGCCATGGGGGGAGGCTACCCGGCGGCGGTCCCGCGCGCGTCGCTCCACCCCCACGCCGCACCACGGCGGCGCGGGCCCGGCGTCCCACCAGCCGGGCGGGCAACCTCCCTACCTCACCCCCCGAGGTGGACGGGTAGGTTTCGACAGAGCCGACCCACGGCGGCCCGCCAGTGCGAGCACGAGGGAGTGCAGGTGCGCGAGTTCTCCGTTCCGCCTATCGTCACCGTCGGCGACGCGGCAAACCTGACCGACCCGGTCTGGGACAACGCCGAGGTCGCCCCGGACACCGTGCAGTTCGTCCGGCCGGCGCCGGCCGGAGCGGCGGGCCAGGTGGACGTGACCTGCCGGGAGTTCCGCGACGAGGTGGTCGCGGTGGCCCGGGGACTGGTGGCCGTCGGCATCTCCCCCGGTGACCGGGTCGCCCTGATGAGCCGCACCCGCTACGAGTGGACCCTGCTCGACTACGCCATCTGGGCGGCCGGCGCGGTCACCGTGCCGATCTACGAGACCTCCAGCGCCGAGCAGGCCGCCTGGATCCTCGCCGACTCCGGCGCGGTCGCCGCGGTGGTGGAGTCCACCGGCCACGCCACCCTGGTCGCCGGCGTCCGGGACCGCCTGCCCGAGCTGCGCCAGGTCTGGCAGATCGAGCTGGGCGGGGTGGACGAACTGGTCGCCGCCGGCGAGTCGGTCGACGCGGCCGAGATCGAGGTACGCCGCAAGACGGTGAAGGCCGGCGACATCGCGACGATCATCTACACCAGCGGCACCACCGGCCGGCCCAAGGGCTGCGTGCTCACCCACCGCAACATGTACGCCGACATCGCCAACGCGGTGCCGGTGCTGCCGAACCTGTTCCGCCCGGGCGCCTCCACCCTGCTCTTCCTGCCGCTCGCGCACGCCTTCGCCCGGCTCATCCAGATCGGCGTGGTGCAGGCCCGGGCCACCATGGCGCACTGCGCCGACACCAAGAACCTGGTCGGCGAGCTGCAGGACTTCAAGCCGACCTTCGTGCTCTCCGTGCCCCGGGTCTTCGAGAAGGTCTACAACGGCGCCCGGCAGAAGGCCGAGGCGGAGGGCAAGGGCAAGATCTTCGACCGGGCCGAGAAGGTCGCCATCGCGTACAGCGAGGCGCTGGAGACCGCCGACGGGCCGAGCTTCGGCCTGCGCGCCCAGCACGCGCTCTTCGACAAGCTGGTCTACCGCAAGCTGCGGGCCGCCCTCGGCGGCCGCTGTCGCGACGCGATCTCCGGCGGCGCCCCGCTCGGCGCCCGGCTCGGGCACTTCTTCCGCGGCATCGGCGTGACCGTCTGCGAGGGCTACGGCCTCACCGAGACCTCCCCCGCCGCCGCCGCGAACCTGCCCACCGGCACGAAGATCGGCACGGTGGGCCGTCCGCTGCCCGGCGTCGCGGTCCGGGTCGACGACGACGGCGAGATCCTGATCTCCGGCGACCTGATCTTCCAGGGGTACTGGCACAACGAGACGGCCACCGCCGAGGCGCTGACCAGCGACGGCTGGTTCCGCACCGGCGACCTGGGCCAGCTCGACGAGGACGGCTACCTCAGCATCACCGGCCGCAAGAAGGAGATCATCGTGACCGCCGGGGGCAAGAACGTCGCCCCGGCCGTCCTGGAGGACCAGGTCCGCGCGCACCCGCTGATCAGCCAGTGCGTGGTGGTCGGCGACCGGCAGCCGTTCATCGCGGCGCTGGTCACCATCGACGAGGAGGCGCTGCCGAAGTGGCTCGCCGCGCACGACCGGCCGGAGACGGCCAGCGCCGCCGAGCTGCGGGACGACGAGGCGCTGCGAGCCGAGGTGCAGAGCGCGGTCGACCAGGCCAACCAGGCGGTCTCCAAGGCCGAGGCGATCAAGGTCTTCCGGATCCTGCCGCAGGACTTCACCGAGGCCACGGGCGAGCTGACCCCGTCGCTGAAGGTCAAGCGGCAGGTCGTGCACAAGACGTACGCGGCGGAGATCGCCGATATCTACCAAGGCTGACTACGATCCGTCACGTGCCCGCCTCCACACCCAGCCAGCCCCAGACGCAACCCCTCGCCGTCGCCGCGCGCGGGGTCCTGCTCGCGCTGGTCGCCGTCCTCACCCTGTTCGCCACCCGTGACGTCGCCCAGCTCTGGTGGATAGCCCTGCTGGGCGTCGCCGGGCTGCCGGCCGTCCTCGCCCCCCAGCATCGGCTGCTCGGCCCGCTCAGCCGGTTCGCCGAGGTGGTCGTCCTCGGGCTGGCCGCCAGCCAGGTCGCCGCCGACACCCACTTCACCGGCGTGACCGGCGGGCTGGGCGCCTCGGCCGTGCTGCCGTACCTCGCCGTGCCGGTGACCGTGACGGCGCTGCGCCGCCGGTTCGCCGAGGGCGCCGCGCTGCTCGCGGTCGCCGCAGCCACCCTGCTGGTCGCCGGCGCGCTCACCGAGGTCGACGGCGGCCGCCAGCTCACCCAGCCCGGCTACCTCGCGGTCTGCGCGCAGTGGCTGATCCTCGCCGGGCTCGGCCTCTACACCGCCCGCACCCTGCAGCGGGTGATGCGGGTCCGCGGCGAGGGCAAACCGCAGCCGTACGCCGAGGCCACCCGGCTACTGACCCAGCTCCGTACGGTCGCCCGCCAGCTGCCCGGGGCCACCCTCGACCCGGGTGGCATCTCCGAGCACCTGCTGGAGGAGCTGCGGGTGGTGGCGAAGACCGACCGCGGCGCCGTGCTCTCCGCCAGCGGCGGCGGTCGGCTGGTGGTGCTCGCCCAGGTCGGTGTGGACCGGGTCGACTGGGAGACCACGCTCGACGCGGACTCGGCGATCGCGGACGCCTGGGCCAGCCAGCAGGCGCAGACCTCGGCCCGCTCCCAGTCCCGCTCGCACCGCGGCGGGGAGGTCTCCGCGCTGATCGTGCCGCTGGTCGCCGGGGTCCGGACGGTCGGCCTGGTGGTGCTGGAGGCGGACGCCGGGCACGCCTACCCGCCGCCGGTGGTGGCCCGGGTGACCGCGCTGACCGGGCCGGCGGCGCTGCGGCTGGAGGCCGCCCTGCTCTTCGACGAGGTGCGGTCGCTGGCCACCAACGAGGAGCGGCAGCGGCTGGCCCGGGAAATCCACGACGGGGTCGCCCAGGAGCTGGTGATGGTCGGCTACGGCATCGACAACGCGCTCGCCACGGTGCACGATGACGCGGAGGAGACCGCCGAGTCGCTGCGGACGCTCCGTCAGGAGGTGACCCGGGTGATCACCGAGCTGCGGCTGAGCCTGTTCGAGCTGCGCAGCGAGGTGGACCGGCACGGCGGCCTGGCCGCCGCGATCGCCGAGTACGCCCGCACCGTGGGCGCGTCCGGCGGCCTGCGGGTGCACCTGTCGCTGGACGAGTCGACCGCCCGGTTGCCCGCCGCCACGGAGGCCGAGCTGCTGCGGATCGCGCAGGAGGCGGTCACCAACGCGCGCAAGCACGCCGGGGCCGCCAACTTGTGGGTCACCTGTGAGGTGGACCCCCCGTACGCTCAGATCGAAGTGTCGGATGACGGTCACGGCATCGGTGACCAGCGCCCTGACGGGCACTATGGTCTTGCGATCATGGCCGAGAGGGCGGAACGTATCCGGGGCCGGTTGGAGATCAGGCCGCGGCAACCCAGCGGCACGACCGTGGCGGTGGTACTTGGCTCCTCGCCCCGGCGCGATAAGGTGCGCGGCAGCACAGCAGCAGAAGGGGAGTAACCCGAGGATGACCACAAGTCCGACACCGGCCACCCGTACCAAGGTCCTCCTTGTCGACGATCACGACCTGATCCGCAAGGGTCTGCGGCACGCCTTCGAGCGGGACCGGCAGTTCGAGGTCGTCGGCGAGGCCGCGACGGCGGCGGAGGGCGTACGCCAGGCGGGTGCGCTGCAGCCGGACGTGGTGATCATGGACCTGCGCCTGCCCGACGGCAGCGGGCTGGAGGCCACCCGAGCGCTCCGCAAGTCCAGCGCGTCGATGGGCATCGTCGTGCTCACCATGTACGCCGGCGACGACCAGCTCTTCGGCGCCCTGGAGGCGGGGGCGAGCGCGTTCGTGCCGAAGACTGCCCCGGCCGACGAGGTGGTGGCGGCCGCCCGGCACGCCGCCTCCTCCCCCAGCGCGTTCACCGCGGCCGACCTGGCCGAGGCGATGAAGCGCCGGCTGGCCCCGTCCGGCCCGCAGCTCTCCCCCCGCGAGGGCCAGGTGCTGCGGCTGCTCGCCGACGGCATGAGCGTGGCGGGCATCGCCAAGCAGCTCTTCGTCAGCGAGTCGACCGCCAAGACGCACATCTCGAAGCTCTACGAGAAGCTGGGCGCGGCCAACCGGGCCCAGGCGCTGATGACCGCGCTGCGGCTCGGTCTGCTGGAGGCCCCGGACGCCCCCAAGTTCTGAAGCTCCGACAGCCCACGGCAGAGGCCCGCGTCCGTCCCGGACCGGGCCTCTCCGGCATTCCGGGCGGCTGCAGCTGCGTAGGGTCAAAGGTCGACCGCGCAGCGACCGCGGTCTTTGCACCGCCACAGCGGGCGGGCAGAATACCGGGTGGCCCACCGGGCCGTGGCACTCACGCGGTGTTGACAAAAAGGGGCAAGGGCATGCAGCGGCCGGACTGGGCACCCGACACGATCGACATCGAGCGTCCCAGCGTGGCCCGCATGTACGACTACTACCTCGGCGGCTCGCACAACTTCGCCGCCGACCGGGCGGCGGCCCGGGCCATGGTGGAAGCCGTACCGGAGGCCCCGCTGATGGCCCAGGCCAACCGGGCCTTCCTCCGCCGCGCGGTGCAGTTCCTGGCCGACTCCGGGGTGCGCCAGTTCCTCGACATCGGCTCCGGCATCCCCACCGTCGGCAACGTGCACGAGATCGCCCAGCGGATCGACCCGGAGTCGCGGGTGATCTACGTCGACGTCGACCCGGTGGCGGTGGCGCACAGCCGGGAGATTCTCCACGGCAACGACCGGGCCACGGTCATCCAGGAGGACCTCCGCCGGCCGGAGGCGATCCTGGGTCATCCGGAGGTCACCAAGCTGCTGGACTTCTCCCAGCCCGTCGCGGTGATGATCGTGGCGGTGCTGCACTTCATCCCGGACTCCGACCGGCCGGAGGAGATCCTCCGGACGCTGCGGGCGGCCCTGGCGCCCGGGAGCCACCTGGTGATGTCGCAGGCCAGCGACGACGGTCGCCGCGAGACCGGGGAGCGGGCCGAGGCGGAGCGGGTCTACCGCCGCACCGACAACCAGCTCTGGATTCGCAGCCGCGCCGAGCTGGCCGCGCTCTTCGACGGCTTCGAGCTGGTGGACCCGGGCGTGGTCTGGGTGCCGCAGTGGCGGCCGGAGTCCCCGGAGCAGGCGGAGAACGCGGAACAGGCGGTCTTCATGGGCGGCGTCGGGCGTCTCGGTGGGTGAGGGGGCCGCCGGGGCCCGCTCCTGCCCCGGCACCTTCGCCCGGGCCTGGGCCAAGGCGGTCGCCGGGACGAGCTACCTGCCGATGACCGAGGCCCAGCTGGAGTCGCTGCTGCAACGGCTCACCGAGCGGCTGGCCGCGGCGATCCAGGCCGAGCCGTTCGACCTGCGGATCGGTCAGCAGGTCGGCGCCGAGCTGGTGGCGGCGCACATCGCCTCGGCGGAGGGGCTCGGCCGGACCGTGGAGGTCATCCAGCTCCGCCTGGTCCGCGACCTCGGGCTGGTCGCCGACGAGGTCGAGGACCGGATGGCCCGGCTGCTGGCCACCGTGGCCACCGGGTACGCCCGCGCCCTGCGCGACCGGACGCTGGACGAACAGGAGTCCATCCGCCGGGCCGCGATGGTGGCCCGGGCGCAGGCCGAACGGGCGCTGCGGGACAGCGAGGCCCGGTTCCGGCACCAGGCCACCCACGACCCGCTCACCGAGCTGCCCAACCGCACCCTGTTCACCGAACGGCTCTCCGCCGCCATCGACGAGCCGGGCCGGGGCGCCGACCGGGTGGGCGTCTGCTTCCTGGACCTGGACCGGTTCAAAGTGGTCAACGACTCCCTCGGCCACCAGGTCGGCGACTCGCTGCTGGTGTCGGTGGCGCAGCGGCTGCGCCGGGCCCTCGGCGAGCACCTGGTCGCCCGGCTCGGCGGGGACGAGTTCGTGATCCTGGTCGAGCGGACCGCCTGCACCGACGACGCCGTCAAGGTCGCCGAGGCGGCCCTCGCGGTGGTGAGCGAACCGGCCCTGGTGGACGGCCACGAGCTGACCGTGTCGGCGAGCATCGGCATCGTCGAACGGCAGGTGGCCGGCACCTCGCCGGGTGAGCTGATGCGGGCCGCCGACAGCACGCTGCACTGGGCCAAGGCGGCCGGGGGCGCCCGCTGGGCCCTGTTCGACGCCGACCGCAACCGCCGCGAGCTGGCCCGGTACGCCCTCTCGGCGGCCATCCCCACCGCCCTCGACCGGGGCGAGTTCTATCTGGACTACCAGCCCCTGACCTCGCTGCGGAACGGGCGGGTGCTCGGCATGGAGGCACTGGTCCGCTGGCGCCACCCCGAGCTGGGCGTGCTCCGGCCGGACAGCTTCATCGGGCTGGCCGAGGAGACCGGGTTGATCGTCCGGCTCGGCGGTTGGGTGCTGGCCGAGGCCTGCCGGGAGGCGGAGGGCTGGTCGGCGGGGCACGACGACCCGCCGTTCGTCAGCGTCAACCTCGCCGTCCGCCAGGTGCACCGCCCGGGCCTGGTGCAGGAGGTGCGGGGCGTGCTCCGGCAGACCGGGCTGCCCCCGGATCGGCTTCAGCTGGAGATCACCGAGAGCACCATGATGAGCACCGCCGAGGAGCCGGTACGGGCCCTGCGGGTGCTGGCCGACCAGGGGGTGCGGATCGCCATCGACGACTTCGGCACCGGCTACTGCAACCTCGCCTACCTGCGGGACCTGCCGGTGACCGAGCTGAAGGTGGCCGGCGAGTTCGTGGCCGGCCTGCGCGCCCCGGCCGCCGACCCGGGCAGCCGTACCGACGAGCGGATCCTCGCCTCGCTGGTGTCCCTGGCGCACGCCCTGGACCTGACCGTCACCGCCGAGGGCGTGGAGACCGCCGAGCAGGCCGACCGGCTGCGGGCGATCGGCTGCGACGCCGGCCAGGGCTGGCACTTCGGCCGCCCCGCCCCCGCCGACCGCTTCCTCGCCCAGTGGGCCTGATTCCGGTACGCCGGATCCGGCCGAGGAGCAGGCGGCGTGGGTGGCCGCCGGGTCAGCCGGCGAGCAGGGCCGCCATCCGTTGCGCCTGGGTCTCCCAGCGCCACTCCCGCTCCACCCAGGCCCGACCGGCCGCGCCGAGCTGGCGGGCCAGGTCCCGGTCGGCGAGCAGCGTCGCCACCCGGTCGGCGAGCTGGGCGACGTCCCGACCCCGGACCACGTAGCCGGTCTCCCCCTCGCGGACCGCGTCCGGCGCGCCGCCGGAGTCGCCGGCCACCACCGGCAGGCCGGTCGCGCTGGCCTCCAGGTAGACGATCCCCAGGCCCTCGACGTCCAGGCCCCGGTTGCGGGTGCGGCACGGCATCGCGTACACGTCGCCGGCCGCGTAGTGCGCCGGCAGCTCCGCCGACGGCACCGAGCCGGTGAAGACCACGTCCCGCTCCACGCCGGCGTGCCGGGCCAGCTTCTCCAGCGCGGCCCGGTAGGGACCCCCGCCGACGATCAGCAGCGCGGCGTCGGGCACCCGCCGGCGGATCTCCGGCATCGCCCGGATCAGCATGTCCTGGCCCTTGCGCGGCACCAGCCGGGAGACGCAGACCACCACCGGCCGGTCGGCCAGGCCCAGCCGGATCCGGACCGGCTCCCCGTCCACGGACGGGTGGTACGTGTCCACGTCCACCCCCGGCGCCAGCCGGCGCAGCTCGGTCACCCCGTCCAGCACCCGGGCCAGCCGCACCCGGGTGTACTCCCCCAGGTACGTGGTGACGTCCACGCCCCGGCCGATCCGGCGCAGCGCGGCCCGGGCGCCGGGCAGCGCCGCCCAGCCGACCTCGTGGCCGTGGGTCAGGGCCACCGCCCGCCGGATGCCGGCCCGCCGGCGCAGCCCCGCCGCGAGCAGCCCGAGGGGGGCGGCCGCGCCGAACCAGACCGTGTCGCAGTCGTACGCGCGGGCCAGCTTCGCCGCCCGCCGGGCCACCAGCGGGGTGGGCAGCAGCACCCGGGTGCGTTCCCGGACCACCTCGAAGGGCTGGTCGGCGTCGAACTTCTCGGCCCCCCGCCAGCTCGACGCGTACACCACCACCGAGCCGGCGGGCTGGCGCACCGCCAGGTGGTGCACGAAGGACTGGATGCCGCCGGGGCGCGGCGGGAAGTCGTTGGTGACCAGCAACGTCCGGCTCATCGGCCGCTCTCCCTGGCGTAGGCGCGGGCGGCGGCCATCCGCTCCACGGTGGACGGATGCGAGGCCGACCAGAGGTACTCCCAGCGGGGCGGGTCGGGGTCGGCCAGGTTCACCCCGGCCAGCCGCCGCTGCATCGCCTCGAAGGTCGAAGGATCGCCGGTCAGGGCGAGCGCATGCGCGTCGGCCCGGGCCTCCACCCGGCGGGAGACCAGCGCCTGGACCGGCGCGGCGACCAGCCCGACGACCGTGACCAGCGCGATCAGCAGCGGGAAGGCGCGCGGCTCGGCCACGGAGTCCACCCCGGCCAGCCGCAGCAGCGGCGCCCAGGAACCGATCAGGTAGAGCGCGACCACCGCGGCGGCGGCGCCCAGCGCCCCGGTCAGGGTGCCGACCCAGACGTCCCGGTCCTTCGCGTGCCCCAGCTCGTGCGCGACCACGCTGGTCACCTCGGCCGGGGTCGCCTCGCGCAGCAGGGTGTCGTAGACCACCACCCGCCGGGTCGGCCCCAGCCCCGAGACGTACGCGTTGACGGCCTTCGTCCGCCGGGACGCGTCGGCGACCAGCACGTCGCGCACCGGCACACCGTCCCGGGCGGCCATGCTGATCAGCTCGCTGCGCAGCGGGCCCGGCTCCATCGGGGTGAACCGGTTGAACACCGGCTCGACCAGCACCGGGAGCACGAACGACAGCAGCACCACCAGCCCGGCCGCGCCGGCTGCCCCGAACGCCCACCACCAGCGCGGCGCGAGCCGGACCACGGTGTAGAAGCCGAGCAGCGCGAGCCCGCCGATCACCGCGCTGACCGCGTACGACTTGAGCAGGTCGACGGCCCAGCCGCTCCAGCCCTGGGTGCTCAGCCCGTAGCGGACCAGCACGGTCTGCCGCCAGGCGGCGAAGGGCAGGGTGAGCAGGTCGGCGAGGAGCATCACGGCCAGCCCGCCGAGCACCGCCCGGGCCACCCAGTGGCCGCCGAGCGGCCGGCCGGCCAGCTCCACCAAGCTGCTGCCGAGCGGGGTCAGCCCGAGCAGGAGGGCCACCGCCAGGCCGACGGCCAGCGCGCCGTACCCGCCGGGGCGCAGCGCGGCGTGGAAGGCCCGGCCACGGGTCACCTGGTCGACCGGGAGGGAGCGCAGCGCGGCGAGCTGGTCGGCGCGGGGCGCGGGGGGTCGACTCCAGGGGATCAGCAGGGCCGCCGTGACGACCAGCGCGACGGCCAGCCCGGCCAGGGTCAGCACCGCCCAGCCGCGCGGGCTCACCGCCGCGTCCTGTTGTCGCGCCGTACCCGAATCATGCCGCTCCTCCCGCCGTGATCGCTCATCCTATTGCCCGCCGCGCTCCGGCCGGCCCGGGCGTCGGCGCCGCGACCGTCCGCCGCCCGCGCCCACCGAGCGGGGCCGGGCGGCCGATGGCGGCGGCAGCACCTCCACCTCGAAGCCGGCGCGGGCGAACACCTCGATCGCCCGGTGCTCGGCGGCGCCGAGGTCGGCGGCCGGCGCGCCGGTGTCGAGCAGCGCGGTCACCAGGCAGCCGGAACAACCCGCCCCCCGGATCCCGCACCTGTCGCAGTCGATGAGCATGAACGCCTCCTGACGCGTCACGGCGGCGGCGGGCGGACGCCCGGTCGTGGCCGCCCGACCACCGTCGGTCACGTCGACGCTAGGCGAGGGGTGTGACAGAAACGGACAACGAGGTCGCAGCCATCCCGAAACCGATCAAGCGTCGTCAGGACCGGGCCAGCCGGCGCAGCAGCGAGTCCGCGCCGAGCGGATACGCGCCGTGCCGGCGTACCCCGTCGGCGACCTCGCGGTCGGAGGAGATCACCACCACCGGCCGACCGGTGGGTTCGGCGCGGACCAGCCGGCGGATCAGCTCGTCGGCGGTCTCGCCCTTGCGGGAGAAGAGCACCCGCACCCCCCGCGGCGTGGGCGGCAGGCCGTGCATCCGCTCGGCCCCGTCGAAGACCACGGTGATCTCGTCCCCGGTCTGCGCGGCGATCCCGCCCAGGCCGGTGATCAGCCGCTTGCGCTGCTGCTCCAGGGACATCTCGCCGAAGCCGCGCTTGGTCACGTTGTAGCCGTCGACGACCAGGTGGGCCCGGGGCAGGGCGAGCAGCTGATCCAGCCGGGCCGGGTCGTCGGTGTCCCGGGCCCGGGCGGCGGTGCCGGCCGGGGTGGTGGCCGACGGGTCGGCGAAGGCGTCCGCGACGAAGTCGGCCGGCAGCTTCTCGACCGGGTCCAGAGCCAGCTCGCGGCGCAGCCCGACGGCCGCCTGGCCGATCGTCTCCAGCAGCAGCCAGAGCCGGGCCTCGTCGACCGAACGCGCCTCCTTGGCGGTGGCCCGGGCCGCTCCCGCCGCCGACTCCGCCTCGGCCAGCCGGGCCCGGGCCCGGCGCAGCTCCGCCTCCGCGTCCGCGGCGGCCCGCGTGGCCCGGCCGCGCTCGGTGGCGAGCAGCTCGTTGGCCCGCCGCTCCCGGGCCTGGGTCTCGCGCAGCGTGCGGCTGAGCTGTCGGGACTCCTCGCGGAGCTGGCCCAGCTCCTCCCGGACCCGGGCCAGCTCGTCGCGGAGCTTCTCGGCCTCGACCCGGGCCACCGCCCGGTCGTGCTCGGCGCGGGTGGCCCGCTGCTCGGCCTCGCGGACCAGCTCGGCCACCACCGCGCTGTCCGCCTCGGCCCGGACCGCGGCGCCGCTCGCCTCGATCAGCTCCCGCCAGCCGCGCGGCCGGGCGAGGTACGCCAGGGCGGCCACCTCCACCGGGTCGGCGGCGGCCGGGGCGGTCCCCTCGACCACGGCGGCGCCGAGGTCGCCGGCGTCGGTCAGCACCCGCGCGGTGACCCGCTGCCGGAACAGCGGGTCGGCGGTGAGCTGGGCGGCGATCGCGGGCGCGCCCAGCCGGGCCCGGCGGTTGGGGGCGAACTTGGCCACCCGGCGCAGCGGAACCGGCACCTCGTCGGTGGGCATCGCCGGCAGCACCGCGGCGGTGAGCGCCACGATCCGCTGCCGGACCGGCTCGGGCAGGGTCGGCTCGGGCTCCGCCGCAGCGGGCTCGGTCTCCGGCGGGGCGGGCCCGGTCTCCGGCGG
>NZ_QGKS01000001.1 GCF_003172935.1 Micromonospora sicca | reverse complement strand
GACCCGGGGGAGACCACCGTCTCCGCCGAGGACGACCAGAACGTACGGCATCGGGTCTTCTGCGACCTGCTGATGCCCAGCGGCCGACCACCCGGGCCAGGCGCTGCGCGCCGGGCAGGTCGTTCGCGACGATCGGCAGGTGGATGACGTACCGCTGGGTCACCGCTCGTTTCCCCGGGCGTCACCGGCGCGGGCCTGGTCGGACTGCCAGCGGCGCAGCGCGTCCTTGATGGCGGCGGTCTCCCGGCGGCTGGCGGCCAGGGCCGCGTAGACGGCGGCCATGTCGCCGGCGACCCGGTCGAGGAAGGCGTAGACGTCGTCGGGCGCCAGGCCGCGGCGTCCGAGCCCGGCCGGCTTGAAGCGGCGCTCGCGCACCTGCCACGGCAGCAGACTGGTGTACGCGCCGGAGCGGTAGGTCGCTGCGCTCCCCCACGTCGGCCGCTGGTTGCGGACGCTCATTCGCTGCCTGCCTCTCTTGTCGTGATTGGAAGGGGTGGGCCA
>NZ_QGKS01000002.1 GCF_003172935.1 Micromonospora sicca | reverse complement strand
GTTAAAGAAGATCCATTCTTTCGCAAAAGGAAAGCCCATCATCGAAAGGGCATTGGCGACAATCACCACCGCCGGGAACAGATAAAGCACCCCATACCAACGGCGCACTTTTCCCCAAAGCTTGGGAAGGAAAATGGCCGTCCCCACCAGAGCCCAGGTCGCACACAGCGGTGGCAAAATCAGCTGCCGCATGTGAGTCAGGAAAATTTTAACAGACATATCATCAATCACCAGAACAGTGATGACGGAAAAAGCCCACACTGCATAGGTCACCTGAATACTCAGGATCAGGCGATGCAACAGCTGACGGCGATAGGGCCAAAGAAAACAGCTTAAGACCGTACAAACCGAGAACGACAGCATCAATGAAAGAAAAACCAGAAGAAACACCATGTTTAAAAATTCTAACCACGGGGCCCTGTGGGGGCAATTTCATTGACAGCTGACGCTGGGGGCCTAATGAGCCCCGCGACGGACTTTAAGATCCTTGATTATTTCTTGAG
>NZ_QGKS01000279.1 GCF_003172935.1 Micromonospora sicca | reverse complement strand
ATTCCAAGCCCCCCACCCCAGCCGAAAACGGAACCATTGATCACCAAACGGCCTTGAGTTTAGGTCAGTGCCGCCTGGGTAGATCGACGGAGCGCTGAGTCGTAATCGCCGCATCGCAGTTCAACCAACACGAGCAGGAGGGCAAAATGTCGGAGTCCTATCCACTCGCCACTGAACCCGAAGGCGTCGTCGCGTCGCTGGTTGAGCGATTCAACTCCGGCAAGGTCAGCGCAATGATGGCCCAGTTCGAGCCGGGGGTCGTGTTCGTCGCGAGAGACGGGCGACCCGTCACTGATCCCACCGAGATCGCTGCCGAACTCCAGCGCGATATCAGTCTCGGTCTGCCGCTGGAGGCCAAGGCGCGCCATGTGTTCGTTGCCGGCGATATCGCCCAGATCGTGGTAGACTGGTCAATTGATGGCACAGGTCCCGACGGCGAGCACGTACACGTCGAAGGCTCGGCAAGTGATGTCGTGCGCCGCGGCGCGGATGGACGCTGGCGGTACCTGATCGACAATGCTCTTGGGACGGCGGTGCGATTGCGACAGCCCGCCTGACACGTGTGCGCCACGGCAGCTCCCGGCGATGGACCCACCCTTCAGCATGGCGTCGACGGTCACCGGCACGTGGTGAAACTGCCCGTATCACGGAAGGTTAGGTTTCCACGCTCAAGCCTCACGTAAACGGGCCGCCGGTTGGGTAATACCACCGCGCTTCATGTGGTCGAGATTTTGGACCTGAGCGCCCGAAGGTGCCGTTGCGTTGTGGGATCGACGGACGCGGTGAACCCGTGTCGGTTCGCGGTCAGATCGCCAGGGCGAGGGCGGCGAACGCCGCAGGCACGCGCGTTGCCGGCGGGGCGTCGACGGCGAGTTCGTAGTGTCCGCGGCGCAGGTTCTGCATGAACGCGTGTCCGGCGATGATGACCTGTGCTGTCTTGTCGGTTCGTAGCCCGCGGTCTCAACCGGTGTTTGAGCTGGCTGTGATCGGCTTCTATCGGGTTGTTCGCGTGTTGCTCGACGTGGTGCCATGCCTGCGGGATCAGCTCATCCAGCACGCCGGGGTAGACCGGCGCCGCATCCGTGACCACCTCGTTGGGCGTCACCT
The DNA here is from genome assembly GCF_003172935.1 of Micromonospora sicca. Lineage (GTDB taxonomy): Bacteria > Actinomycetota > Actinomycetes > Mycobacteriales > Micromonosporaceae > Micromonospora > Micromonospora sicca. The sequence continues at coordinate 34,687 of NZ_QGKS01000279.1, read as the reverse complement.
TCAGCGTGGACAGCGCGCGTCGGAAGAACCGCCGGGCCGCGTCGGCGTCGCGGCGGGTCGAGACCAGCACGTCGATGACCTGCCCGTACTGGTCGACCGCTCGGTACACGTACCGCCACACCCCGTTCACCTTGACGTACGTCTCATCAACGTGCCACCGGTCGCCCGGTGAGTGGCGGCAAAATCGGGCGGCGTCAGCCAGCAGCGGGGTGAACCGCTGCACCCACCGGACCACGGTGACGTGATCGACCTCGACGCCGCGTTCGACCAGCAGCTCCTCAACGTTCCGGTAGGACAGGTTGAAGCGCAGATACCAGCGCACCGCGACGACGATTACCTCCGGCGGGAACCGGAACCCGGCGAACGCCGACTTCGGAGGCAGCCACGGCCGAGAGCGGGTCAACGACTTCACTGCTCCAGCCTGCCTCGATCATGCCAACAGTCAACGCAACGGAGCCCGCTCTCCTGATTCCTATCCCGCGATAGGCGTCACGTGGTGACGGCGGTGACCACAGCACCAGGGGTGCATCCGACGTTATGAATCGGGGCTTGCGGGCAACCTCCAACGTCCACCGCTTCTCGGCCAGCCGCACGGCATAGTCTGGGACGGCCCGGAAGGCGAGGTCGCTGGCGTCCTCCTTCGTGACGCCTCCGCCCAACGCTGAGAGGCGTCGTTGCATTGTGGGACCGGGGACGGCGTTCAACCCGTGCCGGGTCCCGCCGCTCAGATCGCCTGTGCGAGTGCGGTGAACGCAACCGCGACCCGCGTAGCCGGCGGGGCGTCGACGGCGAGTTCGTAATGGCCGTGCCGAAGGTTCTGCATGAAGGCATGTCCGGCGATGATCACCTGCGCTGTCTGGTCCGTTCGCAGCCCTCGCATCGGCCTCAACCGATGTTTGAGCCGACTGTGATCAGCCTCGATCGGATTATTGGCGTACTGCTCGACGTGGTGCCACGCCCGCGGGATCAACTCGTCGAGGACGGCGGGGTAGACCCCGGCGGCGTCGGTGACCACCTCGGTGGGCTTGACCTTCAGCGTGGAAAGTGCCCGGCGCAAGAATTATCTCCGTGCGGCGTTGGCGTCACGGCGGGCTGAGACCAGTACGTCGATGACCTGCCCGTACTGGTCGACCGCCCGGTACACGTACCGCCAGACTCCGTTGACCTACGTAGGTCTCGTCGACGTGCCACCTGCCGCCTGGCGAATGCCGGCGGAACCGGGCGGCGTGGCCCAGCAGTGGGTGAACCGCTGCACCCACCGGAACACGGTGACGTGGTCGACCTCGACGCCGCGTTCGACCAGTAGCTCCTCAACGTCACGGTAGGACAGGTTGAACCGCAGATACCAGCGCACCGCGACCACGATAACCTCGGTCGGGAACCGGAAGCCAGCGAACGCTGACGTCGGCGGCAGCCACGAGCGTGGACGGGTCGATGACTTCATTGCTCAAGTCTGCCTCGATCTTGCCAACGCTCAATGCAACGGAGCCGCACGTCGCCCTCGGCATCGGTGTCAGGGATGCGCCGATGATGGACGGCCGATCTAGGGAACTCGAGCGGCGGATTCGGTTCCAGCTGCCTATGTGTCGTGTGGGATCGCGAAGGTCTCGATGTAGTCGAGAGCGGCTTCCAGGGCGTCCCTGAGGGGGGAGATGTCCCGGGCGACTTGTGCGAGGAGCATGCCGCCCTGGAACGCGGCGAGGAGCAGGCTCGCGAGCTGCTCGGGGTCGGCCTCGTTGCTCAGACGGCCCTGCCGCTGCAGGCGGAGGAGCGCGTCGCGGAAGATCTCTCGCCACTGGGCGAACGCATCCGCAAGCTCATCGTGAACGTCGAGGTCGGTCTTGATGATCTCGCTGGCGAGCGACCCGAGGCTGCAGCCTTCGTGGTAGGCGCGTTCATACCCGATATAGAACGCTGCCCACTTCCGAAACCCCTCGAGGCTCTCGAAGCCGTCGAACTGTTCGCTGTGATGGAGCCCGAGGACGCGTTCAGCCTGCCATTCGATCACCGCCAGGACGAGGCTCTCCTTGGTCGGGAAGTAGTGGTTGATCTGCGACCCGCTGACGCCGGCGGCGCGCCGGAGCTTGTCGTTGTTCGTGGCGTGGACGCCCTCGGCGTAGATGAGCGCGGCGGCGTGCTCCAGTATCCGGGCACGCGTCGCCTGCCCCTTCTCGGTGAGCTGGCGAGGCTCTGGCGCTGTCGTCGTGGACTTCATGATTCACATCTTAACCAAAGTGGGCTTGACAGCCCAGTCTTGCGTAGTGTTGTATCTAGGAAGTGGGCTACGCAGCCCAAAACTTGACCCAGGTCGGTTACCGACCACCACCCACATGGACCGGAGCGGATTTCGCATGCCACGCCTGAACGTTCTTCCTGCCGATGAGCCCTCCGCCGACGTGCGGAGCACGCTTGACCAGGTCGGCGCGCAGTTCGGCTTCGTACCGAACATGTTCACCATGCTCGCGTCGAACCCGACCGTCCTCGATCTCGTCATGACGGTGCAGACGAAGGCGAGCAGGCTCCTGGACGCGAGGACGCGCCACACGATCGCGCTGGCCGTGTCCGAAGCCGATGGCTGCGACTACTGCCTGGCGCTGCACACGGCCGGGTCCCTGAAGGGCGGCATGTCCGTGGAGGACATCGAGCTGGCGCGGGCGGGAAGCTCGGTCGATCCGAAGCGGGCTGCGGTGGCTCGCTTCGCCCAGCGGGTCATCGAGACGCGCGGACGGGTCAGTGATGCCGACCTCGCGGCCATCCAGGGGGTACACCGATCCGGAGATCTTGGCGATCGTCACGCTGGTCGTCCGGGCACTGCTGACCAACTACCTCAACAACGTCAACCTGACCGACGTCGACATCCCGGCCCCCGACCTCGCATGAGCGCTTACCAAACTCGCGAGAACAGCGGCCCGACCGGTCGAACCCTCGCCCTGATCGACCGCACCGGAAAGGAACGACATGCCCGGTTCTGAGCTCTATGAGAAGTTCATGGCACTGCACACCCGAGAAGGGGGCCTCGTCATGCCGAACGCCTGGGATGGCGTGTCGGCATTGGTCCTGGCGGATGCCGGCTTCGAGGCCATCGGCACGTCGTCGGCGGCCCTGGCGGCCGCGCTCGGCCGCATCGACGGACGCCACAGCATCACCCGCGACGAGCATCTCGACCACGCACAGCTGCTCGGCCGGCTCACGGGGTTGCCCGTCAACGGTGACTTCGAGGACGGCTACGGCGTCACCGCCGAGGACGTCGCCGTGACTGTGGACAGTGCCGTCGCGCACGCGCTGGCCGGCATCGGGATCGAGGACACCACCGGGAATCCCGATGACCCGATCCGCGACTTCGACGACGCGGTAGGCCGGGTTCGCAGTGCGGTCGCCGCGGCGAAGCGACGCATCGTCGTCACCGCTCGCACCGACAACTTCATCCAGGGGCGGCCTGACCTCGATGACACCATCCGACGGCTGACGGCCTTCGCCGAGGTCGGCGCCGACGTGCTCTACGCGCCGTTCCCGCCCGACCTCGAGTCCCTGGTCGCGATCGTCACCGCCGTCGCGCCGACACCCGTGAACGTTCTCATCTCACCGGCGGACCAGGTGCTGACCGTCTCTGAACTGCAGAAGGCCGGGGTCAAGCGCATCAGCCTGGGCCCTGCGCTCTACACGCATGCGATGGGTGCTCTCGAACAGGCGGCCACGGCGCTCAAGGCCGGCGACATCGCCTCGGCCACGACAGGCATCAGCTTCGACCGGGTGGGCGAACTCCTCGCCCGCAAACCCTAGCCGTATCCGACTTTCACCATCTACAACCCCTCAACTCATCACGCACAGAAAGCACGATGACATGGATCTCGACAAGCTCATGAGCAAGCACCTCAGCCGGTATTTCGACGGCAGCAAGACGATCCCGGATGAGACTCTTCAGCAGCTGCTGAGGTTCCTGCGCTCGGCTCCCACGTCGACGAACATCCAGCCGAATCACTTCTACGTCGTGTCCAGTCAGGAGGGCAAGGAGCGGCTGGCGGCCAACCTCGGCGAGCGGTTCCAGGACAACGCCGAGAAGATCCTCAACGCCTCGCACACCATCATCCTCACCACTCGGGCCGATGTGCCCGAGCACCACCTCGAAGCGGTGTTCGCCAAGGAGCGCGCCGACGGCCGGTTCGCAGATGAGGCTAAGCAGGAGCGGTGGGAATCGATGACCCGCGACTTCGTGAGCCTGCGCAAATACAGCTACAAGGACACCTACCACTGGATGGAGAAGCAGACTTACATGGTGATGGGTCTGACGATGATGGCAGCCGCCGAGCTCGGCGTCGAGGCCATGCCGCTCGAAGGCTTCGACCCGATCAGCGTGGACAAGGCCTTCAACATCCGCGCGACCGGATACACCACCACCGTGCTGCTCGCGCTCGGCTACCCCGACGAGGCGAAGCAGTACAAGACTCCGGTGTCGCGGTTCGAGCCCGAGCGTCTGTTCACCTTCGCCTGAGCGGCCCGGCCCGGGCGAACCGATCGCTAGAGGAGTTGATCAGCTATGGACGGACAGGAACTCCAGAAGGTCGCGAACGAGTACGCGACAGAGCTGCCGGACGTGACGTTCGAGCACCGTGTCGGCCCGAATTGGGAGCTGTACAAGGTGGGCGGCAAGGTCTTCATGCTCATGACCGACATGCCGGGACACCCCGTCGTGATCCTGAAGGCCGATCCGGACGAGGCCGTTGGGCTGCGCGAGCAGTACGCAGAGATCACGACCGGCTACCACATGGACAAGAAGCACTGGATCACGGCAGCAGGTGGGCCCAGCCTCGACGAGAACCTGGTGAAGTAACTCGTCACCGACTCCTACCGGCTCGTGGTCGACAAACTCCCGAAATCCAAGCGGCCCGTGGACCCGAGCACGAACCCGGCCGCCTGAAACCCGAAACACGCACGAACAGAATCAACACAGAAGGAAGAACCATGATCGGACTCGGTGTTCGAGCCGCCAACGGCGCTCTGGAGATCCTCGACCTTCCGAACCCCCGCCAGCCTGACGCGGGCGAGCTCGTCCTGGAGGTGGTCGCGGCAGGGATCGGGCCGTGGGACGCCCTGCTTCACACGGGCGGATGGGACGTCGGCCTCGTTCCGCCCGCAGCTCTGGGCGTCGAAGCCGTCGGCCGCGTCACCGCGACCGGCCCGGACGAGACCGAATTCCGCACGGGAGACCTCGTGCTGGTCCACGAGGCGCCCCTGCCAGGCGGCAGCGGCACCTGGGCAGAGCGCGTCCTAGTCCGTTCCGCGCACGTCGCACGACTGCCCGAGAACCTGGCTCCGGAGATTGCGGCGGCACTCCCGGTCGCCGGGCTCACCGCCCAGCAGGCCCTCGACGAGCTCCACGTCGACGCCACCACCCGCCTGCTCGTCGTCGGAGCGTCCGGCCCCACCGCGTCACTGGCCGTGCAACTCGCCCACCTCCGGGGCGCCGACATCGTCGCCGGTGCCGGGCCGGCCCGCGCCGATCAGCTCCGCGCCCTCGGCGCCAGCGAGGTCATCGACACCCACGCTGACGGTTGGGCGCAGAAGAGCGATCGCCGATTCGACGCCGTCCTCATCGCCGCGACAGGCACCGCCGAGGACGCGATCGGACTGCTCACCGACGGAGGCCGCCTCACCTCCATCACCTCGGACGCACCCGACCCGATTCGCGGAATCACCACCTCGGACCTCTACGTGCAGCCCGACGGACGTGCACTCGGCGAACTCGCGGCACTCGCCGCCTCCGGCGAACTGAGATTTGACGTCCAGACGACACCAATCAAGGACGGCGCCGCGATCGCGGACCAGGTCGCGGGCGGCCGCTCTGGTGGGGTCAAGTACGTCCTCGAGTTCTGACGTCCGCGGTAGAAGGACGTTGCAGATCGTCCGAAATGATGGTGTTCGTGCGTCATGTGGGGCCAGCGCCTTCGTGACACACCGCCCTTCTCCCTGCCCCTGACCATCGACGGCGACCGCATCACCGGGCTACACGTTGCCCTTGCCGGAAACCTCGTCCGCCCAGGTCACGCGGCGTGTTCGTACTCGTGAAGGATGCCGCCCAGGCGTTCACGCCTACGTATGTCGAGGCGGGCGATCTGCCCTGGATCGGTGATCGCCCGAGGCAAGGGGTGCAGCGGTCGGGCGTTCGCGATGCCCTGATGCGGCCGATGGGAGTTGTAGAACCGCTCGAACTCCCGCAGGGCCTGGCAGAGGTGGCGCTGGTTCCAGATCAAGGTGCGGTCCAGCACCTCACGCCGACAGGTCTGCACCCTGCCCCTGCCGAAAACCTAATGGCCCAGGTGGGACCAGCTGTAAGCGGATCCTGACGGCGGGCGCAGGACCCGGTTCCTCTCCCGACTGTCTCTCCCACCCGCGGCATGATGATCGGCTGTGCTGCTTCGACTGGCCTATCTCGGTGTGACGAACGCGTTCGCGTTACTGCGGCTGCTTTCGATGAGCGACCGGGACAAGGACGTGGAGATCCTGGCGCTGCGCCACCAGATCACGGTCCTCGAGCGACAGTTGGGCAAGACCCGGCCGCGGTTCTCCCCCAGCGACCGAGCGCCCTCCTGCTGCACCGGCTTCCGCTGGGCGTGCTCCATCGGCTCAGGCTGCTGGTGCGCCCGGACACGTCGCTGCGCTGGCACCGCGACCTCCCCGCGCGTCGCCACGCTGCCAATTCCCGGCCAAAACGGCCGGGCCGGCCACGCACCGTCCGCTCCATCCGCGCCCTGGTGCTGCGCCTGGCTCGGGAGAACCCCAGCTGGGGTTACCGCCGCATCCACACCGAACTGCTCGTCCTGGGGATCAAGACCCCCGCCTCCACCGTGTGGGAAATCCACAACGAGGCTGGGATCGACCCGGCGCCCGAGCGCACCTCCACCACCCGGGCCGACTTCCTCCGCTGCCAAGCCGACGCCCTGCTCGCCTGCGACCTCTTCGAGACCGTCACCCTGACCGGAGCGCGGTTGTACGTGGTCGTGCAGCGAGAGCATCCTGCTGTGGGTGTCCGAGGACACCACCGACAGGCCCGCGCGCTCCCACACCGCGGCCGCCTCGGCGTCGCCGGTGACGTCCTCGTCCCGGGCGGCGCGGAACCCCACCGGTGTCATTCGTTCGCTGACGGCGGACACCACCAGCTCGGCGAAGTTGGAGCGGCTGTGCCGCTGGAACGCCTCGAACGCCTCCCGCGCCGCCTCCGCGCCCTCGGGCAGCGGCGGCGAGCGGGCGTAGTAGTTGTGCAGCTTCCACAGCCGCTGGCGCCAGCACGGATCGTTGAGCTGGAAGAACAGCCGCCTCATCCACCAGCCCGGGCGGTTGCCCTGCTCCACGTCGATCGGCACGCCGCGCACCTCCTCGCTGAGCGAACGGCTATGGCTAATCGACCGCTTATTGGCGGATTAAATCCGGTTTAACTGGCGCCCGAGTGTCAGTGGGCGCCCGTACTGTTCACCGCGCGGAAGGTCGGGGTCCGAAGGACTTCTGCACCCGGTCGCCCGAGGCAGTGAACCGCCGAGGGCAACGGCCCCGGCCCTTCCGTCCAAACGTGAGCCTTGGCCCGTGGATGGCCCGGCAGCTTCGACCGTCGTGGGCGGAAGCGGCTCAGCGACGGTACGAGATCGGCGGCGCCCCTGCCGAAACCCATCCGCCCTGGTGAGGGCCGCTGTGGCGATGTAGGCCCGGTTGCTGGGGGCTGGGCTTGGGCGTAGCTGGTGATCGATGCGGCATGATGGGCTGCCGTGCTGCTGCGACTGGCGTACTTGGGTGTGACGAACGCGTTCGCGGTGCTGCGACTGCTGCCGATGAGCAATCGGGACAAGGACGTGGAGATTCTTGCCCTGCGCCATCAGATCGCGGTGCTGGAACGCCATCTGGGCAAGGAGAAGGTTCGGTTCGACCCGAGTGACCGGGCGTTCCTGGCGGCCCTGCTACACCGGCTGCCGCGCGACGCGCTGCGCCGAGTGCGGCTGCTGGTGCGCCCCGATACGGTGCTGCGCTGGCATTGCGATCTGGTCGCCCGCCGTCACGCGGCCGTTTCCCGACCCAAGCGCCCGGGTCGGCCGCGCACTGTGCACTCCGTCCGGGCCTTGGTGCTGCGCCTGGCGCGAAAGAATCCCAGCTGGGGCGACCGGCGCCTGCACGGCGAACTGCTGGTGCTCGGGGTGAAGGTGGCCGCGTCCACCGTCTGGGAGATCTTGAAGGAGGCCGGGATCGACCCGGCGCCCGAGCGCGCTGGCAGCACCTGGTCCGACTTCCTGCGCTCCCAGGCGGACGTCCTGCTGGCATGTGACTTCCTGGAGACAGTCACCCCAGCGGGAGCGCGGATGTACGTGTTCGCGGTGATTGAGCACGCCAGCCGCCGAATCCACATCCTGGGCGCCACCCCGCATCCAACCACCGCGTGGGTGGCACAGGCGGCGAAGAACCTCGTCATGGACCTCGAAGACAACGGCTCCCGGGCGCGGTTCATGGTCCGCGACCGGGATGGCAAGTTCCCCGATATGTTCGACGCCATCCTCGCCGACGCGGACATCGACGTCGTCCTCAGCGGCATCCAGATGCCGAGAATGAACTCGATCATGGAACGGTGGGTACAGACCTGCCGCCGTGAACTACTGGACCGGACCCTGATCTGGAACCAGCGGCACCTGCTCCACGCCCTTCGCGAGTTGGAACAGTTCTACAACGGACACCGCCCACACCAGGGGATCGCGAACGCACGGCCGCTGTACCCGTTACCCACACAGATCGCCGACCCGGACAAGATAGCCCGCCTCGCAATACGAAGACGCGATCGCCTCGGCGGCATCCTCCACGAGTACGAGCATGCTGCCTGACCTGCACGGACGAGTTTTCGGCAAGAGCAGGGTCGGGCCTAGCCAGAACCCCTGGTCGCCGCCGTCGAACTCGTCCTTGCGGCCGTCGACGGCCAGGGTCGCGCCCCGCGCCGACTCCCGCCTCCACATAGCCGGCCACCTTGTCGCGGTGCGCGCCCGTGACGAGTGGCCCCATGTCGCATCCGCCGGTGCCGTCGCCGGTGCGCAGCTTGCGCATGCGGTCCTTGATCTTCTCGACAAGCTCATCGGCGATGCTGTCCACCGCGACGAGGGCCGAGATCGCCATGCAGCGCTCGCCGGCGGAGCCGAAGCCGGCGTTGATCGCGGCGTCCGCGGCCAGGTCGAGATCCGCGTCGGGCAGGACCAGCATGTGGTTCTTGGCGCCACCGAGGGCCTGTACCCGCTTGCCGTGCGCCGTCCCGGTCTCGTAGACGTACCGGGCGACGGGGGTGGAGCCGACGAACGAGACGGCCTTGACGTCAGGGTGGGTCAGCAGCGCATCGACGGCTTCCTTGTCGCCGTGCACAACATTCATGACGCCGTCGGGAAGACCGGCATTGGTCCAGAGGCGGGCCACGGCCACGGCCGCCGACGGGTCCTTCTCGCTGGGTTTGAGGACCACTGCGTTGCCGCAGGCGATGGCGATGGCGATGGGGATGAACCACAGCGGAACCATGGCGGGGAAGTTGAACGGGGAGATCACGGCGACGACGCCCAGCGGCTGCCGGATCGAGTACACGTCCACCTTGGTGGAGGCGTTCTCGGTGAACCCGCCCTTCATCAGCTGAGGGATGCCGCAGGCGAACTCGGCGACCTCGAGGCCCCGCGTCACCTCGCCGAGCGCGTCGTCTAGCACCTTGCCGTGCTCGGCGGTGATCAGCGCGGCGATCTCATGCTTTCGGGCGTTGAGGAGCTCGCGGAAGGTGAAGAGTACCTGTGTGCGCTTGGCCAGCGACGTGTTGGCCCAGGCCTCCCACGCGGTTCGGGCCGTGGTGACGACCTCGCCGACGAGGTCCGCGGATGCCAGGTCGAGGCGGCCCGTTTGTCTCCGGACGCCGGGTTGAAGACCTCGCTGGTGCGCTCTGAGGTGCGGTCCCAGAGGCGACCCGCGATGAGACGGGTGATGCGGACGGGTTCGGTGCTCACGGTGCTCACGGTCCTTCCGCGTGCGGGCTGGGCGGCGTGTGCCGGATGGTCTAGGGATTCGAAGGTGGACGGTGTGACCCACCGGCCGAGATGGTCGCGGACGGCGTCGCGCATGAAGGTGCTGGACTCTCGGGCCCGCTCCTCCCAGGCGAAGACACAGGTGGTGACGATGCCGTCGAAGCCGATCGACTCCAGGCCCGAGAAAGGACTCGTCGAAGTCGACGTCGCCCTGCCCGATGTCGAGGTGCTGGTGGACGGTCAGCTGGGAGCCGGGCGGGTTGACGTAGCGCAGGAGGTGAAGTCCTCCCGCGGCGACAGCTCGATCCACTCGTAGCCCAGGTCCGCGACCAGAGCCGGCTGCTCCAACAGGGGGACCCGCCGGAACATGTACGGGTCAAGGGCGAGCTTCACGTCGCCGCGCCCCGGAGGACCTCGGCGCGGTCGGCCAGGTCGACCGGGACCGGCCTGCCGGTGGCGAGGGACTGCAGGCCGGCCGTGCACACCGCCGTGGCGGCGTAGCCGTCCCAGGTGGTGGGCCCGACGACCTCGCCTCGGCGTGACGCGTCGACCCAGGCCTGGACCTCCAGGTCGTAGGCGCGGGCGAAGCGGTCGCGGAAGTCGTCGGGAATGTGGCCGCCGTAGTGGTTGTCGCTGCGGACGAAGATGTCCTGCCCCAGGCCGACGGTCACGTTGCCGAGTTCGGCCACCGCCTCGCAGCGGACCTCGTAGCCGACCTGGCAGTTGACGAAGACCTCGGTCGTGGCCATGCCGCCGCCGGCCATCTGGAAGATGGCCACCTGGGGGTCGAGTAGCCCGTCGGCGGCCCTGCCGGTCGGCTTCGGCGCGAGGACGGTGATCGTGGCGATCTCGTCGTCGAAGAGCCAGCGGCACACGTCGACCTCGTGCACCAGCGAGTCGCTGACGATCATCTCCGAGCGGAACGTCTCCGGGACCGTCTTGTTGCGGTGTGTGTTGTGCACGAGCACGATGCGCCCGAGGTCACCGGAGTCGAGCAGTCGCTTCATCCGGGCGTACTCGGGATCGAAGCGCCGCATGAAGCCGACCTGGATCAGCGGCCGACCGGCCTTGTTCCGCTCGGCCTCGACCACGCGAAGCGAGGACTCGCTGTCCGTCGTCAACGGCTTCTCGCACAGGGTGTATTTGCCGTGCTCGACGCAGGCGAGAACCTGCTCCTCGTGCACGAAGCCGGGCGAGGCGATGAGCACGGCGTCGACGCCCTTGTCCGCGATGAGTTCGAGCGGGTCAAGAACGGTGCGTACGCCGGCGAAGCGCGCGGCCAGGTCGGCGGCCCGGGCGGCGTCCGGGTCGGAGACCGCGACCAGCTCCGCTCCGGCGATGCGGTGGACGAGCCGGTCGGCGTGGTCGGCGCCCATCATGCCGACGCCGATGATTCCGACCCGCAGGGGCGATGCACTCATGCCCTCGGCTCTTCCTCTTCTTCGCGTTCTTCGCGCTCCACGGCCTTGAGTTCCTCGCGGCTGAGAGCGGGGGCTTCGACGTGACCGTGCTCGACCTCCCCGGGCTCGATGACCTTGCCCGGGTCGATCCCGCGCAGCTCGTGGCTGAGCTCCGCGAGCTCCTGGCCGCCCGCCATCTCCGTGGTGAGCTGTTCGAGGGTCAGGTCGTCGCGATGGGCGTCCAGCACGACCCGACCGAGCTTGAGGATGATGAAGTGGTTGCCGACGAGGTAGGCGTGGTGCGGATTGTGGGTGATGAAGATTACGCCCAGGCCGGCGTCGCGAGCCTTGACGATGTACCGCAGGGCGACACCGGACTGCTTGACACCGAGCGCCGCGGTCGGCTCGTCGAGGATGATCACCCTCGCCCCGAAGTAGATGGCCCTGGCGATCGCGATGCACTGGCGCTGGCCGCCGGAGAGGCCCGCGACCGGCCGGTCGAGATCGGGGACGACGATCTCCATCTTGCCCAGTTCGTCCTCACAGATGCGCTTCATCCGGGCGATGTCCAGGGTGCGCAACGGCCCCTTGCGGAGTTCGTTGCCGAGGAAGAAGTTCCGCCACACCGACATGAGCGGCGCGAGCGCGAGGTCCTGGTAGACGGTCGCGATCCCGCTCGCCTGGGCGGCCCGCGGCGAGCCGAACCGGCGCGCCACGCCGTCGAGCTTCATCGTGCCGTCGGTGTGGTCGTGCAGGCCGGACATGATCTTGATCAGCGTCGACTTGCCGGCGCCGTTGTCGCCGAGAACGCACGTGACCTCGCCTTGGCGGACGTTGAGGCTGACACCGCGCAGGGCGTGGACGTTGCCGTAGCTCTTGCCCACGTTCTCGAGTTCGAGGATGGGGGTGTTCGAGTGACCGGCGACGTCGTGCCGCTCGGTGGTCGCGGTGCTCATCGCAGATCCGCCCTCCTCTTGACGTACATGTTCACCAGCGTCGCCAGCAGCAGCATCACGCCGAGGAACGTCCTGAACCAGTCGGGGTTCCAGCCGGCGTAGTTGATGCCGAGCTGGGTCATGCCGAAGATCAGCGCGCCGAGCGACGCACCGACCACCGAGCCGTAGCCGCCGGTGAGCAGGCAGCCGCCGATGACGGCGGCGATGATGAAGATGAACTCCTTGCCGACGCCCTCGCCGGACTGCACGGTGTTGAACTGGAACAGCAGGTGCATGCCGGACAGCCAGGCGCAGAACCCCACGGCCATGAAGAGGCCGATCTTGGTCGCCCGGACGGGTACGCCGACGGCGCGCGCCGCGGCGGCGTCACCGCCCACCGCGAACACCCAGTTGCCCATCTGAGTACGCAGCAGGACGTAGGCGGCGATGACGGTCAGCACGACCCAGTACAGGACCGTGATCTTCAGGTTGACCGGCCCGAGGGTCACCTCGGACCCGAAGATCTTCTGTGCGCTGGCAAAGCCGTCCATGTCGCTGATGTCGGCGCTGGCGACGTTGCCGGTGAGCAGCCGCGTGACGCCGAGGTTGACGCCCTGCAGGATGAAAAAGGTGCCGAGCGTGACCAGGAAGCTCGGCAGTCCGGTCTTGAGCAGCAGCCACCCGTTGAACGCGCCGATCGCGACGGAGACGACCAGCGCCAGCAGGATGCCGACCCAGACGTTGAGCCCGAAGTTCCAGGCGAGCAGGGACGCGGAGAGCCCGGAGGTGGTCACCGCGACGCCGGCGGAGAGGTCGAACTCCCCGCCGATCATGAGCAGCGCCACGGGGACGGCCATGATGCCGATGGTCGAGGCCCCGTAGAGGATCGTTCCGACGTTGGCGACGTTGCGGAAGGGCTCCGCGACCGCCATGAACAGCAGGAAGATCACGATCGCGGCGATGAGTGACCCGACCTCAGGGCGGCTCAGCAGCCGTGCCGCCAGGGGGCGGGTGGCGACCCGGTCGTCCCGGGCCGCCAACCCCCTGCTCGGCTCCGTGGCCGTAGCAGTCATGTCAACTCACCTCGTGCCGTTGCTTGCGAACTTCTCGACAGCGGCGACGTTGGTGTTGTCGATGAACGCGGGACCGGTCAGGGTCGCCTGGCCACCGCCGATGGTGTTGCCGTTGGTCTTGTAGAGCCACAGGCTGTCGACCGCGAGGTAGCCCTGCAGGTAGGGCTGCTGGTCGACCGCCCACTCGACCTGGCCGCCCTTGATCGCGGCCACGAGGTCCTTGTTGGTGTCGAAGGTGACGACCTTTGCCGAGCTGTTGGCGTCCTTGACCGACTTGACGGCGGTCAGCGCGAACGGCGCGCCGAGGGTCAGCACGCGGTCGATGCTCTTGTCCTGCTGGAGCTTCGAGGTGATCGCCGCCTGGACGCTCGGCATGTCGGTGCCAGTGACGTAGATCTTCTCGGTGTTCGGGAACCCGTCCTTCGCCCCGTCACACCGGGCCTCGAGGCCAACGTGGCCCTGCTCCTGGATGACACAGAGCGCCTTCTTGGCGCCGTCCTTCGTGAGCCGCTGGCCGGCCGCCTGACCGGCGATCCTCTCGTCCTGGCCGAAGTAGCCCAGCACGCCCATGCTCTTCCACGCGTCGATGCCGCCGTTGAGGGCGACGACCGGGACCCCGGCCTGAGCGGCCTTCTGCACGTTGGCCTTCATGGCATCCGGCTTGGCCAGGGTCACCGCGATTCCGTCGACCTTCTTGTCGATCGCGGACTGCACGAGGTTGGCCTGGTTCGCGCCGTCCGGGTCGGACTGGTACTGCAGGTCGACGTTGTCCTTCTTCGCCGCGTCCTCGGCACCCTTGCGGACCAGGTCCCAGAAGGTATCGCCCGGGGCCGCGTGGGTGATGAAGGCGACGGTCATCCTCGGGGTGCTGGCGGTGCCGGCCTTGCCGGCGTCACCCTCGGTGGTCTGCTTGCCTCCGCTGGAGCTGCACGCCGCCAGGGCGAGAGCGGTCACGGCGCCGGCCGCGAGCAGGAATATGCGGGATCTACGGATCATGTCGTTTCTGCCTTTCTTCATCCGCCACGTCGTCGGGACGGATGTCGGGGGACGGGTCAGGCGGTGGTACCGCCTGTTGGGGGATCGTCGGTGGCTTGACAGAGTCATCAGCTGCTCCCGGGCGGGAGCCGGTCAGCGCAGCGGGCCGCAGGACTGCAGGTACGTCAGGGTCCGCGTCGCAATGGGCAGGGGTCTGTCGGCGGGGCACGGGTACATGTCCTGCTCGACGATGGCGAAGATGTCCGCGTCGAGGTTCGCCAGGGCGTCGAGGATGGGGGGCATGTCGGGGATGCCCGTCGGTGGCTCGCACATGGCGCCCATCCGCACGGCCTCGCCGAAGCCGATGCCCTGCTCGTGCGCGGCGGCGACGACAGCGGGGTCGACCTGCTTGAGGTGCACGTACCCGATCCGCTCGGGATGGTCGCCGATGAGCTTGAGATTGTCCCCGCCGCAGTAGGAGATATGCCCCGTGTCCAGGCACAGGCTCACCAGGTCGGGGTCCGTCTCGTGGAGGAACCGCTCCACGTTCTCGTGCGTGTCCACGTGGGTGTCCGCGTGGGGGTGGAACTGGATCTGCAGGCCAAACTCCTCGCGGATGCGCCGCGCGAGCCGGTTCATCTGCGCGGCGTACGCCACCCACTGCTCGTCGGTCAGTAGCGCGTCCTCGAGGACCGTCCCGGTCTGCGGGTCGCGCCAGAACTCCGGGATGACCACAAGGTGCCGGGCGCCCATGGCCGCGGTCAGCATGGCCGCCGCGGAGACGTCCTTCCACGTGGTGTCCCACGAGTCGGCCCGATGCAGGTGCTCGAAGATGGTGCCGGCCGTCACGGTCAGCCCCCGCTTGTCGAGCTCGTCACGCAGGCGGGACGGGTCGGTGGGCAGGTAGCCGTACGGCCCCAGCTCGATGCGGGTGTAGCCGGCCGCGGCGACCTCGTCCAGAAAACGCTCCCAGGGAGTCTGTCGGGGGTCGTCGGGGAACCACACGCCCCAGCTGTCGGGGGCGCTGGCGATCATGGCTGGCCCGCTCATAGGTTCGTCCTCTCGGTCGGCGCCAGCAGTGGGCGCTGCGTGGCCTTGTGCCCGGCGTACGTAGCGTGGGCGCGCTGGGTGGTGTCAAGGTCGCTGACCTGGCTGACCGGGACATCCCACCACGACCCGCTGTCGGGGGCGTAAACGGTGGGGTCGGTCTCCACATGGATGACGACAGGGCCGCCGTCCGCCGGGGCGGCCTTGGCATCCTTGATCGCCTGCTCGAGTTCCCCGCGACTGCGCACCTCCATGACCGTCGCGCCGAGGCTGCGGGCATTGGCGGCGAGGTCGATCGGCAGCTTCCCGCCGTCCAGCCGGCCCGTGGCGTCGTTGCGGAAGCGGTACCTGGTGCCGAACCGCTGTGAGCCGAGGGACTCCGACAGTGAGCCGATGGAGTGGAAACCGTGGTTCTGGACCAGGACGACGATCACCTTGACCCGTTCCTGCACCGCCGTGACCAGCTCCGTTGGCATCATCAGATAGGAGCCGTCGCCCACCATGACGAAGACGTCCCGGTCGGGGTCGGCCAGCCGCACCCCGATACCGCCAGGGATCTCGTAGCCCATGCAGGAGTAGCCGTACTCGACGTGGTAGGCCTTGCGGTCCCGGACCCGCCACAGCTTGTGCAGATCGCCGGGCATGGAGCCGGCGGCGCAGACGACGACGTCCCTCGGGTCGGACAGTTCGTTGACGCAGCCGAGCACCGTGCCCTGGGTGAGGACGCCGGCGGCGAGCGCGTCGGTGACCTCGGCGGGCGGGTGGTAGGCGGCCTCCACCCGCGCGTCCCAGTCGCGGAACAGCCTTACCTGCCGGTCCCGGTACGCCGGGTCCACGGCATACCCCTCGAGGGCCGCGGTGAGGGCGGTGACGGCCTCGCGGGCGTCCGCCACGACCGGCAGGCCCGCGTGCTTGCCGGCGTCGAACCGGGCGATGTTGATGTTGACAAAGCGGATGCCCGGATCCTGGAAGGCGGTGCGCGAAGCGGTGGTGAAGTCGCTGTAGCGGGTGCCAATGCCGATGACGACGTCGGCCTCCCGAGCCAGCGCATTGGCGGCCGTCGTGCCCGTCGAGCCGATCGCGCCCATTGCCTGCGGATGACCGTGCGGCAGCGCGCCCTTGCCGGCCTGAGTCTCCCCGGCCGGGATGCCGGTGGCCTCGCAGAACACGCGCAGCGCCTGCTCCGCGCCGGAGTAGTGCACCCCGCCACCGGCGACGATGAGCGGCCGCTGCGCCGAGCGGATCAGCGTGGCCGCGTCCGCGACGTCGACGGCCTCCGGAACCGGCCGGGCGATCCGCCAGATCCGCGGCGCGAACAGGTCGACCGGCCACTCGAACGCCTCCGCCTGCACGTCCTGCGGTAGCGCGATGGTCGCCGCCCCCGTCTCCACCGGGTCGGTGAGGACACGCATGGCGCCGAGCAGGGCCGAGGACAGCTGCTCCGGCCGGTTGACCCGGTCGAAGAAGCGCGACAGCGGGCGGAAGGCGTCGTTGACGGTGACGTCCGCGGCGTTGGGCGCCTCGAGCTCCTGCAGCACCGGCCCGGACACCCGGGTGGCGAACGTGCCGGAGGGCAGCAGCAGCACCGGCAGACGGTTCACGGTGGCCAGGGCGGCTCCCGTGAGCATGTTCGTCGAGCCGGGGCCGACTGACGCGGTGCACGCCCACGTCTGGAGGCGGTCCTTCTGGCGTGCGTAGGCCACCGCGGTGTGAACCATGGCCTGCTCGTTGCGGGCCAGCACGCAGGGCAGGCGCTCCTCCTTCTCGGTCAGCTCGTTCTGGAGCAGGGCCTGGCCCACGCCCGCGACGTTGCCGTGACCGAAGATGCCGAAGCACCCGGCGAACAGCTTCTGGCGCTGGCCGTCGCGCTCGCTCCACTGGCTGGCCAGGAAGCGCACGACGGCCTGTCCCACGGTCAGGCGTACGTTGTCGGCGCCGGCGGTCATCGGGGTCCTCCGATCGGCAGTCTCGGGTCGACATCCTGCCGGGCCCACGAGTCCCGCACCCAGGTGTGGGCGGGGTCGTCGCAGATGAGCCAGGCCCTGGTCGCGCCGGGGCCGGCCATGACGTTCAGGTAGTAGAGGTCGTAACCGGGCGGGGCCATCGCGGGGCCGTGCCAGCCGTGCGGTACCAGGACGACATCGCCCGAGCGGACCTCGGCGAAGACGTCCAGCGGCCGCTCTCGGGTGCCGTATACGCGCTGGTAGCCGAGGGGGTCGGCCCCGTCGGCCGGGGACTCCGCCCGGACCTCGAAGTAGTAGATCTCCTCCAGCTCGGTCTCCACCCCGTCGCGCTCCTCATCGTGCTTGTGGGGCGGATAGGAGCTCCAGTTGCCGGCCGGCGTGATGACCTCACACGCGATGATCGAGTCGGCGTCGAGGACCTGCGGGACGCCGAAGTTGCGCACCTCGCGCGAGGCCATGCCGGCGCCGCGCAGTTCGACGGGGACGTCGGCGGCAGCCACGTGACGGAACGGCAGCGGCAGCCTCTGCTTCGTCGCCTTCGCGCCGCAGAGGGCCACGTTGGCCGGGTCTTCGCCGGCGTTGCGCACCGTGAGGCTGGCGCCGCGCGGGACGTACGCCACGTCGGTCGCACCGGCGAAGACGCTGGTCCGTCCGGCGAGCCTGGCCTCGTGGCGCTCTCCCGCGTGGTCGACCGCCGTGACATCGAAGCTGCCCTGAAGGGGCACGACGATGACCTCGCTGTCGCCGAGGTCAAGGCTCACCTGAACGGCCGATGCCAGCGTCGCCACCCGTAGGCTGGTGTGCTTCCACCCGCAGAGGTCGTCGGTGATGGACACCTGGAAGTCGCCGTCGCCGGAGCTGCCGAAGGGATACACCCAGCGTCCGTTGTCGCTCATCGCCGGCCCCGGTGCACGAGTCCCGAAGCGATGTCGACGGCGGTGGCCACGTCACCGTCCGGCGGGAAGAGCAGCGTCCGCCCGACGACCAGGCCGCGCACGGCCGGCAGGACGAGCGCCTTGCCCCACGCGGCGTACGTGTCGTCCGGGTTGCGTGTCGGGTCACCGCCGAGCAGAAGCGTCGGCAGCGTGGTGGCGTCCATGACGCGCTCCAGGTCGTCGACCACGGGCAGTTTCAGCCAGGTGTGCTGGCTGGTGGCCCCCAGACCCGCAGCGATGTGGATCGACGTGATGGCCGAGTCGGGGTCGAGGAGGTTACGCACCCGGCCGGTCTCCCGAACCGAGAGGAACGGCTCCACCATCGCCATGACGCCGTGGGCCGCGAGCTCGGTGATCGCGCGGGCGCTCGCCTGCAACGTGGCTGCCGTACCCGGATCGCCGAGGCAGATCCGGGTCAGCATCTTGCCGCCCTCCAGCCCCCGGGCCGCGATCTCGTCGGCCGTGTACGCGGTGAACCGGTCGTCGAGCTCGAAAACCGCGCCCTGCAGACCGCCTCGGTTCATCGACCCGATGGCGACCTTGTCCTCCAACGCCCCCATGAGGAGCAGGTCGTCGAGGATGTCGGGCGTGCCGAGAACGCCGTCGACGCCAGGCCGGGACAGCGCGGTGACCAGGCGCTCCAGCAGCTCGCTGCGCGAGGCCATGGCCTGACGGGCGTCGCGCACACCCAGCGCGCCGCGGGCCGGGTGGTCCGCGGCCACGATGAGCAGCCTGCCGTCAACGCCGACGAGCTGCCGACGCCGGCGGGCGGCCCAGCTGTCGGCGATCCGCTGCGGCTCGCGCACTCGGATCTCGGTCAGATCGGCGATGGTGGTCGTCACGATCACCCCTCCTGTCCCCTGGCGGCTAGGACGGCCTCGACCTCGGCCGTGGTCGGCATGGCACTGGAGCACTCGAGCCGGGAAGCGACGATGGCCCCGGCCACGTTGGCGAACCGCAGGATGCGGCGCAGCCCCCACCCGTTGAGCAGGCCGTGGACCAGCGCACCGCCGAAGGCGTCACCCGCGCCGAGGCCGTTGACGACCGTCACGGGGAACGGCGGTACTTCGACGCGCTCGTCGGCGGTCGCGGCCAGGACTCCCTTGGGGCCCTGCTTGACGATGGCGAGCTCCACCCCGCGCTCGAGCAGGGCGTCCGCCGCGCGCTGAGGTTCGGTCTCGCCGACCGCGACCTCGCATTCCTCGCGGTTTCCGACCGCGACGGTGACGTGCTCCAGTGCCTTGGCGACCTGGCCGCCGGCCTCGGCCGGGTGCGGCCAGAACATCGGCCGGTAGTCGAGGTCGAGGACGGTGTGCGACCGGCGGCCGCGGGCCTGCCACGCGGCGAGGTGCGCTGAGCGCGACGGCTCCTGGGACAGCCCGGTGACGGTGGCCCAGAAGACCCGGGCCGCGCGGATCGCGTCTAGCGGGAGTTCCTCCGCCTCGATCATCAGGTCCGGGGCGATCGGATAGCGGTAGAAGTACAGCGGGAAGTCGTCCGGGGGGAAGATCTCGCAGAAGGTGACCGGCGTCGGGAGGCCGTCGACCTCGGCGACGAACCCGTCGTCGACGCCGAAGTCACGCAGCTCGCGGTGGATGTAGCGACCGAACGGATCGCGGCCGGTACGCGTGATGAGCGCCGCCCGCCGTCCGTGCCGCGCCGCGGCCACGGCTACGTTGGTGGCGCTCCCGCCCAGAAACTTCTCGAAGCGCTTGACGTCCTCGAGGCCCACACCGTGGTCGAGCGGGTAGATGTCCACCCCGCACCGACCCATCGTCACCAGGTCGTACCCCGCCGTGTCGCCTGCGGCCGCCACCATCGTCAGGCCTCCGCCGCGCTCGGTCCCGCCACGGGTCCCGCCACGGCCGGTTCGCCAGCCACGGCGAGCAGGTGCTCGATGCTCGCCCGTACGTCGGCCACCGGGTCCGGTCCCGCGGACCCGGTGGCCGGCGCGCCGGCCAGGATGCAGTCCTGCTCGAGGACGTACCATCCCGCGTACCCGCTGTCCTCAAGGGCCGTCACGATCGCCTTGACATCGACGTCACCCTGACCGAGCGGGACGTACATGCCACCGGCCACGGCTTCGGTGTAGCTCACCTCGCCGGACTGCACGCGCCGGGCCCAGCCGATCCGGACGTCCTTGAGATGGGCGTGCGCGATCCGCCTCGGGTTCTGCTGCGCCACCGCGACCGGGTCGCCGCCGCCGATGTGCAGGTGCCCGGTGTCGAGGCACAGGCCGATGCGGCTCCCGGCGAGCACCCGGGCGGTCTCCTCGCCGCTCTCGACCATCGTGCCGACATGCGGGTGCAGGGTGGAGACGAGTCCGCGGGCGGATGCGGCCTCGGTGATGCGGTCAAGGTTGCCCAGGAGGGTCGACCAGCCGGACTCGTCGAGGACCGGGCGCTCGTCGTAGCCCTCCTGACCCGTTGCAGCGGCGATGACCACCGTAGATGCGCCGGCTGCGACCAGACCGGCCATCGCGCGTTCGACCTCCGGTAGCGGGTCGTGGCCCGGGTCGTGCAGGACGACGGGGACGAACTGCCCCACCGCCTTCAGGCCGTACCCGCCCAGGGTCGCGGCTTTGGCCGCGGGCTCGTCAGGCAGGAAGCCCTCCGGTCCGAACTCGGTGGCGGCCAGACCGAGTTCGCGCATCTGGCGCAGCACGACGGCAGGTTCCAGCTGGTAGCTCCAGCCAGGAACCTCGCAGACGCCCCACGAGATTGGCGCCCCGGCGATGCGGTCGGACACCGGGCTGCGGCCGGCTGCTGGCGGCGTGGGTTCCGCGCTGACAGCGGTCATGGCCTCAGATTTCCCTTGATCTCGGAGAGCGCGACGGGCCGGCGCTCCGCCCGGGACAGCTCGCAGGCCTCAGCGACACGGAAGGCCTCGAGTGCGTCACGGACCGTGCAGGGCGAGGGCCGCTCGCCGCGGGCGACGTCCGCGAAGGCGGTGAGCTCGGCCTGGTACGCCGGAAGAAAGCGCTCCATGAAGGACCACTTCCGGGGGCCCCGGGGAAAGTCGACCCCCTCCTCGGCGGACCCCATCGCCAGCGAGTGGTCCAGCCCGACCGCGAGCGTGCCCTTCTCGCCGAACACCTCCATGCGCACGTCGTGGCCGCCGCCGTTGTAGCGGGTCGCAGAGACGAGGACAATCGTCCCGTCGTCCAGAGTCAGCAGGGCGGCGCCGGTGTCCACGTCCCCGGCCTCGGAGAAGAAGTCGGCCCCCTTGTTCGCACCCGTCGCATAGACGGAGGCCACCTCCTGCCCGGTGACGAACCGGAGAATGTCAAAGTCGTGCACGTTGCAGTCGCGGAAGATCCCGCCGGAGGTCGGGATGTATGACGGGTGCGGCGGCGACTGGTCGTGGGTGTTGGCCCGGATGGTGTGAATGAAACCCAGCTCGCCGGACTCCACCGCGCGCCGCGCACGCTGGTAGCCGACGTCGAAGCGTCGCTGGAAGCCGATGTGCACCGGCACTCCGCTGGCCGCGACGAGGTCGGTCAGCGCGATGGTCTCGTCGAGGGTGGCCGCGACGGGCTTCTCGCAGAAGGTCGGCACCCCGGCGGCGATCCCCTGCCACAGCAGCGGGGCGTGCCCGGGGGTGGCCGTCGCGATCACGAAACCGTCGACGCCCGAGGCGAGCAGCGCCTCGGAATCCGCGACCACCTCCACACCGAGCTCCTCGGCGAGGGCCCGGGCAGCCTCCACGTTGCTGTCGGTCACCACGAGCTCGTCGACAAAGTCGAGGCCTACCAGGGTCCGGGCATGGAAGACCCCGATCCTCCCCACACCCGCGAGCCCGATGCGCATATGAATCATCCAATCCACGACTTCGGTGGCTGCCGTTGCGGGCAGCTGGTTCCCGCCGCTGGCCGTGGGATGTAGCGTGCCCGTAACGTCAATGTCTCGTCAAGACTTTGTCCTGACATCTTCACGTAACGTCAAACTCGGCTTTCGGAGTAGAGTGCCGGCCATGGCCATCCGATTGGGCGTGACGATCGACCGGTCCTCTCCGGTGCCCCTGTACCACCAGCTCGCGGAGCAGCTCTGCGCCGCGATCCGCAGTGGTCAGCTGCAGCCCGGCGATCCATTCGAGAACGAGATCGCGCTTGCCGAGCGACTCAACCTGTCACGGCCGACGGTGCGTCGGGCCATCCAGGAACTGGTCAGCCAGGGCCTGCTGCTGCGCCGGCGCGGACTCGGCACCACGGTCGCCAACCGCAAGGTGCACCGGCGCGCCGAACTCACCAGCCTCTACGACGACCTCAAGCGCGACGCGGGCCGACCCACGACCACCGTTCTCCAGCATGAACTGGTGCGGGACAAGCGCGTGGCGGCGGCGCTCGATCTGCCCGCCGACGCCGAACTGCTCTCGATCGTCCGCCTGCGGTTCTCCGACAACCGCCCGCTGGCCATCCTGCGCAACTGGCTACCACCGTCGTGCGCCGACATCACCCGGGAGCAGCTCGAGGCGCAGGGCCTGTACGCCCTGCTACGCGATCGTGGCGTGCGGCCGGTCGTCGCGCACCAGACGATCGGGGCACGCACGCCGATCGCGGCCGAACGGCGGCACCTTGGGCTGAAGCCGTCCGAGCCCGTGCTCACCATGACGCGCAGCGCGTTCGACTCGGCAGGCAACCCGGTGGAGTACGGCGACCACTGCTACCGAGCTCAGGACTACAGCATCGAGGTCATGATCGACGAGCGGTGACGCGGGACGACGCCCATGGCCGGGTCGACCGGCCGCCCCTAGGCAGCGATGATCTACAAGCACTGAGCCTCCCCCGGTTTTCCGGACAGGATGCTTCCAGCCTTACAGGGAGCAGCGCAGCCCGACCGCTTCTGCCTTCTCTCGGGATCACCCCCGGTCACTCGCCCATATCACCGCAGGTCAGGCAGCTCGTCGCCTTCCCGGCCAGGTGAGCACTTAGGACGTCGACCTGCCCGCGGTCGGCGTCTCCGCAGACCCGCCACTATTTGGCGAAGATCTGCGACTCGTCCCGGAACGCCTTGAACTCCATGGCATTGCCGGCTGGATCGCGGAGGAACATCGTCCACTGCTCCCCCGGCTCGCGGGCGAACCGCAGGTACGGCTCGATGACGAACTCGGTGCCGGCGGCGCGAATCCGGTCCGCCAGGGTGTGGAAGTCGTCGATCGACAGGATGAGTCCGAAGTGCGGCACCGGTACGTCGTGCCCGTCGACGGGGTTGCGGCCCGCGTCAGCCTCCCGCGCCGCCGGTACGACGTGGGTCACCACCTGGTGGCCGTAGAAGTTCCAGTCGACCCAGGCGTCGGCCGAGCGCCCCTCGGCGAGCCCGAGTACGCCGCCGTAGAAGGCGCGGGCCCGCGCCAGATCATCAACCGGAATCGCGAGGTGGAACCCGGGACGGGTCGTCATCATCTGCTCCTTCTCGTAACCGGCGCGCCCGTTCGGACGCTCCCCTTGCTTGGAGGGTGTAGCAGCGGCCCTCCCCCAACCACAGTGAGGCGTGGCCCTTCCTTATACACAGGGTGGAACCGGAATGCACAAGGCTGAACCGCACCGGTGTGCCCGGGCCTAGGCGCCAGCGGCAGGTCATCCGGGTGCACCACCCCGATCACCGAATAGCCGCCCATGGCGGGATGGTCGGCGAGGAAGATCACCGGCGTGCCGGCGGCCGGGACCTGTACGGCACCGAGGACGACGCCCTCGCTACGCCGTTCCGCCGAAATCCGGCGGAGCAGGGCGGAGCCGTCCAGCCGAATCCCGACCCGGCTGCGCAACGTGGTGACCACGCAGCGACCGGTGGCGAGGATCCCGGGGCGCGTCGCGGTGAACCAGTCGGTGCGGGGGCCAAGCAGCACCCGCACCGTCACCTCCTGAGGTGCCGCAGACGTGCGCTCTACCCATGCGTCCCGTTGCCCGGAAGGGCACCCCGATGTGGTGTGATCTGGGCTTGACCCGTTTCGACGGACAGGGTCGGTGGGTTGATCTCACGCTACCTTGCTGGCTGGTAGCGGGTTAATCGCGCCGGCTTCATACTCGGCGGGGCTGAGGTAGCCGAGGCTGGAGTGCCGGCGGCGGGTGTTGTACCAGCTGTCAAGCCCCGGGTTTGATGGAGAGTTGGTTAGCTGGTTTTCAGGGGTGCGGTGACCGGCTGGGTCATCGCGTGTAGTGCCTCGTGTTCGGCGGGTGGGATGTGCCCGAGCTCGCCGTGCAAGCGGCGGTTGTTGTACCAGTCGATGTATTCGACGGTGGCCATCTCCAGGTCGTCGAGTCCGCGCCACGGGCCCTTGTTGCGCACGAGTTCGGCCTTGTACAGGGAGTTGAACGCCTCGGCCATCGCGTTGTCGTACGAGTCGCCCTTGGACCCGACGGAGGCGACGCCGCCAGCCTCGGCCAGCCGCTGGCTGTAGCGAATCGCTCGATACTGGGCGGATTCAACCGGTCGTCGCAACACCTTGTCGGAGAGAGGTGGAGCGATGGGCAGTGGGCCGAGGCAGAAGCAGGTTCGGGAGTATCGGGGTCAAATCCCCTCGCCGGGACGGCCGACGGTGGCGTGGCGTGAGGACCGGGTCAAGTTCTGGGCTGCGATCCGATCGGGTGTGATGACCGAGGACGCGGCCGCGGCGGCTGGCGTGTCCTCGCCGGTGGGGTTCCGCTGGTTCCGGCACGCTGGCGGCGTGAATCCTGCGTTGCCGCCGACGGTGTCGGGCCGCTATTTGTCGTTCAGCGAACGAGAGGACATCGCGCTGTCGCGGGCGCAGGGCCTGGGCGTTCGGGAGATCGCACGCCGGCTCGGCCGAGACCCGTCGACGATCTCGCGGGAGTTGCGGCGCAACGCCTCGACCAGGACGTACCGGTTGGACTACAAGGCTTCGACCGCGCAGTGGCATGCGGAACGTCGAGCCCGGCGGCCGAAGACAGCGAAGCTGCTGGCCAATGAGCGGCTCCGGCAGTACGTCCAGCAGCGGCTTGCGGGTGCGATCCAGACAGCGGATGGCCGGCCGGTCACCGGCCCGCAGGGCCCGCAGTGGAAGGGCCGGAACAAACCCCACCGGGCCGATCGGGCATGGACGACCGGGTGGAGCCCGGAGCAGATCTCCCGCAGGCTCAGGGCCGAGTTCCCGGAGGATGAGTCCATGCGCATCAGCCATGAGGCGATCTACCAGGCGCTCTATGTCCAGAGCCGTGGCGCCCTCAAGCGCGAGCTCGTCGCCTGCTTGCGGACCGGTCGGGCGCTTCGCGTTCCCCGAGCCCACGCGAAGCAACGCGCATGGGCGCACGTCACGAGTGACACGCTGATCAGTGAACGGCCCGCTGAAGTCACCGACCGTGCCGTCCCCGGGCACTGGGAAGGGGATCTGATCATCGGGTTGCAGCGCTCCGCGATCGGGACACTGGTCGAGCGGACCACGAGGTTCACGATGCTGGTCCACCTGCCTCGTGAGGCCGGCTGGGGTGTGATCCCGCGGACGAAGAACGGTCCTGCTCTCGCCGGCTATGGGGCGATCACGATGAGCAAAGCCCTCGCCGAGACGATCACTCAACTGCCCGAGCAGCTGCGCCGGTCGCTGACGTGGGACCGCGGCAAGGAGTTGTCTGCGCACGCACGCTTCACGGTCGAGACCGGCGTCCCGGTGTTCTTCGCCGACCCGCACAGCCCCTGGCAACGCGGCACCAACGAGAACACCAACGGGCTGCTGCGGCAGTACTTTCCGAAAGGCACCGACCTGTCTCGATGGAGCGCCGACGAGATCAACGCCGTCGCCCATGCGCTCAACAGCCGGCCCCCGAAAACTCTCGGCTGGAAGACCCCAGCCGAAGTCCTTGACGAACACCTACGATCGCTCCAGCAACCCGGTGTTGCGACCACCGGTTGAATCCGCCCTGGACTCCCCGGTCGGAATGATGAACGAGTCCGCCCAGGTCAGCGCCTTGATTCTCGCGGCGCCAGATCGCCATCTTCAACGCGTCGAGAGCCAGGTCGGTGTAGAGCGACGTGGACACCTGCCAGCCGACGATCATGCGGGAGTGCACGTCGAGGACGAACGCGGCGTACACCCAGCCCACGCTGGTGCGCACGTAGGTCAGGTCGGCGACCCACAGCTGGTTCGGGCCGGCTGCGGTGAAGTCCCGTTTGACCAGGTCAGCAGGGCGGCTGGTCTCGGCCGCCGGCCGGGTCGTGCGCGGTGACTTGTCGCGCAGCAGCCCACGCAGCCCGGACTCACGCATCAGCCGCTCGACGGTGCACCGGGCCACCCGAACACCACGGCGGTGCAGCTCGTGCCAGATCTTGCGGGCCCCGTAGACGCCGTAGTTCTCCGCGTGGATCCGCTCGATCACCGCGGTCAGCTCCTCATCGCGTCGCGAGCGGGCGCTGGCGGGACGGGTCTTGGCGGCGTAGTAGGTCGACGGTGCGATCTGTGCCGGCGTGTCTTCGAGCGCCTGCAGGACCGGCTGGACACCGTGTCGCTCCCGCTGGGAGTCGACGAACTCGACCTTCATCGCGACGGACGGTCCAACTCCGCCGCGAAGAAAGACGCCGCGGACTTCAGGATCTGGTTCGCCCGCCGCAGCTCACGCACCTCCCGTTCCAACGCGGCGAGGCGTTCCGCGTCGCTGCTGGTGGTGCCCGGCCGGTCACCGCCGTCGGTCTCGGCCTTCTTCACCCACGTGCGCAACGCCTCCGGATGAACCCCGAGCTGACCAGCGATCCGCCGGATCGCCCCGACCGCGGACGCCGGATCCCGACGGGCCTCGACGGCCAACCGCGTCGCACGCTCACGCAGCTCATCGTTGTACTTCTTTGGTGCGGGCATCGCTGGTGTTCCTCCCGGGTTTCGATGTCTCCATCAAACCCGGTGCGGAACAACCAGCCCTCCCACGTGTTGATGTAGGTGATGTCACCGCACCAGCGGGTGTCGATCGCGGCCGGGTCGGTGCCGAAGTCACGGTTGACCAGGTCAGGACGCGCCTCGGCGGCCGGATCCGCAACGGTGGTGGTGCGCCATCGGCGCGGGCACTTGCCGCGGATCCCGACGGCACGCATCAGCCGGGCCACGCGTTTACGGCCGTGCCGGTGCCCTCGCGCGGCGAGTTCGGCATGCACTCGTGGCGCGCCGTAAGTGCCCTTCGACACCTGATGCACCGCGGTGATCTGCTCGGTCAGCGCCTGGTCGACGCGCTCGCGCTGCGACTGCTCGCCACGGGTGTGCTGATAGTAGGCGGACCGGGAGACCTTCAACAGCTCGCACGCACGCTTGACGTTGCGCCGGCCGACCTGCTCCGCCTCGATGAACGGGTACACGTTCACCGGGTCTCCTTCGCGAAGAAAGCCGTTGCCCGCTTGAGGATCTCGACATCCTCGCGCAGCCGGCGGTTCTCCCGCCGCAGCTGCGCCAACTCCTCCCGCTCGTCGCTGGTCAACCCGTCACTGCGCGTCCCGGCGTCGAGCTCAGCCTGCTTCACCCACTCCCGCACGGCGGTCTCGGTCAGGTCGAAATCCTTCGACACCTGCCCGACCGTGCGGTCCCCACGCCGGCACAACTCCACGATCTCCGCCTTGAACTCCGGCGTGGCAGACCGGCGAGGCCGAGGCCGCTTCTTCCCCATGCTCTCCATGATGCTGGACATCCTCCCGGAGCCCACCAGGCTCCTGATCTCAGATGTCCGTCAAAGCGGGTCAGGCCCAGTTCCGTAGGCGCGAATGACAAACAGCCCAGCAAGCAGGACCCCAGCGGCCACCCGCTGGGGTCCCCTTATGCGCTGGTCGAGCACTCCGAATGCCCACAGCCTTGCTCGCCGCACCTCAGCCGGCTTCACCAACCAGGGTCAACTCTCTCAGCGGGTGTTAGTTGATGCCCTTGCTGAGCGCCGGCCAGAGGCGCGACCCCAACACCGGCTTGGCCGTGTCCGCAGCGAGGCGCTCGCCGGATACCGCGCCACGGTCCCGTGGCCCGCCCGACCGCCCGATGGCTGTCGAGGTGATAGCGCAGATGGGCCATCGGGCAGCGGGAATCGCCTGGGGCGGGCGAAACGATCAGTCGTTGCCGTAGTCGAAGTCGTCTCGGAGGAACTTCTCGCCGCCTCGGAAAGGGACGCAACCTCCTCCCAGCCCTCGTAACGACTTTCGCTATAAGCAATCGGTCGAAGACGAGGAATCCCGGCCGCCTGGACCTGCGCGGGATTCCCTAGATGAAAGCCGATGTAAAGACAGTCAGATCGACAGTCTGCCCAGGCTCGTGGCTCGGCTCGCTGGCCACGATTGCCCCTCCGATTCGGCGAGGAGCAATTCCCATTCCTTCTCCAGGGCTTCATTTATTCGATGGTCGCGGGCAACGGCTTCTTTGAACCAGGCGATGGTGGCGGGCCCCATGGCCAGAATCTGGTTGTAGTTGAGGGCGGCCGGGTTCATGCCAAACACCAGCCCGGTCTTGAGAAGCGTGCCTGAGGTGGCGATGGAGTGCCCGAGCAGCAGCATGGAGGTGAGTTTGGCATGCTCCAGCTTCCGTTGCGCTGCCGTACCACCGGTGGCATAGCTCTTGAGAAGCCAGTACCCGCGGATGATCGCGGACACGACGCCAGGAGGGATGCCCATCGTGAAGAAATGGCGCAGGTCGTAGCCGTTCATATACATGTAGCGGGCGACCTCGGTCCAGGGCACCTTGACACCGGAGGGGTCCAATGCGAACGGGGAACCAACCTGTCCGAGCTGAAGCAGGCTGAAGAACGGGGGCTGCAGGCCGGCAGGAGTGTAGACGTCCGAGAGCAGATGGCGCACCTGGGTGATGAGCGCGGTGATCAGGTCGACCGGGTCGTAGTCGGTGGCGACCTGGACCAGTTGCCCTGCCTTGTCGATGTAGGTGCCGGTGCCGTGCATGAGATCTGCCACGCCGAAGAGGAAACCCAGGGCCGGATCGTGGCCGAGGCTCTGGAGCCGATGGGTATCCGGCGACATGCCGCTGACCAGGCCCCCGGTGGCCCACGTGGTGGAGGCGTCAAAGGGCACTTTGGCCAGCTTCTCGAACCTCTTGAAGAATCGGGCATGGATGTCTTGAGCCCGATCCTTGTCCTGGAGCCACTTGGTGAGGGGCGATCCCGTCTGCTTTTTGCCTAGGAAGGTGGAATCCTGGGGGATGCGGACGAGGATGACGTCAAGGAGGGTCGCGAGGACTCCGGCAACCAGGACGACCGTCCAGTCGGTCTCGTCCCAGCTGACGTCGCCATGTTCCTCGGCGTAGCTGCGCAGGCTGCGAGCTATCTGGCCGGCGGGAAGAACCTGCTGAAGCGGGTCCCGGGTCAGATCGATACCCAACAGATCCAACCGGGCTTCGGCAAGCCTGACGAGCTGATCGAAGTCGCCATCAGTCGGGACGATGGGCACGGCGTAACGGCGGTAGCTCGATGTCTCGACACTCACGGTGGCCACTGCGCTCGACTGGGACTCTTGAGCTGGTACGAGGACGCCCATTGCTTGGAGACGGGCGCGCACCGCGTCGAACTCGGACTCGACCGAGTCCAAGGTGTCGGTGACGCGAAGTTCGCGTTCGAGGACATCCTTGAGGTCGAATTCCACCTGGTCGAACAGGCCCCGCAGTTCGGTCAGCGTGACGGCCTGGTAAGCCAGGACCGCGGCAGCAGCCGAAAGCTGGTCACCCGACACTGAGCGGCTCCCGCCGTTCGAAGGCCTCCTGACTGTTCTGCAGATTCACCAGGGCCAGCTGAAAGGCGGCCAACTCATCCCTGAGCGTGGCGAGTCGCTCCTCGTTCCTCGTGGTCTGGGTGAGGTAGGCCTCCATCCGGTGACCGAGCCCCGCGATGTCGTCGGTGAGCTCGGCCATCGCCTGCTGGTGATTCTTGATGACTTGCTGAATCAGATGCTCCCGCCGATTCTCTCGTTCACGCTCGTTGGTGGCCAGCACCCAACGCGCCCCCTGATGGACCGCGACCCCGAGAATCACCACGGTGCCGATCCCGGTGGCCATCGCGCTCAAGCCCAGCAAGCCGCCGAACCCCAAGGCCGCCAAACCCGAGGTGATTCCCGCCCCGCTGAGACCGGAGACGCTGCCAGCAAGACTGATCGCGGCGATCGGGGCACCGAACGCAGCCGCCTTGGCAGCAATGTCCTTGGTGGTGGTCTCCAACTGGCTGGTCGTGATCTTGCCGGAAGCGAAGTCCTCTTCCGTAATCACGAACCGTTCGGTCGCCTCCACGACCTTGTCAGCTGACTCGGCGAACACGAGTCCTGCGACCAGCACGATTCGCTCACGCTCGGCGTCCGCAGCATGCCTGTCAGCACGCGAAATCCGCACCAGATCGCGCACCAGCACCGTGAACACCGGCTCGCGCTGATCCTCCTCGAGGAGGTCGTGCAATTCCCTGGACAGCTCCACCGTGGCGTCGGGCACCCCTGCGTCGCTCGCTGCATCCCGTTGCGCCCCAGTGATTTCCCTGCGCAACTCCGCGCGCGCCTCGCCGTCGAGACCAATCGTCGATGCGAACAAGTACAGATTCGCGATCTCCCGAGGATCGAGGAGGCCGTCGACCAGCGCCAAGCTCACCAACACCCGGCAATAGAGCAACTTCCCGTCAACGCTGAGCGCGGACAAGTCGCCGAAATTAGCGGGATTGCGGGACGACCACGCCGACAGGCCGTCCTTCACATCTTCGACCTTCGCCTGCACCTGCTCGGCGGACTGCTTCACAATCTCCTGGGCATCGCCAGCAGCATCAGCGACACGCTGCCACGCGGCGCTCGTGCTGTCGGCAACCATCCGTCCAGCGGCGTCAGCAACGCCCTTCAGCCGTCCAAGCCCAACTGCACGAAGGTCCATCGCATCCCTTTCACGTCTTTGGCGCGAGGCTATCTGTAGCCACCGACAAGGCGACATCCTCCCGGCGACCCGTAGTCGTAGCCGTCCGGTTGCCAGCGTCGCTGGGTGCGGGTCGGTGAGGCTCTGGGCGGATGGGGTGTCACCCCTTGAGCCTGGATCGTCGGACCGCTGCGTCGTAGCAGGTGCCATCGCGCCACGGTTACAAGGTCGATCTGACCACCGAGAAGCGCCCTCGGCATCCACAGATGCTGATCCGAGATTGGGGTTTTTCTGGGCAGAGGTTGAGGCCGACGGCTGTCGCGAGGTCTCCCACGCCGATAGGCAGATCAGGACCAGGCCGCAGGACGCCCGTTGACTAGCGGGGCCACACGATCTCGCCGCGCCGCTCTACTGGGTCTATGAGCACTACCCCCTTCGCCGCGAGCCTGCGGGCGCTCTCCGTACGCCCGGCACTCAGCCTCGATCCACCGATGAATGTCGGGTCGGCGGGACCCCGGAGATAGAAAGTGCCCTCTGAGCTGGAAGGATAGGAGTTCTCACGCTTCTATCGCTCGAGAGGGCACCTCGCAGGTGAGATTACGCCATGACGCGCCGGTGGTGCGCGCCTCGTTCGATGATCCGAATCTAGTGTCGTGTGCCGGCCTCGTTCCGGTGATGCGTCTGGCTCAGCAGGCCCGGCTGCACGACGCGGTCACCGACCGGGTGCGGCTACCGACGGACAAGGGCGCCAACCCTGCCGGGAAGGTCGCCACGATCGTGGCCGGGATGCTCGCCGGCGCGGACAGCATCGACGACCTCGACATCGCCCGGCACGGTGGCATGCGCTCGCTGTTCACCGGTGTGTACGCGCCGTCGACGCTCGGGGCCTTCCTGCGCACGTTCACCCACGGACACGTACGGCAGCTGCAGGCCGCCGCCCGTGACACCCTGATCGGCCTGGCCAGCCGGGCACCGATCCTTGCCGGCGCCGACGTGCTGACCTTTGTGGACATCGACTCGATGCTGCGCCGTGTCTACGGCAAGCAGAAGCAGGGCATCGGGTTCGGCCACACCAAGGTCGGCGGCTACAACGTCTACCTACGCGGCTACAACCCCCTGGTCGCCACGCTGTCCACACCGCTGTCGGCGCCGGTGATCGCCGCGACCAGGCTACGTTCGGGTAACGCCGGCTCGGCCCGCGGCGCGGCGAGCATGATCGCCGAAGCGATCACCACCGCCCGATCGTGCGGCGCGTCCGGGGAGATCGTGGTCCGGGCCGACTCGGCGTTCTACGCCAAGGCCGTGATCACCACGTGCCGGCGCCGCAACGTCAGGTTCTCGGTCACCTGCCGCATCGACGCGAAGATCCGCGCCGCATGCGACAGCATCACCGACGACCAATGGGTCGACATCAAGTACCCGCAGGCCGTCTGGGACGAAGACACCGGGCGGTGGATCTCCGACGCGCAGATCGCCGAAACCACATACACCGCGTTCGCCGGCACCCGGCACCAGGTGACCGCCCGGCTGATCGTGCGCCGCATCCGCCGCGACGACCCGGCACAGATCCCCGGCCAAGACGAACTGCTGCCGACCTACCGGTATCACGCCGTGTTCACCGACAGCCCGTTCACGCTCGTGCAGGCCGAAGCCCAGCACCGCGCACACGCGATCATCGAACAGGTCAACGCCGACCTGATCGCCGGTCCGCTCGCCCACCTGCCCTCCGGCCGATTCAGCGCCAACGACGCCTGGCTGACCTGCGCCGCGATCGCCTACAACCTCACCCGCACCGCCGGGCACCTGGCCGCAGGCGCCCACGCCACCGCCCGGCCCGCCACGATCCGCACCCGGATCATCAACGTCGCGGCCCGCCTCGCGCACCGGGCCCGCACCATCCACCTGCACCTACCCGACCACTGGCCCTGGCAAGCAGCGTTCGACAACCTGTTCACCGCCGTCCAAACCGCACCCGGCTGACCACACCCACCAGCAGAACCGGGCGGCCCGACCACAGGCCACAATCCCCATTCATCGCACAAACACGACCGGAGCAAGCCGACCAACGATCGGCGGCTCCCACACACCCGCCGACTCACCCCTATATCGAAAATGATCAACCAGTGATCGCCGCCAACCGCGTCGGTGGATCAAGGCTAAGCCGGCTGAGCCGCCTCCATTTCCGCCGCCCGGGCAGGTCCTGCCGGTGCAGCCGCGGTTCCCGGGCGTGCTGCCGCCGGTGTGGAATCTGGCCCGCCGCAACCCGGCGTTCACCGGCCGCGACGGCATGCTCAACCGGCTGCACGACACGTTGTGCGCCATCCTGCGCGACACGGATCCGCGCAGCCATGCGCACCGCACCGCCGTCGCCGAACTCCTGGTCGCTGCCCGGCCCGAACCCCGAAATCACCGGCGCTGGGCCGAACTGCTACCGCACATCCTCGCGTGCGAACCGGCCACAACCGACGACGACGGTTTGCGCCGGATGACTCTCGACGCCATCCGCGCGCTATTTGGAGGCCGGTCCGAGGCCAATCTCGACCTGGTGCGCGAGCTACACGGCGCCTGGGTCAAACGACACGGACGCGACGACTTGGTCGCGATCGACGCGGCCACCCTACTCGCCGACATACATCGAGACCTTGAGCTACGCGTACTGGACGACGACAGCCTCGCCCGGCTACGCCGTTTTCGCGGCGCAGATCATCTCGATACTGTGCGATCTGCCGGCTACCTCGCGATCGACCTTTACAAACTGGGGTATTACGAGAAGGCACGGTTCCTCGACGAGGACAGTCTCCCCCGCTTCCAGCGCACTCTTGGCGACGACCACCCGAGCAGTCTGACCATCTTGACCAACCTGGCGAACGACTACTTCACACTCGGCCTGTACGAGCGAGCCCGGGCGCTGCACGAGGAAGCCCTCGCAAGCTGGCGCCGAATCCACGGCGACCGCCACGTCGAAACCCTCGACAACGCCTGGTTCCTCGCCGGTGATTTGCTGGAGCTAGGCCACCACGACGAGGCCGTGTCTCTCTATTGGGACACCTTCAGAGTCCTCTGTATCGTCGACGGGCTCGCCGGCTACCGTACCGGCGCCGCACAGAGCATGCTAGTAGGCATCCTTCGTCGACTCGGTCGGCACGATGAGGCTGAAAAACTGCGCTCACGATTTCTTGGGCCGGGCCTTATCTGATCCGTCGTCCTGACCCTGCCCCTGCCGAAAACTCCATCCGCCCTGTTGAGGACCGGTGTGTGGGTGTCGGAGACGTTGGCCCGGTTGCTGGGCGCTGAGCCCGGGCGTAGCTGGTGATCGATGCGGCATGATGGACTGCCGTGCTGCTGCGACTGGCGTACCTGGGCGTGACGAATGCGTTCGCGGTGCTGCGACTGCTGCCGATGAGCGACTGGGACAAGGACCAATGCCGCGTAGCCTAAGTTGATCATGGTGTTGGGTGGGTATCCGGGGGTCTGCGGCGTGGCGGGATGACGCCGATGGTCCTGACCGTTTTGATCACGGGTCATGGCGGCGGATGTGGTGGGTCGT
>NZ_QGKS01000003.1 GCF_003172935.1 Micromonospora sicca | reverse complement strand
TCCCGGAGACCGGTCCGGATCTTGCGCTCGACCTGGTCGAGTCGCGGGTCGACTCGAAGGGCGTGTCGATCCAGGTCTACCGGCCGGCCGGGCGCCCGCGGTATGCAACGGCCTGAAGTCCCTGACCACCGAACCACGCTGTCTTGACACCAGAGGAGATGATCTTCAGATGCAGTACCTGGTTTCCGTGATCGATGACAAGAGCAATCCCGGCAGCACGGACAGGCAGCCTGCCATCAGCGCGTTCAACGAACGACTGATCGCCGAGGGCTACTGGGTTTTCGCGGGCGGACTCGCAGACACCACCGCGGCCACGGTCATCGACAACCGGGGCGAGCAGGCGGTGTTCAGCGACGGGCCTTTCGTGGAGTCGAAGGAGTACCTCGCCGGCGTCTGGGTGTGGGAGGCCCCCGATCTGGATGTGGCGCTCAAGCTCGCCACCGAGGCGTCGAAGGTCTGCGATCGGAAGGTCGAGGTGCGGCCCTTCCTGTGAACAGGGTCGACGTCCGCGAGGCGGTCACCCGGGCCCACCACG
>NZ_QGKS01000004.1 GCF_003172935.1 Micromonospora sicca | reverse complement strand
TGTAGGTAGAGCGACTTTATGCGGTGCTGTGCAGGAGATGAAGGTTGGCCCTTCGGAGTCGCCCTGCGGGGGGAGGTTCCAAACCGCCACATGCTGCGGAAGTGGTAACGCGACCGTGGTGAGCGATGTGGAAAAGGCACTGATTGAAGTGTCAGGTGGGGATCAGGAAGACGAGCGTGAGCGAATCACTGACGACGTGTCGTTATTTAACTTCAGGTGGCATCAAAACCGGGGTGCCTTGTTGATCCCGGGAAGAGCCTGGCGGATACCCGTTTACTGGCCAGGTGGTGTCCGGCATGGAGGTGACGTGAGCCTGATCTGCTGCTCCTGCATGGAACGTGGGAAGGCATGTCTCGACACCGCTGCCCCGTAGGGGGTGCGAGAGGGAGCGCTCCGAGCGGCTGACACCGCAAGGGGTTGAGTACCGTCGCGAGGCGTGCTGGCGGACCGGCTCGTAGTAGTGCCGAAGCCCCTGTAATGGGGGTGGAGCGAAGGGGCCGGGTCATCCGTGGCTGTGTGTGTCTGGTCAACCGGAC
>NZ_QGKS01000005.1 GCF_003172935.1 Micromonospora sicca | reverse complement strand
TCCCAGTCGGTGGTGACCTCGATGTGCACGTCGAAGCGGGACGCGAGGGCCTCGGTGAGGATGGCGCCGTGCACGCCGGGGTTGTGGCCGGCGATGACGTAGAACCCGTCGACGGCCTCGACGCGTTCGTTGCGGTAGCCGGGGATGGTGATGACCCGCCGTCCGTCCATGGCCGGGTACAGCACGGCGAGGACCTTCGGGGGGATGAGGGTGGCGTCGTCGATGAGCAGCGCCCGACCTTCCCGCATCGCCTGCACGAGGGGGCCGTAGACGAACTCGTAGCCGCCGTCGGGGAGGGGGATGAAGTTGCCGAGGAAGTCCTCGACGACGGTGTCGCCGGTGCCGGCGACGGTGAGCAGGTCAGGGAAGGCGGCTTCGACGAGGGCGGTCTTGCCGGTGCCGGGTGGCCCGTAGAGCAGCACGGGGATGCGCTTGTCGCGTAGCCGGCGCAGCACGTCGACGTCGGTGGCGCCGGCGAGCTTGCGGGGGAAGTACAGGTCCCCGTTCGGGCGGGGCACCGGCTGCCGCCGTCCAGCCC
>NZ_QGKS01000006.1 GCF_003172935.1 Micromonospora sicca | reverse complement strand
GCGGGTCACCGGCGGCGGGGCGGGGGGGGGGGGCGAGGTCGGCGGCGACCTCCAGCGCGGCGGCGCGAAGCGCGATCAGGCTCAGGTCGTGGCCCAGCGAATCGTGCATCTCGTGGGCGATCCGGGCCCGTTCCCGCAGCCGGATCCGGTCCACCGCGCCACGCCGCTCCCGGTCCACCGCCTCGGCGTGCCGCCGCTCGGTCGCCGCCAGCGCCCGCTGCTGCCGCCGGTGCCGGCCGAGCAGCCAGGGGAACACCCCGCCGAAGAGCAGCACGGACGCCAGCAGGTACCAGGTCGCCGGCCCGGTGCCGAGCAGGCCGAGGTTGAGCCCGGTGCCGGCGGCCGCGATCGCTCCGAAGACCGCGGCGGCCCGCGCGGTGCCCGCGCCGCGCCGTCCGGCGAGATAGCTGAAGACCGGGATGGCGAAGACGAAGTTGCCGTCGAGCAGCGAGCCGAGCACCACCGCCACCAGGGCGGTCAGCGGCAGCCGCCGACCGCCCTGGTGGCGGTGGTGCTCGGCTCGCTGCTCGACGGCAACTTCGTC
>NZ_QGKS01000007.1 GCF_003172935.1 Micromonospora sicca | reverse complement strand
AACTGGGGGTTGTCGCCGGCCTGGCCCGGGGTGAGCAGGATCGACAACGGCCGTCCACGACCCTCGACCGCGAGGTGGATCTTCGTACTCAGTCCGCCGCAGGACCGGCCGATGGCTTCACCGTCTTGCGCATCAGGCGTCGCCAGACTTGCCGGGGAGCCCCCTTTTTTGCGGGCGCCAGCAGCATGCTGGTGCGCCCGTACGATCGACGAGTCGACGCTGATCTTCCACTGCACCGGTGTGCCATCGTCATGAACCTGCGCCGCGGCGAGGATTCGATCCCAGGTCCCGTCGGCGGTCCAGCGCCGCAGACGCTCGTGGCAGGTCTTCCACGGGCCATACCGTTCCGGCAGGTCCCGCCACGGCGCACCCGTGCGCAGCTTCCACAAAATCCCATTGATGACCTGCCGGTGATCCCGCCACCGCCCCCGACCGCTGCCCGGCTCCGGTAGCAGCGGCGCGATCACCGCCCACGCCTCATCGGTCAGTTCACTACGACGCACCACCGACACATCGTCAGCGATCAACCACTACAAGATCGGCAGGACA
>NZ_QGKS01000228.1 GCF_003172935.1 Micromonospora sicca | reverse complement strand
GGGATCATTCACCCGTATGCGATGGCCAGCCCCGGCGGGGAGGGGTTGTTGGTGTCGGGTCGGGCGATCCGCGCCGAGCACCGCATGCACCTGGCCGACACCAAGGCCCGCCGCCATGCCGTGGCCCGTAGGGCGCCGAAGCCGGGTCAGAAGGGGTCGCGGCGGTGGCGGCAGTACCGGCGCCGGGCCCGCCTGGTGGAGGGCCGGCACCGGCGCAGGGTTCGTCAGGCCCAGCACGAGGCCGCCCGCACCGTCGTCTCCTGGGCGGTGGAGCAGCGGGTGGGTGTGCTGCACGTCGGGGACCCCCGCGGGGTGCTCGACGTTCCGGCAGGGCGGCGGCACAACCTGCGGTTGCGCCAGTGGCAGATCGGACGCCTGATCCAGATTCTGGTCGACAAGGCCACCTTGGCCGGTAATCACCGTGCGGCTGGTTGATGAACGCGGCACCTCCTCCACCTGCCCCGCCTGCGGAAGGCGGGTACCGAAACCCCGCGGCCGGACCCTGTCCTGCCCGCACTGCGGATTCTCCGGCCACCGCGATCTCGTCGCGGC
>NZ_QGKS01000226.1 GCF_003172935.1 Micromonospora sicca | reverse complement strand
CCGCAAAACATCCGAACCAGCTGTGGGTCGCCGACCTGACCTACGTGCGCACCAGCGTGGGCTGGGTGTACGCCGCGTTCGTCCTCGACGTGCACTCCCGCATGATCGTCGGCTGGCAGGTGTCCACCTCGCTCTACACCGACCTGGCCCTCGACGCGCTGAAGATGGCGATCTGGCGCCGCGAGAACCAGGGCGCTGACCTGGGCGGACTCGTTCATCACTCGGACCGGGGAGTCCAATATCGAGCGATCCGCTACACCCAGCGGCTCGCCGAGGCCGGCGCCGTCGCCTCAGTCGGCTCGAAGGGCGACTCGTACGACAACGCCATGGCCGAGGCGTTCAACTCCCTCTACAAAGCCGAACTCGTCCGCAACAAGGGGCCCTGGCGCGGGCTCGACGACCTGGAGATGGCCACCGTCGAGTACATCGACTGGTACAACAACCGGCGCCTGCACGGCGAGCTCGGACACGTCCCGCCCGCCGAGCACGAGCAACTACACGTGATGACCCATCCGGTCACCGCGTCCCTGGAAACCAGCTAACCAACTCTCCATCAAACCCGGGGCTTGACACTGTCATCCGGGACCTGCGCAACCAAGCCGCCCAGTGGGAGCTGGCCATCGGCGACACGAGCGGGCAGCCCGCGACCCCCGACCGGCTAATCGAGATGCTGGCCCTGCTGTGGAAGGGGCAATCCCGGCACGCCGGCAGCCCAAACTCCCGCCGGCAGAGCCAGGCCGAGGGCGAGGCCGCCGTCCACCTCGCGGCCACCCTGGTGCAGTGGCTGGCCGTCGGCGTACTGCGCCGCAAGCCATGACCGACGCCACGGCACCCTCGTGAGACTGGCCGCCGTCTTGCTCTGAGCCGCGCTCGGCGCGCCGCTGCTGGGCGCCACCGCCCGCTTAGTGCGCGAACACATGGATGGTCCCACCACTCAATGCACCTACCTTGGCGACCTGACTGCCAAGCTGATGTGGTGCGCCGGCACGTGTCGGCTCCATCGCCCACCCGCCCCGCGCCGCGCAGCGCGACCTCCTCAGCGACAAGCCGACGAGTGCACGGCTACTCCGGCGGATCGGCGACCAGCACGTCCGCGACCGGTAGCGTCGCCGGGTTAGCGCGGTTCTGCGTCGGAGGCTGACGGCTCGTCGTCCGGCTCGGTCCGCTGTACGGGCGTCCCGGTGTCACCTTCCATCTGGCCATCGCGAGCCGGGTCGGGTGCCTGCCGTCCGGCCGATGGCTGTTTCGCCGGGAGCTCGATGCCTATTGTTCGGGCGTACTCGGCCAGAATGCCGCCGGCCTCGGCGAGCAGCCATGAGCCGTCGCGGAGTCTGATGGCTTGGGCGTAGTTGCCTAGCGCGCGGTTGACCAGTGGGTTGGTGGCCCCGGCGGTGAGGGCGCGGAACTCGGCTCGGGCGTTTTCGGCGTCCTCGATGACGACCTTGGTCAGGTCCTGTTGCTGGGTGATCGAGGTGTGTGTGCCGCGCAGCGCGGCGGCGACATCGGGCAGGGTCACGGTTCGTACCTCCGGGTGAAGAGAGATGTGGGAGCACCAGATGGGTCCGGTGGGACGGCGAGTCGGCGGGCGTTGATGAGTTCGGGGCGGGTGGCGCCGGGGGTCCTGCGGGGTAGGCGGCCATAGCGTGCGAAGGTGGCGGCGGCCTGCTCGCTGGTGGGGCAGGGCCCGACGAGGTGGCAGCGCAGGCAGTACCCGGATGCGCTGGAGGTGACGTGGTCGTCAAGCACCTGTTGGGCGACGGTGAGCTGATCGCCGGCAGCGGCGGACAGGTAGACGGTGGCGGCCACGTCATGCCTCCGGTTTCGGTAGGGCGGAGACTCGGACCAGCACCTGGCGCAACCGGCCATCTTGGTCGTCGACGCGGATTTCGATGCCTTCGAGCCACACCCACCGGCCGTCGTACCAGGTGCTGAGGTCGAAGCGGACCCGGGTGATCCGTAGCCGGAGCGGGCCAGTGCCGTACTGGTAGTCCGGTTCGCTGAGCTGCACGAGGTCGCCTGGCGCGACGGACACCCGCGGAGTAACCGGCGTGCGGTTCACAGCCAGCCCGTCCATCGAGCGCGGCCGGGATACGGGCGGGACCTGCGGCCGCCGCAGTCGGGGCAGTTCAACACCGAGCCGCACCGTCGGCACCATCGGGACTTGACCTTGAACAGGAACAGGCCGGCGGCGAAGCCGAGTGCCGCGACCGCCACCAGCACGAGGGATGGGACCACTGCGCGTTGCCTCCCTGACTTGGCCCTCGCGAGGAGCAGCCGCAGCGCGTGCCGGCCACCCCTCGCGAAGGCTTCCCCCGCATGCCGGATGACGACGATCCCCTGGGAGCGCGGGCCCGTCGCCGCAGCTGGGCGGCTTCCCTGTGCCGCACCGGCCTGGCATGCTCCTGCACATCGTGCTACCGCACTAGGGATAATGCAAGGGTTGCATTCGCATGTAATTCACCTGCCCGACCTGCCTGGATATTGCATCCGCACGGCAGGCACACTCTGACTACGACAGGAGCGAAGGGACATGGAGTTGTCAGCTCGACGGCAGCCACCCACCGTGCGCCTCCGGCGGCTCGCGGCGGAGCTGCGCGGACTGCGGACCACCGCCGGCCTCACCCGCGAGGAGGTCAGCGACCAGACCGGCATCAACCCCGCCACGCTCTACCGCATCGAGACGGCCAAGGTCCGCCCGCAGCGCCGCACCCTGATGGCGATGCTCGACAAGTACGGCGTCACCGACGAGGACAAGCGCACCGAACTCATCGCCCTGTCGCGTCAGGCCGCGCAGCTGGGCTGGCTCCAAGCGTACGAGTCGGAACTGCCCGAGCTCTACACGACCTACATCAGCTTCGAGGCCGAAGCCCGCTCGGTGCGCAACTACGAGTCCCTGTTCGTCCCCGGCCTACTGCAGACCGAGAACTACGCCCACGCCGTGATCCGCGGTGTCCTGCCACTGGCCACCGACGCCGACGTGCAAGCCCGAGTCGAGGCGCGGATACAGCGGCAGGAGTCGCTACGCAAGACCGAGCCGCTGCGACTCTGGGCGATTCTCGACGAGGCCGTCCTGCACCGTCAGACCGGCGGAAGAACGATCATGGTCGAACAGCTTGAGGCCCTGACGAGTGCGGCTGACCAGCCGCACATCACGCTTCAAGTCATCCCGTTCGCCAGCGGCGCCCACGCCGGCATGCCCGGCTCGTTCGTCGTCATGGACTTCCCTGACCCTGCGGACCCCGCCCTGGTGTACGTCGACAGCATGGCCGGCGACCTATTCCTCGAACGGGAAGCAGACGTCCGCCGCTACGCGACCACGTTCGAACACCTTCGCGCCACGGCGCTCGACCCGGCCAGCTCGATCAAGCTGATCGAGGAGCAAGCTGCAGCGATCAACCAGGAAGGAGGTACGGGATGACCTCAGTCGACCTGTCCGGCGCCCGGTGGAAGAAGAGCAGCCGGTCCAGCGGGAACGGCCAATGCGTCGAGGTCGCCGAACTCGTCGACGCGGTGGCCCTCCGGGACAGCAAGGATCCGACCGGTCCGGCACTGCTCGTCGGTCGTGAGGGCTGGATGAACTTCCTGGCCGGCGCGAAGGATGGCCAGTTCACGCAGCGGTAGGCCTGTGACGCCATCGAGTGTGACACGCCTGTCGGCGACTGCAGCGTGCTTCGGAGTCTCGGCTGCTTCCACCACTAGGTTGCCCGTCCTCGCATGCCCTGGTGCCAGGTGTTCGCCTGGAGTCGAGCGGGCGGCCTCTGCGCCCTGCTCGCCTTCGCCGACCATCCGGTCCTGGTCAGACGAAGAAGGTCTAGCCGGACGGGTCACTCACGTCGTGAGACCCGACATCCGTACGCCCTCACCGCACATCGGGGTTATCCGAGTCGACCAACGGCCCACTCAGCTAGCCGGTGCATCATCGGTTCGAGCCGCTGCCGGAACTCGTCGCGCATCTGCTTCTCCGTCGCTGGCGGTACGCCCGCCGGAACATCTGCCCAAAACGTCTGAGTCAGACGACATGAGTCAGGCCCAAGCGCCTCGACGGTGACTGCCCCCCAGCTAGGACACCAGGAGACAAGGCTACGGGTCACGGCACGACGGCCATGGTCGAGCTCGATCACCTCGTGAAGCACACCCACTCGCCCGCCCGCAGTCCGCTCCACGAAAGCCTGAATCTCGCCGATTCCCTCCCCACCTGGGAGAGAGACGGCTACTTCCGCCGTGTCGAAGAGCTTGAGACAGGATGCCGGTTCCCACATGAACGACCACACCGCATCCGCACTCTGTGGCAAGTCGACAGCGGCTGTCTCTCTTACCTGAACCGGCCTGGTTGTCACCCTGACCATCCGTAGGCGTGTTCGCATGCCGCATGGTCTCAGGTTTCAGGAGAGGTTGCGGAAGGAGGCTGGTGAGTGGACGGCAAGGGCGATCGGAAGACCGAGGGCAAGAAGCGTCAGAATCTCGGCGGCGGCGACGGGCTGAAAGGATCGCAGTCGTGACCCCTCTGCCCCAACCCGAAGACCTCACGTCGCTGGTCCTGCGTACCGACTTCACCGATAACGCGGCGTGGGACGCACTGAAAGCCGCCCTCATCGCCGGAGACCCTTACCCCGACGCGACCTTCGTCAGCGACCCTCAGTACGCCGGGGTGGGCATCCATGCCCTGGTCCAAGCCGATGCCGACGCGGACGATGACGACAAGCTGACCTACCTGTTCCTCGCCGACTCGACCACCATGGGCGACGACGAACACCCGCTGCTCGCCGTCGACCTCTACGACGAGCCCGGCCGCACCTTCCGGGTGCCGCCCCGCTGGTACGCCGAAGTCTCCGCCAACATGTCCATCACGAACATGGACTTCGCCGACTCTGCCGATGCCGCCGACGAGTCCGGCAGGTCCGCGGCTTCGAGGGTGAATGACAAGGCCCGTGAAGGAGAGGTCGATGGCCCGCCGAATCGGGCACGCCGCGGACTGGAGAGCGAGGCACAAGGTCTACCAGTACCGGCCGCCCGCGCCGGAGACGACAGACCGACAGCTTGTCGCAGCACGTTGACGGCCCCCGCCGTCAGGATTTATCCCGCGCCTTGAAGCGGCACCCCTGTTGGCTCATTCCCGGTACCAGGTTCCTCTACTCAGAAACTGGCCCGGCTTGCCGGCGACGCAGCGTGCGGATCCACCCCTGGGCAGTGTGCCGGGGCAGGTTGTAGTGGTCGGCGACTGCAGCCACACTCCCGGCTTGCTGGTAGACCGCTTCGAGATCGGCCGGTGAGCGCCGGTACACCCGTCCCTCGCCGGCGGAGGGAGCGGCCTTTGGCGGTCGACTTTGTGGCCTTCGCCGCCGTAGTCGTGGCCCTGGCGCCCGTTGCGGCCTTCGGCTTGCCCGCTCGGCTGCGGGTCGTGCCAGCGCCCGACGCCCGGTTGGACTTCTTCGCCTCGCTTGCCTTGGT
Source organism: Micromonospora sicca (assembly GCF_003172935.1). Taxonomy (GTDB): domain Bacteria; phylum Actinomycetota; class Actinomycetes; order Mycobacteriales; family Micromonosporaceae; genus Micromonospora; species Micromonospora sicca. The sequence continues at coordinate 30,594 of NZ_QGKS01000226.1, read as the reverse complement.
CGCCGGTGACGCCTGCTTGGGCACCAGGACGGCAGCCGCACCAGTGTCCACAGGGTTACTGGCAGCCGGCTCGGTCGACCAGGTCACCCAGGCGGTGGCGGCGGCCGAGGTGCTCGAGCAGTTCGGCTGGGAACTTGTCAGCTCTCCGAGTTCGCCAGCAGCAGGATGGTCTACGCCATCATGCGCCGCCGGTGACTGAACCCGGCTCCCGCACCGGCTCCCCACAGAAACGGGACTGACGGCCGGGCGCCTGCCGGAGCCAGACCCACGCGGGCGGCTCATCCAGCCGCGTCAGCCCTGACCTGCCGCAGCGCTACTCCACCCAGCCGCGAAGACCTCATGTCCGCTGGTGATCGTCCGCGTCGCGGGGATCGGGCTGCTCCCAATCTGCTCCCAATGTAGGGGGCAAACGGCAAGAAGCCCGTTACCGGCATTTCCGGTTCCGGGCTCCTGACCTGCACATATTCTTGGTGGGCGATACTGGGATCGAACCAGTGACCTCTTCGGTGTGAACTCTCGGCGAGCGGGTCGGATCGGGCTCGATACGAGGTCAAACGGCCTGCTGACGCGCTTCTCGGGCCGGTTCGGCTGGCACAGTTGCTGTACTTCGCTGCTGTGTGCGCCACGAGGCGCTGGATTGTCGAGAGGGGTGAGAGTCCCTCTCCGTTGGGCCGTCGTAGCGGCCTGATCGAAGCTGGGGGCAGCCTGATCCGGGGGATGCCGGTGAGGGTGGGAAGCAGCCCCGACGATGCCGGGACGTGCTGGTACTGCCAGACGGTGCGGGTTCGGCTAGCGAGGCCAGGGTGCGTAACGCGAGTGAATCAGTGGTTGAAGCCTCGTAAAGGGTGCCGGCTCAAATCTGGTGGGTAGGGGCCGGGGTGCAGTGCGTGACCTTGCCGGCTGGCGGGTCAACTCCGAAGCCGTGTGCAGCAGACGGTGGGGAGGCCACGTTGAAGGTCTACGGCGTAGGCGTGGCGAGGCTGCCGGGGTATAGCTGAGCGCCGATCTGGCCGATCGATGATCCGGTGAACGTGGGAACCATCCGCGGTCGCCCTACCCGTCAGGCAGCCGGTCTGGTTGGGAGGGCAGGTCCGTCGCCGACTGTCGGCCGTTGGGTGGGGCGGAGGCCTCGTAGTAGTCCGAGCCCGGGAAAGCCGTGGCACATGGCGAAGGGGGCCAGCAAGTCCGTAGTGGAGATGCTGGAATGCCGGGAGGGCGTTGGTGAATACCGACGAGCTGGAGGCCGCCACGTATGAGGCGCGCCGTCGGGTACTGGAGATCCAGACGAAGCTGCACCGTTGGGCCCGTGATGATCCTCATCGCCGGTTTGACGATGTGTTCAATCTTGTCGTCGATCCCGCGTTCCTGCTTGTGGCGTGGGATCGGGTGCGGCACAACAAGGGCGCCAAGACGGCCGGCGTGGATGGGCGCAGCGCCTACTACGTGCAGGCCGTGCTGGGGGTCGAGGAGTTCCTCGACCGCCTGCGAACCGTGCTGAAGGATCGCAGTTTCCGGCCGATGCCGGTGCGGGAGCGGATGATCCCGAAGGCGGGCGGTAAGCAGCGCCGTCTCGGGATCGCGACCGTGACCGATCGGGTGGTCCAGGCGTCCCTGACCCTGGTGTTGGAGCCGATCCTGGAGGCGGATTTCCTGCCGTGCAGCTACGGCTTCCGTCCCGGCCGGCGGGCTCATGACGCGATCGCCGAGGCCCGATACCTGGCGACCCGCTCGTATGAGTGGGTTGTCGAGGGTGACATCAAGGCGTGTTTCGACGAGATCGCGCATCCGGCGTTGATGGACCGGCTGCGCGAACGGATCGGAGACAAGCGCGTCCTGGCCCTCGTCAAGGCGTTCCTCAAGGCCGGCATCCTCGGCCAGGAAGGGACGCTGCGCGACAGCAACACCGGGGTGCCGCAAGGTGGGATCCTCTCCCCCGTGCTGGCCAACCTGGCCCTGTCGGTGCTGGACGAACACATCGCCCAGACCCCCGGCGGGCCGGGCAGCACCCCCAGCCAGCGGGCCACCCGCCGACGCAAAGGCCTGGGCAACTACCGGCTCATCCGCTACGCGGACGACTGGCTGCTCATGGTCTCCGGCACCCGCGAACACGCGCAGCAGATGCGCGAGCACGCGGCGGCGGTCCTGGCCCCGATGGGATTACGCCTGTCGGCGGAGAAAACGAAGATCACCCACATCGACGAGGGTGTCGACTTCCTCGGCTGGCGCATCCAGCGCCACCGCAAGCGAGGCACCAACCGGCGCTACATCTACACCTACCCGTCCCGCAAAGCGATCAAAGCGGTGACGATCAAGGTGAAGACGATCTGCCGGCGCAACGTCAACCAGCCGCTCCAGACCCTCATCCGCCAGCTCAACCCGGCGCTGCGGGGCTGGTGCGCCTACTTCAAACCCGGCGTGTCCGCCGCCACCTTCGCCGACCTGGCCAGCTACACCCTGGACCGGTTCCTGCGATGGGCACGACGCAAACACCGCCGGATCACAGTGAAGACCATCCGCCGCCGCTACTGCAACGGCGGATGGTGGCCAACCACACCGGAAATCGGCCTGTTCAACCCGGACAAGATGCGCACCACGCGCTACCGCTACCGGGGAACAGCCATCCCCACCCCATGGACGGCCACGGGATAGACCACCACGGCAAACCCTAACGGGACTTGTGGAGAGCCCGGTGCCAGGACGACTGGCACGCCGGGTTCGGGAGGCGACCCAAGGAAACGGGCCGGTTGAAACACCAGCACCGCGCCTTGGGTCGACCTCACACTGCTGGCGGGGACCGGTCGGCTTTCCTGGTCCAGCCGAGGAAGCGACGGTGCAGCACGCCGGCCGGCGTCCAGGGCATGTCCTCGGTGGCCTGGACGAGATAACTGCCGAGGTAGAGGGCGAGCGACACCGGAGCGTCCGCATACTCGGCCCGCAGCTCCCGCTTCCGGGTCGGGCAGGGCCAAGGCAGGTCGCAGCCTCCACAGCTCCAGATCGGCATGACCGGGCCGTGGGTGGTCACCGCACACCCACAAGAAACCGGGCGGTGATCGTCCGGGCCTGCCGCCTGGTCGCCCAATCCACCTGCCAGCACGGGTACGGCGCCAGCCGCGACCACCAGGCGCGACAGCCGGCGCACATGCCATCGACCCCACGGATATGAACCGCGAGGATGGCCTGCTCCTGCCCGTCGTTCACTGCTCCCCCTCCCCCGGCCAATGGCCACGATTGATCGGAATCCGATGCCGTGCGCGACACGGCAGCTCGGCTCCGCACCGGCAGACCCGCCGCCACCGCCGCCAGCACCAGACCGGCCGATGCCGCCGCGCAAGGGTCATCGCGACCGCCAGGACGTACTCGTCGTAGGAGACGCGCCGTCGGTTGCCGTCAACTCCCTCATCGCCGGTTGACGACTGAAGATGGCCAGCGTTCCGCCGGGCGCGGCCCGCAGCTGCGGTCCAACCAGCTGCATCACTCCGTCTGGTCACAACGCCTCCCGCCGACGCCTTGGCGGAGCCGTGGGCACCCGGCCACTCTCCTCGGAGACGGAGCACCCACGGCAGGACACCCGGCCGCCAAGCTGGGTAGCCCCACAAGCAACTTAGGACGCAATGTGCGCAGGGTCAACAGCTGTGACACATAGCGTTGTGAGTCGGGTCTGCGGTGTGATCTGCTTGCACCAGCCGCCAAGCTGGGAGCACCACCGATGTCTGAAGCCGCATACCTACAGGTCGCCCGGGATATCCGCGAGCAGATCAGCTCCGGCCAGTTGAAGCCGGGCGACAAGCTGCCATCCTTCGCCGCCCTGTGCGAGCACTACGACGTCAGCAACACCGTCATCCGGGCCGCCATGCTCATCCTCAAAGCCGAAGGGCTGATCGACGGCCGGCAAGGCAAGGGTGTGTACGTCGCGAACCCACTCCCCCGATAGACCCAGGGTGCCGATCTAGTCGATCAGCCGACCGTACCCGCTCGCTGACGGGTCGTGACCCCTCGCTTGTAATGCGCTTCCGGCCAGAGTCGCTACGTCCGCTGGGCTCCACGGGGTGCGGCTCGTCGGAAGCAGCCGTGCGCACTCGTCCGGCCCCGGCCGCCACCGTTGATGTCAACGGCTGATGCCGGGCCCCCCTTGGTGGCCTGGCGACGGCCTAGCCCTGGTCCTCGTCCGCCCCTTGACCCCCAGGACGTGGGGTCAAGCGTTACCGCACGTCACGCGCGCTCCGGGTTATCTTAGGCGGTTCAGTGGTCCGCAGTCAGTGCGCTCGCGCTGACTGCGTGTGGTCCCCGCGTGGTCCCCACGGTCGCGAGATCGCACTCCTGCAGCTGTTCCCTCGGGCTTCCTCTCTAGCGCTGGAACCTCAGCGCCCGTCCCGTTGTCACTCGGTTTGTCACCCTGCCGCCGTTGCTGTCGACAGCCACTTACACGTTCGGCCCGCCGACGACCCTTGGATTAAGAGGACACTCGCTGCCTCTTGGTCAATAGTCGCCATCTGGGCAGCAGCCCGCCACTGGCCTGGCCCACTGTGCTGTTCTAGCGCGATGTTGGGGTCATGCAGGGGTCAGCCTCGTCCTACGACCTACCACTTCATGATGTCCTTAGTGAAACCGTCGGCCATGACGCCCTGGTGGCCGGGTCTCGCACAGACAAGTCGCGGAACCTCGGACTTCAATTCCAGCTATTCGGCCAAAGCTAGTCATACGCGTCACCGAGGTAGGAGAATCCGTCTTCCAACCAGAACCAATAGCCGCCTTCAGCATTTAAGACCGATTCGAAAAACCGAGAAAATGACATGGCTACAATCGCGCACGAGCCAACGATGCCATGCACTTCGTGCGAACTGTCGTAACAATGTCCTAGCCGATCGGGATCTAGGTCAATACTAATGAAATCACCGTTAGGCAGGGCAGCCAGGGTGACCCACTTCGAAGAACGGTCATCCGGAAACTCCTCCCCAAGAATGGCAATGTTGGCCGGAACGACCCTATCAGGCGACAGAATCTCCACCGGGTACGGCGAGGTCGCAAACAGTGATGCCCCGCCACACTTCTCATAGAACTCCGCAAGATCAGACGGTAGCGAAAGCCCCGGCGGGAGAGTTACAGGTGTCGCCACAGGAGGCCGAATCGAGCAATCTGCAGTCCGCGAAGCCCGTTCAAGAAGGCTGCTGATGCTTCCCACTGAGATGCTTCCCTTCTCCACTGCTACGACCCGAGCCCGTGAATGTATCTGTCGAAGGCAGTATAGTATGCATCCCGAGCTTTCTGCGGAACGCTGGCAGCGTCAAACATCCTCTCGGAGAGATCAAATATTTCGCGGGATGAAACGGACGACCAGTCCACCTTCGCACCGACACGCCTGCCGGTTCGCGCTTCGAGCCAGTCGCGATACACAGCCTTCGTTGCGTCATGATTTGCCTTCGAAAGCTGAATCGTTGTCGAATCTGCTGCACGCGACTTATAGCCCGGAATATTGTGCTTTGCCCACGCATCCATGACGCCGTGGTGCTGCTCCATTCCCGGAGCCTTGTCACTGTATTTCGTAATAGCATATTCGCGGCCGCAGTTGTGTACGAGGATTGGGGTGGCGTCAGCCACCACATAGTACGTGTGGATGTCGGCGACGGTGAGGTCGTGCATGTCGGCCCCGCCGGTGTAGTTGCGGACCTTGGTGACGGTGACGGTGTCGCCGTCGCTGGTCTGCAGTCGATGTCCGACGACGAGGTGGCCCGCCTCGACCCATTCGTTGAGGGTTTGATCCCAGAAAGGATGGGTCTGTGTGGTGTGCAGGACTGCCGCCGCGCTGCTAGTGCCGCCGTCGGCAGGAGGAGTGGAGTCCTCGACTTGAACGGTGAGGTCGGTCAGTTCGCTGTCGTGATTGAGGTGGAGTTGCTCCACCTCTTTGACCTCAGCAGCGCCCGTCTCCGGGTCGGTTGCCAGGACCTTGTCGCCGAGCTCCACGTCCTTTATGGCTTTGGTGGTGCCGTCAGCCATCAGGACAGGGGTTGCGGGGGCAAAGCTGTGGTCGCAGGGCACCCCCCTACGAAGCTTGCCGGCTACCTTGCCGATTATCTTGCCGCCGAAATAGAAGCCAACGGCGATCGCTGCGGCCTGCGCAGTTTGCCGCCAGTTAACTTCTCCGGTGGCTAGAGCCTGGTAGGTGGCGTCTTCGGAGGCTCCCGCGGCGGCGACGGCGATCAGGGTTCGGTATCGGGCGCTGGCGATGATGCCGCCGGTTCTGACGAGTAGGGCCCCAACGCCAACTCCCACCACGGCGGCAGCAGCCCCGTCCTGCGCTGCCTGGAAGCGCTGTCCCTCCGGGGCGGATGCGGCAGCGATGCCGGTTACGACCATGGCTGAGGCAGCCATCAAGAGGCAACCCGTCCCGCCGGTGCCGAAGCAGAATGCTGCGACGACGACGCCCGTACCGACGGTCACCATGATGGCTTTGTCGGCGTCGCTCAGCTCACCGTCGCCGGCGATTCCCATCATCCATCCGGGGGCTAGTCCGGTGGGATCGCTGAGGGTGATGGGGTTGTGGTGTGCGTAGGCGAAGGGGTTGAGGCTGTTCGGGTTGGCTGGGTCGACGAGGGGGTCTGGGGCGATGAAGGTGCCGGTGTCGGGGTCGTATTCGCGGACGCCGACGTCGAGGAGTTTGGTGGATGTGTTGGCTGGGGCGTTGAGGAAGCCGCGGTCGGTGGGCCAGCCGGCGGCGCCGGCGCGGTCGGCTCCGTAGGGGGTGTACCAGCGTCGTTGGAGGGCCCCGGTGAGGGGGTCAACCATCAGGTTGGCGCTGGCTTGGTGGTCGGCGGCGATCCAGTCGAGCCCGTCCTTGGTCCGGACGGCGACGGCGGCGCTGTCGTGGCTGTAGTAGCGGGTGCCGGTGACAATCTTGCCGTCGAGGCGGAGTTCCTCGCCGCCGAGGTAAAGGCTCTTCCCTGTCGGTTCGGTACGGATTAGAAGGGTGCCGTCGGCGTCGTACAGGTGCTTGGTCTGTTCGGTGCCCGTGCCGACGGTGACGGTGGCGGTGTCGAAGCGGCCTTCGGCGTTGACGGTGTAGTCGGTTTTGACGCCGGCGACGGTGCGGGTGCGCATGTTGCCGGCGAGGTCGTAGGCGAAGGTGTCGGTGCGGGTGGTGCTGCCGGTCACCGCGATAGACGCCATGCCATGGACCTGGGGCTGCCCCTTGGCGGGGTAGGTGTAGGTGCGGCTGGTGGTGGCGGTGCCAGTTTGGTGGGTGTCGGTTGCGCGTCGGCCAGCGGTGTCGAAGGTGTAGCTGTCCCAGTAGGGCTGCTTACCGGTCGCGGCGACGTCGACGGGGTTGGCGGCGCAGTCGTCGGTGGCGGTGAAGGCCTCGGTGAGGCGGTGCAGGCCGTCGTAGCGGTAGCACTGTGACTGGCCGTCGGTGCGGTCCTTGACCGAGGCGATGTCACCGGCCGGTTGGTAGGTGTAGAGGTCGTCCTGGACGGTCTTGCGGGTTCCGGGGAGCGCCGGGTCGGGCAGGGTGGCGGAGATGGTGGAGAGCCTGCCGGTGGCGGATTCCCAGCTGTAGTTGCGAATCAGTTGACCGGCCCCGGGATCGCCATACGTGCGGGAGGCAAGCTGTCCGGTGGTGGTGTAGCCGGTGGCGGTGACGTAGTTGTTGACGCCGGTGAGGGTGGTGGCGTAGCCGAGGGTGTCGTAGCCGGTGGTAAGGGTTTCCGATGGCAGGCCGGCCCTGGCCGGGTAGGTGAGGGTGGTCAGGTGGTCGGCGGAGTCGTAGCCGTAGTTGACGGTGTAGGTGCCGGCGAGGTCGCCTTCGGCTTGGGGGATGATCCAGCGGGTGCCGGTGGGCCGGTAGCGGTCGTCGTAGCCGGTGGGTTCGACGACGTAGTTGGCGTTGCCGACGTGGCGGATCGTGGACGTCAGCATGCCCGTGGCGGCGGTGATGCCGTTGGTGGCGTTGGCGCCGTCGTACAGGTAGGTCGTCAGCTTCGTTCCCGTGACGACGTCGCCAGCCCACCGCACAGTCGGGCGTCCGAGCGCGTCGTACTGATACGAGATCTTTTGGCCGCGGGCGTCGGTGGTGGACAGCAGGTCGCCCATGGCGTTGTAGGTGGAGATGCTGCTGCCGGTGTCGGGGTCTTGAACGCTGGTGCGGTTGCCAGCCAGGTCGTAGCCGTAGCGGGTGATGTTGTCGGCGGCGTCGGTGATTGTGGTGAGCTCGTCGGCGGTGTTGTAGCCGTAGGTGGTGGTTTCTGACGTGCCCGTGGTGGGGTTGACGGTCAGCCGGGTGGTGCGGCCGGCGGCGTCGTAGTAGGTAGTGCTGTTGCCTCCGGAGGCGGGGATGAGGGTGTGGCGGTCACCGTCGTAGCTGTGCCGGTTGCGCCACTTTTCGACGCCGTTCGCTTCCAGTGCCTCCGCCGTGGTGCGGCCGAGGTTGTCGTAGCTGTAGACGCTCCGGGATGGCAGGTCCGCGGCGGCCGCGGAGTTCAAGGCGCTGCCCGCGGCGTTTACGTTGTAGTAGGGCCCCGTTTCCGTAGCGACCTGGCCCCGGCTGTCGTAGGTGGTCTCGGTGATGATCCGACCGACGCCGCCGGGCGCCATGCTTTGGTTGTTGCGTGGCCGCATGCGGCCGTCGAGGAACTGGTATGAGGTGAGGTAGACCGGGCCGGTGGTCGCCGTGGGCCGGGTCTGCAGGGCTTGGGTCGTCAGCTTGCTCGGCGCATCCGATCTAATGTCGTAGGCGTACTTCATCGACGGTGGGTCGCCGCCGGACTTCTTCTCAGTGGGTAGCCAGACGGCGGCGCGGCGGCCGAGCGGGTCGTAATCGGTGACCGTCTGCCTACCGTTAGGGTCGATGGCCACGGTGGGCAGGGCGCGCCCGGGGTCGAAGTCGGTCTTTACAACGTGGTTGAGCTGTGGGCTTATGGGCTTGCTGACCGTGATCCCCTTGAGCGGGAGATTCTCGGTCGGGTTGTACGCGGTGGTGGTCGTCAGGCCACGGGCGTCCTTCTTGGTCGCCGGGCGGCCGCGCGGGTCGTAGGTGGCCTCGGTGATAGCCCAGGTGTCCGGGGCCTTAACGAGCGACTGGTTCTTTGTCTTTTCCCCCTTCGTGGGGGCAGTGCCGAGCGTGGTGCTGGTGTCGTAATAGGTGCGGCTTTGGAACAGGATGGTCGCGCTGCCGCAAGCGCCGGCGTACTCGGTCGTCTGATAGGGAAAGGCGATGAGGTACGCGGTGGTGTTGCGCGCGTATTCCGCACGTAGGCAGGTGTCGTCGCTGGCGGTGGAGATGTCGCCGAGGTCTCGGGTGTCGGTGGGCAGACCGTAGGTGTCGTAGCTGGCCTGCGCCTCGGTCCAGCGCCACTTTCCGTCCGCGGCGATCCAGGTACGAGTCCTGGTGCTGGTTTCGGTAACCCGCTGGGCGTAGAGGTCCTGCCCGCCGGTCACGGGCGTCGGCCGCATGCCGGTCTGAGTGGTGGCCGGGATGTGGATGGTGGAGGCGGCGACCTGGGCGCCGTCCAGGTCGATGCTCTCGCGGAGGAAGCCGTTGAGCCCGTCCGCGTCGTTGAACCGGTTGGTCCACTTCTGGGTGATGCGGGTGGCATCGCAGTCGTAGAGCACGAGCTGGCCGTTGGCGCTGCCCGTCGCGTCCGGGCTGGCGTCGAGACATTTGTTGGACTGCGGGTTTTTGAGGCTGCCGTCGGGCTGCTGCTCCCAGACCTGGCTCCACGTGGCGTAGCAGTCCCACAGGTGGATCAGGCTGCCGGTGGTGGTGCTGGGTCCCTTGATGTCGAGACAACGCGTGGAGTTGGGGTTCTTGAGTTTGCCGTCTGTCTGTACCTGCCACACCTCGTTGGCGGCGCCGTTGCATCGCCGGGCTTGGATGACCGTGCCGTTGACGGTGGCCGAATTAGCGACATCGATACACCGGTTGGCCTGCGGGTTGAGTAGGCTCTGGTTGGCCTGCGGCTGGAACACCTGATTCCAGTTGCCGCCGCAGCTCCAGGTTTGAACCTTGGTGCCATTTGCGGCGCTGAAGTTGTAAATGTCGAGGCACTTGGTGGAGTTGGGGTTCTTCAGGCTGCCGTTCGGTTGGGGCTGCCATTTCTGGTTCCAGTTGCCGGCGACGCAGTCCCAGATCTGCACGGTCGCGCCGTTGGCCGTGTTGTAGTCGGCGATGTCTAGACACTTGCCTGAATACGGGTTCTTGATGTGGCCGTCGGGTTGCCACTGCCACACCTGGCTCCACGTGTCGTAGCAGTCCCACATGTGGACCAGGGTTCCGTTGGCGGTGCCCCGGAGCTTGATGTCCAGGCACTTACCACCCTGGCCGGAAATGGCACCGTCGAGGCCGGGCGTACCGATGGGGGTCAGCAGGGCCGCTTCGCGCTCGTACCAGGCAACCCCGGTGCCGTCACCGGTCGTCTTCCCGTCCCCGTCCATGCCGCGGTGATAGATGTTACGGTTAATGGTCTGTGCGGAGGCCGTCGCCTTCGTCGCAGTTACGCTGCTGTAGCCGCGCCACACCGACCAGCTGCGGTACAGCAGCTCCACACTCTCGTTCACGTCATGCGCCCACAGCGCACTGTCGGACGAGGCCGTGTTGACGTACTTGTAGGTGGTGATCTCGTCGGGCGAGCCGCCGGTGAGATCCCGTTGCGTCACCCTATTGACGAGGTACTTGTTGAACCAGGCGAAGCCGCCTGCCTTGTTCGGGTCGGGGTTGTCGGTGTGGTGCCGTTGAGGGAAGCAGAGGTACGGGTTGTTGTCGGGGATGGGAGCCCACGTCGGGTCGCAGGCGACGCCCCCTTCGGGAAGGTTGGTGTACTCGATGAGAGTGTTGCCGCCGCTGCCGTTGGTTGCGGATGTGAGCCGGTAGTGCATGTACTGGGGCACCCCGGCACTTGGGTTAGAGTCGACCCGGTTGGCCAACCTGGTGCCACCGAACTCCATCTTCAACTCGGTCTTGGTGGCGCCGTCCACGCCATGGCCGGTGTGCTCGATGGACTGCAACCACAGGTGCGGCGAGGTATTGGCTTCGTAGGTGTCGGGGTAGGTGTGCGTCAGCTTCCACTCATCCACGGTGCGCCACTGGGGTGGGACGCTCTCGTCCAGCACCATCGTGCGGATTGCCGCCAACCGCTTTGTGGTTAGGAAGTTCGGGCTGAAGTTCCCGCACGGCAGGCCGACCTCGCAGTAGAGGTCCCACGGGGTGTCCGGGTACTTGTCACGGATCGGGGTACCGTCGGCGTTCAGGCACGGCTCGGCGTTGCAGCGTTCGGCGACATCGAACTCGACCCGCATCGGCGCCCGCTGCGCGTGCTCGTTGCCCACCCGGTCGCCGTAGTCGATGTAGTCCAGCTGCGCGGCGATGTCATAGGTGGTGGAGGTTGCGGCGCCCGCATAGGTTCCCTGCTGCTTGGTGTAGCCGTAGGTCATCGAGTTGTTGTGCGGGTCGACGACATAGTCCAGGTTCCACCGGTAGGCCTGGCTGCAGCCGTTCGGGCACGGCTCCCCGGGGTTGTTGCCGATCACCGGCACGGTCTGCACCGAGTTGGTGCTCTCGTTATCGTTGCTGTATCGCTTGCTGACGCCGAAGTAGTACTGCACGCCGTCCTGCGTCGTGACGCGCCAGAACTCGTTGTCGTTGTCGCCGTTGTTGATGTTGTACGGCCAGTTCGTGCTGTCGAACTTTTCAATGCGCAGCCCGTCGTCGCTGGCGGCTCGCCAGGTGCCCGTGGTGTTGTCACGCACCAGCGGTGAGGCCTTTCCAGCGAACACGAGAGTCGCGTTGTGGGGCGAGAACGCGCAGAGGTCGTTGACGTTCTGCAGCCCGTCCTGGGAACACGGCCGATACGAGCGCTCGACGTAACCGATCTGCAGGTCCCAGCCCTCACCGACCCAGGACGTCTGGCCGTTCTGCGTCGAGGTTTGCCCGTCCACGCGGCCGCTGTCGTAGGTCAGCGCGAGGTTGGGCTGCGGGCCGACACCGGCTGGCGGAATCGGCAGTGGATAGCTGTAGGTGAAGCTGCCGCTCTGGTTGCCGGCCGCCCATGAATACGCCTGCGACATGTTCGTCGATTGGAAGGTGCCGCCAGCGGACGACGAACCGGCCGTCAACGCCAGCACGGACGCGCCCTCAGCCCCGGCCAACGTCACGTCAGCGGTCAGCGTGGTCCCCGCCCGCACCGCTGCCAGGTCCCGGGGGACGCGGCACTGTGCATCGGCCGGCGTGGTGAGCGCGCAGGCGGGGAGGGCGACCAACCGCAGCCGGCCTGCGTAATCCCCGCCGTAAGCGTTGGCGAACCTGGCATAGTCGACTGCAAGGCGGACCTTCCCGGGGCCGCGAGCACCGTCGGCGCGGGAGACGCTCAGCAGCGCTCCGGAGACGCCCGCGGCCTTCGTCGCCTTGCGGTTCAGCACCCGCATTGTCACCGACGTCGGCGTCAGCTCTGGTTGCCTGATAGCCCGCTGCTCATCCTCGACCGAGACGGGGGCTAGCGGACTGACCACGACCGGCAGTTCTCCGACCTTGGCCTTGCGGCCGGACACCGCTACCGTCGCCGATCCGGCCTTCGGCAGCACACTGTTCCCGAGTCGGGTGATGCCGCGCCCGTCGGTCTGGGCCTTCGCCGCCGCCCGGGGCTTCACCTTGCGAGTCGGCACCGGCTTTTGCGACTGGCCGGCCGGCTTGGGTTTCGGCGCGGCCGACGCTGGCACCTGCGTCAGCAAGTTGGCCGTCAGCGCTAACACCACCCCGACTGCCAACACCGGCCAACACCTGCTCGTCGCCAGACTCGTCAACCAGCCGGATCGCCAGCCCACACGCAGCCGCCGCCGAACCCCCGTGCGCCCCATAACGAGCCCTCCCCACCTCGACAAAGAAGAGTTGCGGGCACGCTACGGCAGGTAATCGACCATCGGCAATAGCGAACATCATCGATTACGCAGCGGCGTTAGGCCTGGCGAGAGCCATGATCAGGCCGACCTGCAGAAAGTATCTTGAGTATCACCAGCAAGAAATCTACGTCCTTACCCGTCGTGACGGAGGAAAACTACAGCCATATCAGGACTACTCGGGCAATCCGTGGCGCATGCATGGATGCCTTGTAGAGCGTCCGGTCAGACAGCTCGTCGGTATGGAGCAGGCGCGCCACGTGGCCGGTGTCGGCCTTGACGGCTTCGAGGGTGCCTGAGAGGCGGATCGGGCGGGTGCAGCCGCCGGCGGGGCGGGTGTGCTTTAGCCAGCCGAAGTAGTACGTGCCGGCTACCCTGGCCACGGTCCGCCGGCGGCGGGGTCGGTCGTGGTCGAGTGACGCGGCCGGGAGTTCCTCGCGTAGATGCACAGCGATGAAGAGCGACTCGGAGAGGACCGCGCCACCAGGCGTCAGGCGTGATCCACAGTGGGTTGCTGGCCGACTTCTCGGCCCGGTCCTGACGCCTCGCTTACAAGTTCTGGGCGCTCTGTCCGGCGGGGTCCGTCGGCGTCACTGGCCTCGGACCACAGTCCGGCGTCGGTCCTTACTGGGTGGCTCGGTCCGCGCCGGTTGCTGTCACCGTTGCTGTCGACAGCTGGGCGGCGGTGCTGGGGTCAGTCGTCCTCGTCCAGGAGGCCGAACGCCTCCGGCGCCTCCTCCACAAACTGGCGGTACTGCGGCCGGATGCTCTCTGCTCTGGCTGCGATGGCTGCGGCTAGACGTGCCCGGTCGCACGGCTCCAGGCCGCTGAGGCGGTCAGCCGCGTCCTCGAGCTGCTGAGCGGCAATGTCCGGGTGGAGTGTCTCGTCGTCGCATAGCTCGAAGAACGCCAGACAGTCGAGCAGGCTGTCGAGCACTGCCGTGAAGACGGGATCATCTGACACGCCCGCATGCCATGTCGCTCAGACGTTGAAGCGGAACTGCGAGCCGTGGTTGGTTCACCAGCGGGAACAGCGCTCGACGCCTGCTCACACGGCGTCGCAGGTTGCGAGGGCTGCTCACTGGTCGACAACGTTTGACAGTGTCTCGTGCCCCCTGTGTGCCCCAGACAGTCGCGTGCCGACCAAGGGTGAGACCTGGCAGGATCAGCCCGGTGATGAGTTCCGCCAGGCTGCTGCGCTGCGAGGCGATCGCATGGATCGACGAAGACTGGCCGCGGAGGGTCCGTGTGCGCCTGGTCGACGCCGACGGACGAACGTGGTTCTTCGTCGACAAGGTCCCGATCTTCTTCGTGGATGACGGCATCTCTCCTGGCGCTTCTCTCCCCCGGCCGGCGTTCGTGAGGTGCTGTGTCGTCGGTCAGCAGGAGGACCAGGTCCTCGTCGTTAGCACTTTGCCGGACCACGTGGAGGCTGAGGACGGAACCACCCAATTCCGGGTCCGCCCCAACCAACTAGAGCGGCGAGCGTGACCTGATCAACTTGAACTGTCAGCTTGGGAATCGGGTTGGATCGCGGCATACGGCCGTAGTGCTCGCTGGTCATGGAATCACGGGCACCACGGCCAAGCTCTGCGATGGACCTCCGCTGGCCGGTGTTGACCGCTGCATCGGGCACGGATCGGGCACGGGCCCACGTGGGGCTGAGGCTTGAACCCCTAAGCCGTTGGCCGGGGATCGGCCGAAATTGGACCAAGCGACCACTGACCTGGGCCTGGGCCTGGGATCCTCGGCGTCTCTCGACGTCTCGCATGTCTTTCCGCCCTCGGTTCTGCCGGATCTGTGCCCGATGATCTTTGGGCACCCGCTTAGCAAACGCCCGCCCGAGACACCCTCTGCCCTACAAAGCTGGCATGACCAAAGTTCGGAGGTCCGGGGTAGGGGCGGCTGGGGGTTGCGGCAACGAGTGCGGTGTCACCCCTCCGGCGAGCCACCCGACGAACCGGGTGAACCTCCCACCGACAGTGACTCCTGAACCGTCCGGAGCGCGTCCAGCTGGGTAGCGAGCTGACGGCTCCGCGCGAGGTCTTCCGCTTCAGCTATTCCCTGGTTCAACAGCTCCAGCATGCGCTGACGAACGGCCCGGACATCCAGTTCCTGCGGGAGGACCGCTTCCAGTACGAGCCGGCGTTGCCGGGTGAAGAAAGCCGCACGACGGACGCCGACAAAGCCGGGCCGTATCCCCTCGCCCTCGGCCAGGAAGACCATCCAGAGCCGGAGCGGGGAATAGACGGTGGCACCCGCTCGCCGAATCTCCTCGGCCGCGCTCTTGGCCGACCTCCCCCAGGGTGTCATCAGATGGTCTTCCCCGAGGATCACGTCGACGGCCAGCCCGCGCACTGGCCTGGGTGTGAACCCCCAGTACCGACGCCACCATCGCCAGGCAGCGATCGGACTGGCGACGGTGCCGAAGAGTCCGAGGCCGATCATCCCGCCCGGGGCGATGACCAGGAACCCGTTGCTCGCGAGTCCGTCCCGGGTGGCGAGCTTCGTCGGGTCATCCGGATCGACGAACAGCTCAACCTCCTGCCCCACGGCGTAACGGTCGGTGGGGAAGTCGTCGAAGAGGTCCGCCTCGCGGTACACCCCGAGGTACGCGTAACGCACCTCGATGCGTACCGGCGGACTGTACTTGCCGACGGGGATCACCTGTACCGAGGTGACCTGCCCCACGACAACCTTTCCCGCGGAGATCCGCTCCTTGATCTCCTGGCTCAGGAGACTGGACAGGACAAGTCCTCCCACCAGGGTTACGACGCCCAGCAGCGCAGCCGCTACCCAGACCCGCGTCGGCGGTCGGTACTGCTTCCTGACGTCGTACACCCTGGTACCCCTACCTCTGGTCCCGCCACACCGGGGTCGACGTAGGCGAGGCCCCCGCACGTGCTGAACTCCTTGTCAACCACCGCAGATCATCGCTGATGCTCGCAACATCCCCGCCGTTGGTGAGGCGGGAGGGATGCGAACCCGCACCCGCAAAGCCGGTTGCCATCCCGTCTGCCGCCGACCCGCCCTCCGTGGAGCGGGCCGCCGCCCGGTCCGCCACGTCAAGCGGACCTTGACGCACGTACGGACGCTGGCGGGCCGGGCGGCGGTCTGCTCGGCTCGCCCGGGTCGTCGGCTGGCGGGATGGCCCTGCGCAACCACCCACGGACCGCAACGCGCGCACGGAGCCCCGGCCATCCTGGAGTCGTTGCGCCCCCGCCGGAGGCGCAGTGACTGCGTCCGGTTCGCCGCCGCGACCCGCCGCGTGGACCTGGCGTGCCCTTCCCTGCGCCGCGTCGCTCGGGCGCGGCGCAGCCGGCTGCCGGCCCGCGAACCTCAACCACTCTCGGCGCTACCGTCTGCGGCGGCCCCGGGCTCCCTGCTCTCCGCGCCAGCCGCCGGGCGTGTTGCGTGGCCGGCGTGGAGCGACAGCGGAGCGTCGGACGCGCGCCCAGGCGGCGGCGCGTGCGGCCCGTCAAGGGCCGCCTTGATCGATGTAAAGAAAGTTCTCCCACTCGGCCGGCAGCCGGCCGGGCCTCCGCCCTGAGAAGATGACGGCATGGACCGCTTCGAGGGCCGCTGCTGGCTGGACTGGTGGGCGAACTCCTCCACCCTGCTCGGCAGCGTCGAGGTGGCCGTCGTGATTACCGCCGCCGACGCCGGCTGGGAGGCCCGCGGTCGCCTGGTCAGCGACGGCGACGAGGACCAAGAGGCCTTTGCATTCCTGTGCGACCTCGATCCCGTCTTCATGCTGCGATTCGAAGACGAGAGCAGGGCGGCCGTCACCGTGCACCCCAGCGACGGGCATCGCCGCTTCAGCCTCACCGAGTACACCGGTCCGGTTCAGCGATCGGTCGAAAATCGCATCGACCTGTAGGCAGCACCGGACCAAGCCTGCGACCGGACTGGCTCGACAGCAGGTTCACGGCGGGTTGACGCGTCGGCACCCGGTGCTACTCTGGCGCTCGTCGAGCACGCCAGCGCGGCCTTCCTGCCGGATTGCTGGACTCGACTTCCGAGATGCCGAGCGGCCTTCCTGCCGCTGATGCGGGCCCACGTTCCGCCGGGTCTCGATCGCACCGGCCGCAGTGCCGGTCCCCTGAATCCGCTGAGCGGTCCAGCACGGCCTGACCTGCCGTCCACGATGGCCCGGCTTCGCACCTCAACGGTGGGGCAGCCTGCGGTAACCGGATGCCGATATCCAGGTCCCTACCCGTGCCGACCTCAGTCACCGAGTCCACGAGCGCGAAAGGACATGATCGATCGGCGGAGAGTGGCACCACCACGAATCCGCCCTCCGGCGTCAGCCGCCCTTCCGGCGGTGCCAGGAGACACGACGAACACCACCAGCGGACAGACGTCCATGGCTGGTGGTGCTTCGTCTCCCGTCCCTGCCACCCCGCGAGGAGAGAATCCTGTCCACCCCTCTCGACCCGCCCCGGCCTGGCCTCTCCGCCGGCCGTGACGCCCAAGCCTTCTACCGCGCCGCGACGCCGGAGTTCCCCGGCTGGTTGGAGCACACCCGCCCCGCTGGCGGCTGCGCTCGCCCCATCCGCCTGACCGGCACGCTTGCCGCCGTCGACACCGACACCTGCCGGATCGTGAGCGAGCAGCACACCGACGAGCTGCCCGATCGGACGCTCTACAAGGCGTGCGGCAACCGCCGGGAAACGCAGTGCCCGGACTGTGCCTGGGTCTACGCCGGCGACGCCTACCAGGTCGTGCGCTGCGGTCTGACCGGCGGCAAGGGTGTTCCTGCCTCGGTCGGCCGGCACCCGGTCGTCTTCGCCACCTTTACCGCGCCCTCGTTCGGCGCGGTCCACCACCGGCACGTCCGCCGCCACAGCTGCTCGACCCGGCAGCGCTGCGACTGCCGCCCGGACCCCTGCCACGCCCGCCGCACCGCCGGCACCTGCCCACACGGGCAGCCCGCCGTGTGCTTCGCCCGCCACGACGCTGACGATCCGCGGCTTGGGCAGCCGTTGTGCCTGGACTGCTACGACCACGGCCACCAGGTCGTGTGGAACTACTTCGCGGGCGAGCTGTGGCGGCGCACCAAGCAGGCCATCGAACGCCACCTCGCCGCCCTCTGCCGCCGACGCGGCATTCCCTTCGTCCGGGTGGTCGCTGCTTCCGGCAAGGTCCGTTGGGTGCCGCCCGTGCGGGTGTCGCACGGCAAGGTGGCTGAGATGCAGCGTCGAGCAGCGGTTCACTTCCACGTCCTGCTGCGCCTGGACGGCGTCGCCCCCGACGACCCGGACACGATCGCGCCCCCGCCGGCCGCCATCACCATCGACGACCTGGAGGACGCCGTCCACGCCGCCGCCCGCCGGATCACCGTCACCACGCCGCCGCATCCCGACCGGCCCGAAGGCTGGGTGGTCGCCTGGGGCGAGCAGGTTGACGTCCGGCGGGTCAACAGCGCCAGCGGCGAGCTGACGGACAGCAAGGTGGCCGCCTACCTGGCCAAGTACGCCACCAAGTCGACCGAGGCCACGGGCCACCGCTCTACCCGACTCACCGCCGCCACGATCGGCGACTACGCCGATCCGGACGGCGACCACCTCGCCCGCCTCATCGACGCCTGCTGGCGACTCGGCCGCCCCACCCACAACGCCATGGCAGCGGGCGCCGCAACGACCGGCGGCCGTCAAGGCCCCCTTGACGGCCAGCCGACCCCCTACGCCGGGCTGCGTCGCTGGGCACACATGCTCGGCTTCGGCGGCCACTTCCTCACCAAAGCCCGCCGCTACTCCGTCACCTTTGGCCTGCTCCGCGACACCCGCGCCACCTACCGCCGCACCGAAGACGACGAGTCCACCGACAGCATCACCGTCGCCACGCTCACCTATGTCGGGGCCGGCTGGCTCAGCGATGGTGACGCTCTCCTCGCTAACACCGCCGCCAGACAGCGCCGGGAGAGCAGACGCGTCGGCCGGGAAGAACTCGCCCATGAAGCCTGGCTCGCCGGGGCGGCCGCATGAGCCATGACCTCACCCCGCGCTGGTACTCCCCCGCCGAGGTCGCCGTCCTGCTCGGCTTCGGCATCTCCAAGGTCAAGATGAAGATCGCCACCGGCGAGCTGCGCTCCATCAAGGACGGCAAGTACCGCCGAATCCTCCCGAAATGGGTCGACGACTACATCCGCCAGCAGGTCGAGCGCCAGGAGGCCGCCTGATGCCAGCCCGTGCCCGCGCCAACGGCGAAGGCTCGATCTTCCCGTACCGCAACGGCTTCGCCGCCTACGTCTGGGTCACCAAGCCGGACGGCAAGCGCACCCGCAAGTACGTCTACGGCAAGACGCGGGAGGCAGTCTACGACAAGTGGATCAAGCTGCACCAGCAGGCGAAGCAGGGACCGGTGGCGACCAGCGTCCCGACGGTCGGCAGCTTCCTCACCCGGTGGCTGGCCGAGATCATCGAGCCGAACCGAGCACCGCTGACCTATGCAACCTACGAGACAATCGTCCGCCGCTACATCACTCCGGGCCTCGGGGCCAAGCGGCTCGACCGGCTCCAGTCGCGGGACGTGCAGACATGGATCAACCAGGTGGCTCGGACCTGCCAGTGCTGCGCGCAGGGTAAGGACGCGGCCCGGCCGAAGGACAGGCGGCGATGCTGTTCGGTCGGCCGGTGCTGCCGGGCGGTCCCGTCGACGCGCACGGTCAGCGACATCCGGGCCGCACTGCGGGCGGCCCTCAGCCACGCCCAGGCCGAAGATCTCATCGCCAAGAACCCGGCGGCGTCGGTCACCCTGGCCACGGTCCGCCGGCACCGGGGCAAGTCGTGGTCGAGCGACGAGGCCCGCAAGTTCCTCGAATCCGCCCGCCACGCCGAGGACCCGCTCTACGCCGCCTACGCCCTGGTCCTCCTCACCGGACTACGCAAAGGCGAGGCCCTGGGACTGACATGGGAGGACGTCGACCTCGACGCCGGCGAGCTGACCATCGGCCGCCAACTGCAACGGGTTCGCGGCCAGCTCCTGCACCGCGACACCAAGACTCAGGCATCCGACGCCACCCTCCCCCTGCCCGACATCTGCGCCACGGCACTAGGAATCAGGAAGGCACAACGGGACGACGCACGAGCAGCCGCCGGCAACGCCTGGCACGAAACGGATCTCGTCTTCACCACCCGCTATGGCACACCCATCGAGCCGCGCAACTTCCAACGGTCCTGGCAAGCCCGATGCGAGAGGGCGAAAGTCAAGCCGATCACCGTCCACGACGCGCGGCGCACCTGCGCCACCCTTCTGGCCGACCTCGACGTACATCCGAGAGTCGTCATGCAGATCCTCCGGCACGCCCGCTTCTCCGTGACCATGGAGATCTACACGCAGGTCTCGTCAAAGGCGACCCGCGACGCCCTCAAGCGCCTCGGCGATTCCCTCGGGAGATGACCGTTGCTGTACTTCGCTGCTGTACGGGCAGCAGAAAGGCCACCCCCACGAATGGGAAGTGGCCTTTGACCTGCGTGGGCGATACTGGGATCGAACCAGTGACCTCTTCGGTGTGAACGAAGCGCTCTCCCGCTGAGCTAATCGCCCTCAGCGCCGATGACTCTACCCGATCGAGAACGCAGACGAAAAACCCGGGTCGTCAGTGCGTCGCGAGGTAGTGCAGCGCCCGGGCCACCAGGTCGATCCCGAGGCTGTACTTGAGCGACAGCCACACCACCACGGCCACGAAGGCGAGGCCGACCGCGCCGAGCACGATCCGCACCGGTAGTGACCGACTCGTCGCCCATCGCGTCCAGGCATGTACATGTCGGCGGGTGAAGCCGAGCAGCCGTCGCGCCCAGTGGTACTCGACCGCCCAGATGCCCAGCCCGGCGATCACCAGCAGCCAGCCGGGCCCGGGCAGCGGGATCAGGGCGATACCGACAGTGACGACGATGGCGCCCGCGATGGCGATGAAGATCTTGAGGGTGATCCGGCCGGTGGGGTTGGCCCGGATCAGCTCGAGGGTGGTGTGCACCCGCTCGCGCCAGCTGCTGCGACGCCGAGCGACGACGGGGACGCCAGGGCGGCCGGACGAGCCGCGGGAGCCGCCCTCGGAACGCTCCGTCGACACCCCGTACCCCCGCCTTTCGGCTGCTCGGGCCGCTCCTTTCGGTGGGTCGGCCGTGGTCGTCGGATCCACTGCGGGACCCCTCCTGACCATTTCCACCCCCAGTGTCGCCCGGGACCGTCACCCCTGCTGAGGACTGGACGTTACCGGAGTAAGTCGACGACTGAACCACCCGATGCCGGGCGGCACCACGGTCTGGGCGAATCGGCAAATCCTAGAAGAATTTTCACATTCTCGGAGGCTTTCCGACCGTCTTCCCACCACTGGGTGAAGTCAGCGTATGGCGGAGCGTAGCCAGGAGTAGCACCTGAGTATGGGAAAAGCGGGACACGCGCGTTCCGCAGCGGTGCCGGGGGGAGAACGTCCATGAGTGTCATCCGACCGACGACCGTAGAGGTCGAGACGTCGCTAAGGCTCGTCGCGCCTGACGCCACCGCATTGCCGGTGCGTGCCAGTCTGCGTTACGACCCTGCTGACCCGTATGCGGTCCATGTCCTGTTCCACGCCGAATCCGCCGGCGGTGAGGCGGTGAGCTGGTCGTTCGCCCGCGAACTGCTGGTCACCGGGCTCGACGAGCCAGCCGGCATCGGCGACGTCCGGGTCTGGCCGTGGGCCACCCCGCGCGGCGACTTCGTCGCGCTCGCGCTGTCGTCCCCGGACGGCAACGCCCTCTTCGAGGTCCCGCGCAGCGTGCTCGTGCGCTTCCTGCGGCGGACCTACGTCGTCGTCCCGCGCGGCCGCGAGGCCGAGCACCTGGACGTCGACACGGCGGTGAACCGGCTGCTCGCCGGCCGCTGACCACGCAACCCGGGGCCGCGCGGATCTGCCGAGTCCGCGCGGCTCCGGCCACCATTGATCGGGTACGCCGTGGGCGTGCCCGACTCAGCCGTGCGTGGTGATCCCGCCGTCGACGGGGATCACCGCTCCGGTCAGATACGCCCCGGCGCGGGACGACAGGTAGATCGCCGTGCCCGCCATGTCCTCGGGGCGGCCGATCCGGCCCAGCGGCACCTGCTGCTCGATCGCCGACCGGGCGGCCGGGTCGTCCAGCGCGAACGCCATCATCTTGCTCTCGAACGGTCCGGGCGCGATCGCGTTGACCGTGATCCGCTCGCCGGCGAGCTGGTGGGCGAGGCTGCGGGTGAGCATGTGCACGGCCGCCTTGGTGGCCGAGTACGCGTACACCTCCATGAACGGCACCCGGAGACCGTCGATCGACCCGATGTTGATCACGCGGGCCGGGTCGTCGACGCTGGCTGCCGCGCGCAGCGCCGGCAGCAGCGCGGTGGTGAGCCGGAAGACGGCCTTGACGTTGACCGCCCAGAGCTTGTCGAACGCGGCCTCCGGATAGTCCTCCAGCGGTGCGCCCCAGGTCGCGCCGGCATTGTTGACCAGCACGTCGAGCCGGTCGGTACGTTCGCGCACCGCGGCGGCCAGCCCCTGCGCGCCCTCGTCGTGGCTCAGGTCCGCGGCGATCGCCTCGCAATGGCCCTCGGCGGAGAGTTCCTTGGCCACCCGCTCGCAGACATCGGCCTTCCGGGAGGAGATGATGACCTTCGCGCCGGCCCGCACGAAGCCCCGGGCGATCATCAGCCCGATCCCCCGCGAGCCGCCGGTGACCAGGACCGTCTTGCCTTCGACCGAGAACAGATCCGTCATGCCCATCCCATCGCGAGTCGGCGGGGCCGGGGGTGGTCCGCCGACCCGGGCGCTACCGATCGGTAACCTAGTCGGCGGGCGACTGCGGCGACAAGCCCACCCCCGCAGTCGTGGCGTCGAGATGCAAGCTGGGCAGGAGACCGTTAACGTCGGGACGATGGTCACTCCCGGTCAGCTCTCCCCGACCACCCGTACCGACCTGTCCCCCGCCGAGGGGGACGCCGACGACATCACCATCGGCGCGCTCGGCGACCTGGCGGCCGAACCCGGCTGGCGCCGCCCGGTGCTGCTCGACGCCGACCTGCTGATCCTGGTCACCGGCGGACACGGCAGCGCCGAACTGGACTTCCGGGCGCTGCCCTGCCGACCCGGCACCCTGCTGCGCGCCCGCCCCGGCCAGGTGCTGCGCTGCCTCGGCGCCCACCTGGACGCGACGGTGGTCCGCTGGGGCGCCGGCACGCTGCGCGGGCTGGACGTCGACCCGGACGCCGTGCCGACGTACCGGCAGCTCGCCGGCGAGGACGAGGACGCGGTGATCGGTGAGGTCACCCAGTTGGCGGTGGACGCGGACCGGCATCGGGGGGTGCCCGCCGCCCGGGCGCTGCTGCGGCACCAGCTCGCCGTGCTGCTGCTGCGGCTCAGCCTGCTCGGCGCCGCGGAGGAACGGCCCGCGCCGCGCCCCGAGTCGGAGACCTTCCACCGGCTCTGCCGGGAGGTGGAACGCGGCTACCAGCACACCCGCCGGGTCGAGGACTACGCCGCGCAGCTCGGCTGCTCGGTGCGTACCCTCACCCGGGCCTGCCTGGCGGTGACCGGCCGCAGCGCCAAGCAGGTCATCGACGAGCGGGTGGCGTTGCAGGCCAGCCGGCTGCTCGCCGCCACCGACGAGCCGATCGCCCGGATCGGCCGCCGGCTCGGCTTCCCGGAGCCGACCAACTTCGGCCGGTTCTTCACCCGCGAGGTCGGGGTCAGCCCGGGAGCCTTCCGGGCCGTCCGGGAACAGCCCCTACCTGTCCGGATGGTGCGCCCGCGCCCGCCCGCCGACGCGCCGGTGCCCAACGGCCGGGCATGATGACAGAGTGCAGATCTCCGCGCGTGGCGACTACGCGGTCCGGGCGGCCCTGAGCCTGGCCACCGCGTACCCCGCCCTGCTGTCCACCCAGGCCATCGCCGCCGAGCAGGACATGCCCCGCAAGTTCCTCGAGGCCGTCCTTGCCGACCTGCGCCGGGCCGGGATCGTCCGCGCCCAGCGCGGCGCCGAGGGTGGCTACACCCTGGCCCGCCCACCCCGCGACGTCACCATCGGGCAGATCCTCCGCGCCGTCGACGGCCCGCTGGCCGGGGTGCGCGGGCTGCGCCCCGAGGAGACGCAGTACGCGGGCGCGGCCGAGAACCTGCCCCGGCTCTGGGTGGCCGTCCGCGCCGCCGTCCGCCAGGTCGTCGACGAGGTGAGCCTGGCCGAGATGGCCAGCGGGAAGCTGCCCGGGCACGTCCGCAAGCTGATCGCCCGCCCCGACGCCTGGGAGCCCCGCTGACGGGTCCCCGCGGCCGATTCATTGACGACATCAGCTGCATAGCGACCGCACCGGCGCCCCGCCCGGCGGCGCCGGCCCAGCGTCACCGCGTCCGGACCGCCTCGGGGTAGTCCAGCGCGGCCCGGTCGAGGGCGGGCAGGTCCTCCGCCGCCGCGGCGGTCACCACGGCGACGGCCACGGCCCGAACGTGGTGGTGTAGCCGGCGCCGTGGTGGACCAGGAGGTCGCCGTCCTCCCCCGTGCCCAGGGCGAGGGCCTCGCCGAGCACGATGGTGTGGTCGCCGGCCTCGATCCGGCGGACCACCCGGCACAGCAGCACCGCCAGGGCGTCGTCGATCAGCGGCACCCCGAACGGTCCCTGCGTCCAGCCCCGGTGGGTGGCGAACCGGTCGATGCCGCTGGTGGCGACGTTCGGTGCCACCTCCTGCTGGCCGGAGGCGAGCAGGTGCACCGCCAGGTGTTCCGCCCGCTCCACAGTCGGCCAACTCGACGACTCCCGGCCCAGGCAGAACGACACCAGCGGCGGATCCAGCGACACCGAGGTGAACGAGGTGGCGGTGAAGCCGGCCGGCGGCAGCGCCGGCAGGTGCCGGTTCGCGGCCAGGCCGGGCGCGGTGACCACGGTGACCGTGGCCGCCTGCCGCCGCAACAGGGTGCGGAACAGGTCCCGGTCGACGGGGCGCAGCTCGACGGCGCCGGCCCCCGGCCGGTCCACGCTGGTCACGCCGTCACCAGCTCACGGGCGGCGTCGGCGCCGCAGCGGGCGGTGGTGGTGAAGGCGAGCAGGGCGACGGCGGCGAGGGTGCGCCGCAACGGTTGACGGGGTGAGGCCATGGAGGGATCTCCTGATCTGTCCACGATGGGTGGAGGAAGCCCACGAGGGCGCGACGGCACGCCGCACCGGGCCGGGCGACGGTGCGCCGGCGACGGGAGCGGACGGGCGGAGAAGGTGCGAGGACGGGAAGCCGAGCCGGTGGAACCGGTCAGCTCAACAGAGCGCGCTCGCGTGCCGGACCAGGTCAACGTGCACGCGAGCGGTGAGGAGAAGCTCGTCCCGCTGCGACATGACCTCATGCTGCCGGGCGCTCTCCGGCCCGGTCAACGCCCTTCCACACAGTGGGATGCGCGCCGCATACTTTGTTACAACCCTTCTCCACCAGCATTTGTCACCCCTTAAGACCTACCCGTTGACTAGAGATTCAGACGGGAGTCCGGGGCACCGTCCAGTGCGGATTCCACGGGGTTATTAGCTGTTGCGCGTTGTTTCATCTTCTATCAGTGTCCTTATAGGATAGTCGTGTGAGGTTGGGCGAGTGGGCGGCACGCAACGGTGTGCATTACCAGACCGCTTGGCGGTGGGCTGGGGACGGCAAGATGCCCGTGCCAGTGGTGCGTACCGCTACCGGGACTTGGCTGGTGCAGGAGCCTGACGTCCCTGCGGCTGGCCGGGTGGTGGCGTGCTGCCGGGTGTCCTCGTCCGACCGGAAGCCTGACCTGGATCGGCAGGTTGCCCGGGTGGTCGCGGGAGCGACCAGGGTCGGGCTTGCGGTGGGTGAAGTCGTCACGGAGGTCGGCTCCGGACTGAACGGCCGGCGTCGCGAACTCGCCCGTGTCCTCGCCGACCCCGAAGCGGCGGTGATCGTGGTCGAGCACCGCGATCGCCTGGCCCGCTTCGGTGTGGAGCACCTGGAGGCCGCCCTGGCCGCCGCGGGCCGTCGCCTGATCATCCTCGATGCACAGGAGGCCAGCGATGATCTGGTGCGGGACATGACCGAGGTGCTGACCTCGATGTGCGCCCGCCTGTACGGGCGCCGGTCGGCCCGACACCGGGCCGACGCCGCACTGCGCGCCGCAGCGGAGGCCGAGTGAAGAAGTTCCAGCCGCGGCCGGGCTTCGTGGTGCAGGCGTACCGGTTCGCTCTGGACCCCAACGCCGCGCAGGAGCAGGCGCTGCGCTCGCACTGCGGCGCAGCCCGCGCGGCCTACAACTGGGCGGTGGGCTGGGTGTCGGCGTCGTGGTGGCAGCGCCGCGCCGAAGAGTCCTACGGGCTCGCCGGGCCGGAGTTGACCCAGTGGCGGCCGTGGTCGCTGCCGGCCCTGCGTAAGGCGTTCAATCAGGTCAAGCGCACCGATCCGCGGTTTGCCGACTGGTGGGAGGAGAACTCCAAGGAGGCCTACAACACCGGCCTCGCCAACGCCGCCGCGGCGTTTGACAACTACGCCGAGTCCAAGCGTGGGCAGCGCAAGGGCGGGCGGATGGGTGTGCCCCGCCGGAAGTCGAAACACAAGGCGCGCTTGGCCTGCCGATTCACCACCGGCACGATCCGTCTGGAGCCGGACCGCCGTCATGTCACCCTGCCCAGACTGGGCACGATCCGCACCCACGAATCCACACGCAAGCTTGAGCGCCGTATCGCAGGCGGCAGCGCCCGCATCCTCTGCGCCACTGTGAGGTTCGAGCGCGGGCGCTGGTTCGTCTCCTTCCAAGTCGAGGTCGAACGCGCCGAGCGCACCCCGGCCCGCCCGGACGTCGCGGTCGGGGTGGACCTGGGCGTGAAATGCCTCGCCGTCCTCGCCGACAGTCAAGGCGAGATCCGCCACGTGCCCAACCCGGGCCACTACGACACCGCCCTGAAGGCCCTCAAACGCCTGTCGCGGCGGGTTTCCCGCCGCCAAGGGCCGGACCGGCGCACCGGCCAGACGCCCTCGAAACGGTGGCTGAAAGCCAACGCGGAACGTAACCGGGTACACCACCAGGTGGCGAACCTGCGTACCGACGCGCTGCACAAACTCACTACCGCGATCAGCGCCGAGTACGGCACGGTGGTGGTCGAAGACCTGAATGTCGCCGGGATGCTCCGCAATCGGCGCCTGGCAAGGAAGATCGCCGACGCCGGATTCGGAGAGATCCGGCGACAACTGACCTACAAGACCGGCTGGAACGGTGGACAGGTCCATGTCGCCGATCGCTGGTTCCCTTCCTCGAAGACCTGCTGCGGGTGCGGCGCGGTGAAAGCCAAACTGCCGCTGCACACGCGCGCTTTCTGCTGCGATGTATGCGGCCTGGTGATGGACCGGGACGCTAACGCCGCCTGCAACCTCGCCGCCCTTGCGGCGGCCAGCACCACCGGTACCGGAGTGGCCGGAGACCGGGGCGCGAAAGCGCCGAAGCCTCGTGGAGCCGACCAGAAGACCCGCGTCACCCTCCCCAGCCGTATGGCCGGGGCGGGGCGGGCAGGTGGCGCAACCCTGCCACCACAGCGGCAGGCGGAAGCGAGAGACCGTCATCAGGACACCGCGACCCTCACATTGCGGTGACACCGTTACGGACCTTCCATGCGAAAACGCACGGATTGCTGAGACCTGACGATGGGATCAGCAACGGTTTCGCGAAACGCGGTTTCGGGCATGTTCGATGCCGCAGAGGCAGGGAGGCGACGAGAGGAGCCCGTGATGGGCATTCAGTTCCGCAAGCGTCAGAAGTACGGGCCGCTGGTGCTCAACTTCACCGAGAGCGGCTTCTCCTCCTGGAGCATCAAGATCGGCCGCTGGTCCTGGAACTCGAAGTCCCGCGCCCACCGCGTGGACCTGCCGGGGCCGCTCTCCTGGAAACAGGACAAGTCCCGGACGTGACGTCCCGAGGTCGAGCGGGGTGCCGGTGGCTCACCGGCACCCCGCCCGGCGTCCAGCAGGTGTTCGGCATCGGCGTGATCGCCACCGGTGCGTCCATCGCGGTCAGACAGTTGACCCGGCGGCGCTGACCAGCACCTCGCCGCCGAGCCGGCCGTGCTCCGGGTCCCGGGTCACCGCGCCCGAGGCGAGCAGCGAGGTCAGCGCGCGGTTCGCGTCGGCGGCCCGGTAGACCGTCGAGGTCAGCGTGAAGCGGCGCAGCTCGGTCACCGTACGCGGGCCGGAGCGGGCCAGCTCGGCCAGCAGCTCGCGGCGCAGCGGGCCGGGCTCCGGGTCGAGGGTGATGTTCAGCAGCCGTCCGGCCGGGTCGGCGGGGTCGCGGTAGCGCACCCCGGCGTACTCGTCGACCGCCCAGAGCGCGTCCTTCACCGCCTCCAGGCCGCGGTCGGAGCCGGTCGCGTAGGCGAACAGCCGGGCCGGGGCGTCGTCGGCGGGAACGAGGTCGACCTCGGTGACCAGCGGGAAGCCGGCCGCCGTCAGCGCCGGCCGCGGTGCGCGGCCGACGTCGGTGACCAGCAGCAGTTCGGCCGGGCGGCCGGAGGCCGCGGCGGCCAGCAGGGCCGGCGTCGGCTCCGCGCCGTCGACGACGGTGAGCAGCGGCGCGCCGGCCGCGCCGGCGGCCTTCAGCGCCACCGGCAGCCGGTCCGGGTGCCCGGGCACCACGTGCACCGCGACGTCCGCGGGCAGGGTCGCCTCCATCGGGCCGAGCCGGGCCGGCAGGTCGGGGTCGTCGGCGACCACCAGCACGGTCAGCCGCCGGCCGCGCAGCCGGTCGGCGAACTCGGCCACGACTCCCAGGGCCGCGTCCGCGCCGCCGGCGTCGCCGCCGGCGTACGCGAGGGCGAGGGTGGCCCGCCGGGAGCGGTGCAGCGCCCCCGGGAGCCAGTGGTCGAGCTGCCGGACGAGCAGTTCGCGCAGGATGGCGTCGGTGGACATCCTGCCGTTCTACCGCACGGCGGTTCAGGCCGGAATGGAGATGCCCACCCCGCCGCGGGTCTGGCCGCCGTAGCGCTGTCGCTCCTTGTCGATGTCGAGCCGGCCGATCCGCTTGCGGGCGGCGAGGGCGTCGTCGTCGAGCAGGTCGGCGGGGATGATCCAGACGATCTCGAACTCCAGGCCGTCCGGGTCCTGCCCGTAGAGGCTCTTGGTGGTGCCGTGGTCGGAGGTGCCGACCAGGGCGCCGGCGGCGGCCAGCCGCTCGGCGGTGGCGGCCAGCTCGTCCAGGGTGTCCAGCTCCCAGGCGAGGTGGTAGAGGCCGACGGTGGCCCGGCCGGCCTGCGAGCGGCCGGCCGCCGCGCCGATCTCGAAGAGGCCGAGGTCGTGGTCGTTGGTGGAGTCGGGCGCCTGGAGGAAGGCCGCGCCGCGGAATCCGTCCGGGGTCATCGCCACCGGACGGAAGCCCAGCACGTCGCGGTAGAAGGCGACGCTGCGCTCGAGGTTGCTGACGTAGAGGACGGCGTGGTTGAGCCGGTGGATTCCCATGGCCACCACGGTAACGCGGTTTAGTTGAGCGTTCAATCAGTGCGGCTATGATGGGCGTCATGACCCGGTGGCTGAACCCCGACGAGCAGCGCACCTGGCGGGCGTTCCTGACCGCCTCCCGGGCGCTGATGGACACCCTCGACCGCGAGCTGCAACGCGACGCGGACATGCCGCACGCGTACTACGAGATCCTGGTCCGGCTCTCCGAAGCCCCGGACCGACGGCTGCGGATGAGCGACCTCGCCGAGGCCACCGGCTCCTCCCGCAGCCGCCTCTCGCACGCCGCCGCCCGCCTCGAAGCGGCCGGCTGGATCCGCCGCGAGGACTGCCCGACCGACCGGCGCGGGCAGCTCGCCGTCCTCACCGACACCGGCTTCGCCGCCCTGGCCGCCGCCGCCCCCGGCCACGTCGAGGGCGTACGCCGGCACCTGTTCGACGCGTTGAGCCCGGCCCAGGTCGACCAGCTCCGGCGGATCAGCGAGACCCTGGCCGACCACCTGACCGGTTCCTGACCGATTCGATCACCTCCGGGGGTTGTACTTACCGTCGCCGGGCGGCCACGATGGGGCGTGTCCTCCGGCTTCGGTGAACTGACCGTCCAGGCGCACCACCTGGTGTCCGCGGGCGACCTGGCCGGTGCCCAACGACTGCTCGCCGACGCGCTGACCGACGCCGATCCCCGCCCGGCCAACGCCTCCCCCGAGCTGGCCGACGCCGCCGGGCTCCAGGCGCGGGTGCTGGTCGCGCTCGGCGAACCGCACTCCGCCCGCGGCTGGGCCGCCTTCGCGTACGCGGCGGCCACCCGCCTCTACGGCCGCGCCGACGAACGGACGATCACCGCCGCCGCCACCCTGGCCGCCGTGCTGCACCGGGTCGGCAGCGACGCCCGGGCCGCCCGGCTCTACTCCGACGTCATCATCGAGCTGACCGCCCGCGACGGGCCCGAGTCGATGCGGGTGCTGGCCGCCCACGCCGACCTGGCCACCGTGGAGTACGCCCGGGGCCAGTGCGAGGTCGCCCGGGACCGGCTCCAGGACGCCTGGGAGCTGCACCGCGAGGTGTACGGCGACGGCCACCCCAGCGGGATCAAGATGCTGGCCAAGCTCGGCGCGATGGAACGCGACTGCGGCCGGTACAGCGCCTCGCACGAGCACCTGACGCTCGCCGAGGAGCTGTGCCGGGCGTACCTGCCAGCCGACGACCCGCTCGCCGCGCAGGTGGCCGCCCTCTCCCGGGCCGCCGCCGACCCGGACCACGTCTGCGCCGACCCGGAGCCGCCCGCC